>NZ_AUJC01000011.1:0-183747 GCF_000424025.1 Clostridium paraputrificum AGR2156
ACTCAAGTAGCAATGGACGAAGGTTTAAGATTCGCGATCAGAGAAGGTGGAAGAACTGTAGGTTCAGGTGTTGTTACTAGCATAATAGAATAATTTTAGAATCATATAATGTTTAAATTTAAACTTGGTTATAAAGAGTAGAGGAGACGTCTTCTACTCTTTCTTTATAGAAAAATTATTATATAAAGAGAAGTTATTTATTATAACATTACTAAACTTTGGATAATATATAAGTATTAAGCATTAAATACATAATAAAGTGCTTGAAAGTGAATAAAAAAGAATATAAAATAAAGTACAGTTGAGATGAAAAAACAGTTAATATTATACAAATAAAAATTAAAAATAATGTAATTAAAAAACTTGAAAACATTAATGAAAAATAGTATAATAAAGAAGTTGCAGAGCAAACAGCGATGAATCAAGAGGTTGCCGGACTTCCGGGTAATTCTTGATGAGTATGTCTGGATCTAGAATCCGACGACAGGGAATCTGTTAGATTTGTTTAAAAGTGTGAAACACCAGGAACAGTTTACAGATAACCGCTGTTGTGCGTTAGAAGTAAAGCGTACATGAAAAGGAGGGAAACCAAGATGTCAAAACAAAAAATAAGAATAAGATTAAAGGCTTTTGATCACACAATATTAGATCAATCAGCTGAAAAAATCGTTGAAACTGCTAAATCAACAGGAGCTAAGGTTGCTGGTCCAGTACCACTACCAACAGAAAAAGATGTTGTTACAATATTAAGAGCAGTTCACAAATACAAGGACTCTAGAGAGCAGTTCGAAATAAGAACTCACAAGAGACTTATAGATATCGTTAATCCATCACCAAAGACTGTTGATGCATTAATGAGATTAAATCTACCAGCAGGTGTAGATATCGAAATAAAGCTTTAATAGCAAAACTTTTAAATAGAGATTGAACTATTATGATTGTGTTACAATCCGCTAATTAGTTTGGGAGGTGTAAGTAAAATGAAAAAAGCTATTATAGGTAAGAAAATAGGAATGACTCAAATTTTCAATGAAAATGGAAAGATGATTCCTGTAACAGTAGTAGAAGCAGGTCCATGTGTTGTTGTTCAAAAGAAGACAACAGAAAAAGATGGGTATGAAGCTATCCAAGTTGGTTTTGGTGAAATAAGAGAAAAATTAGTTAACAAGCCAGCTAAGGGACATTTTGCTAAAGCAGGAGTTTCATTAAGAAGAACACTTAAAGAATTCAAACTTGAAAATGCTAGCGAATATGAAGTTGGTCAAGAAATAAAGGCTGACGTTTTTGCGGTAGGAGATAAGGTTGATGTATCAGGAATTTCTAAAGGTAAGGGATTCCAAGGTGTAATTAAGAGATGGAATGCTCAAAGAGGACCAATGTCACATGGTTCTAAGTTCCATAGAGCAGTAGGTTCAATGGGAGCATCATCAGATCCATCAAGAACATTTAAGAATAAACATATGCCAGGTCACATGGGTGCTGTTAATACAACAGTATTAAACTTAGAAGTAGTTAAAGTTATAGCTGAAAAAAATTTAATACTAATAAAGGGTGGAATCCCAGGACCTAATAAAGGTACAGTAGTTATTAGAAATACAGTTAAGGCTTAATTTCTGTAAGAAAGGAGGACGCACAGGATGCCTACAGTAGGATTATTTAATAAAGAAGCAAAGCAAGTTGGAGAAATTCAATTAAACGATAATGTTTTCGCAGTTGAAGTTAATAAGGATGCAATGCACCAAGTAGTTGTTGCATTACTTGCAAACAAGAGACAAGGAACTCAATCAGCTAAGACAAGAGCTGAAGTAAGAGGAGGCGGAATCAAGCCTTGGAGACAAAAGGGAACAGGTAGAGCAAGACAAGGTTCTATAAGAGCTCCACAATGGATTAAGGGTGGTGTTGTTTTTGCACCAAAGCCAAGAGATTACAGAATGTCAGTACCAAAGAGCATGAGAAGAGTAGCTATGAAGTCTGCATTAACTTGTAAGGTTCAAAATGAAGAGATGATCGTTTTAGAAAATCTTGAATTTGAAGCAATCAAGACTAAGTCTATGGCAGAAATGCTAAAAGCTTTCAATGCTAATAAGACATTAATAGTAACAGCTGAATCAAACGAAGTGGTTTATAAGTCAGCTAGAAATATTGAAGGAGTTTCAGTAATTCCTGTAAACAACATCAATGTTTATGATTTACTAAAGTTTGAAAAAGTGATCATGACTAAAGATGCTGTATCAAAGATTGAGGAGGTGTACGCATAATGAAGTTAACAAGCCATGATATAATAAGAAAGCCTGTTATAACTGAAAAGACTATGACAGCTATGGCAGAAAATAAGTACACTTTCATAGTTCACATTAATTCAAACAAGTCTCAAATAAAGAGAGCTGTTGAAGAAGTGTTTGGAGTTAAAGTTGCTAGCGTTCAAACTATAAGAACTATGGGAAAAACTAAGAGAATGGGCGTACATGTAGGAAAGAGATCTGACTACAAGAAAGCTATTGTAACACTTGCAGCAGATAGCAAGGGAATAGAATTCTTTGAAGGATTACAATAGTTAAATAAAGGTGATTTATTGGTGTAAAACACCAGATAAGCTGTAAGAAGGAGGTAACAAAATGGCAGTTAAAAAGTTTAAACCAACTACCCCTTCAAGAAGAGAAATGACAATGGCAACATTTGAAGAAATTACAACAAATGTACCTGAAAAATCACTTCTTGTTTCTTTAAAGAAAAATGGTGGTAGAAATGCACAAGGTAAAATAACTGTTAGACATCGTGGTGGCGGTGCTAAGAGAAAGTATAGAGTAATTGATTTTAAGAGAAATAAGGATGGTGTTCCAGCAAAGGTTGCTACAATAGAATACGATCCAAATAGATCAGCATACATTGCTTTAGTAGTATATGCAGATGGTGAAAAGAGATACATAATAGCTCCAGCTGGTTTAGCTGTAGGAGATGTAGTTGTATCAGGACCAGAAGCAGATATCAAAGCAGGTAATGCTCTTCCATTAAAGAATATACCAGTTGGTACAGTTGTTCACAACATAGAGTTACAAGCTGGAAAAGGAGCTCAATTAGTTAGATCTGCAGGAGCTTCAGCTCAATTAATGGCTAAAGAAGGAGACTACGCTACATTAAGATTACCTTCAGGTGAAATGAGATATGTAAGAATCGAATGTAGAGCTACTGTAGGAACTGTATCTAACTCAACTAATGATATAGTTAATATAGGTAAAGCAGGTAGAAAGAGACACATGGGATGGAGACCTACTGTTAGAGGTTCTGTAATGAACCCTTGCGATCACCCTCATGGTGGTGGTGAAGGTAGATCACCAATCGGTAGACCAAGTCCAGTTACTCCATGGGGTAAACCAGCACTTGGATACAAGACTAGAAAGAATAAGAAGTATTCTGATAGATTTATCATTAAGAGAAGAAACGATAAGTAATATGAAGAGAACCTATTCTCTTCATGGCTTATCAGCCTAAGGTTAGTGAAGGGAGGCAATATAAGTGAGTAGATCAACAAAAAAAGGACCTTTTGTCCATGAAGGATTAATTAAAAAGATTGAAGAAATGAATGCAAATGGTGAGAAAAAGGTTATAAAGACTTGGTCAAGAAGTTCAACAATTTTCCCACAAATGATAGGTCATACAATAGCTGTTCACGATGGAAGAAAGCATGTTCCTGTATATGTATCAGAAGATATGGTTGGACATAAGCTTGGAGAGTTCGCTTTAACTAGAACTTTCAAAGGGCACGTGGACACAGATAAGAAGTCTAAAAGATAGTATAGGCGCCAGGAAAGGAGGAACAAGATATGGAAGCTAAGGCTATAGCTAAGCATGTAAGAATGTCTCCAATTAAGGTAGGAGCAGTTACAGATTTAATAAGAGGAAAAGATGTTAAAGAAGCTTTTGCTATTTTACAATACACTCCAAGAGAAGCAGCAGTAGTTATTAACAAAGTTTTAAAATCAGCTGTTGCAAATGCAGAAAATAATTTTGCATTAGATACTGACAAATTATATGTTTCAGAAATACACGTTGGTCAAGGTCCAACACTAAAGAGATTTAGACCAATGGACCATGGTAAAGCGTTTAAGATTCTTAAGAAAACAAGCCACATAACTGTAGTTGTTAAAGAAAGAGCTTAGAAGAAGGAGGGAAATATAAGTGGGTCAAAAAGTACATCCTCACGGACTTAGAGTAGGTGTTATTAAAGAGTGGGATGCAAAGTGGTATGCTAATAAAAAAGACTTTGCTGATAACTTAGTTGAAGATAACAAGATCAGAGAATATGTAAAAAAAGAATTATTCTCAGCAGGTATTTCAAAGATCGAAATAGAAAGAGCTGCTAAGAGAATTAAGTTAAACATACACACTGCAAAGCCAGGTGTTGTTATTGGAAAAGGTGGAGCTGGAATCGAAGCCTTAAAGCAAAAGATAAATAAGTTAATTGGCGGAAAGAATGTTTTAATAAACATTGTTGAAGTTAAGAATGCTGAAGCAGATGCTCAATTAATGGCAGAAAATATTGCTGCTCAATTAGAAAAGAGAATCTCATTCAGAAGAGCTATGAAGCAAACAATTCAAAGAGCTATGAAACACGGAGTAAAGGGTGTTAAGACTGCTTGTTCAGGAAGATTAGGAGGAGCAGAAATAGCTAGAACAGAACAATATCACGAAGGAACAATTCCACTACAAACTTTAAGAGCAGACATTGATTATGGATTTGCTGAAGCAGATACAACATACGGTAAGATCGGAGTTAAGGTTTGGGTTTATAATGGAGAAGTTCTTCCAACTAAAAAAGTTGAAAAGGAAGAAGTTGACGCGTAAGAAAGGAGGAATAGATCATGTTAATGCCTAAAAGAGTAAAGCATCGTAAGGTACAACGTGGTAGAATGAAAGGTAAAGCTACAAGAGGAAATTTCCTTGCTTATGGAGATTTCGGTATTCAAGCTACTAGTTGTGGTTGGATTACAAGTAATCAAATCGAGGCAGCCAGAATTGCTATAAATAGATACATCAGAAGAGGAGGAAAACTTTGGATAAAGATTTTCCCAGATAAGCCAGTAACTGAGAAACCAGCTGAAACAAGAATGGGTTCAGGTAAAGGTTCACCAGAATATTGGGTAGCAGTAGTTAAGCCTGGTAGAGTTTTATTTGAGTTATCAGGAGTTAATGAAGAAGTTGCAAGAGAAGCTATGAGACTTGCATCACACAAACTTCCTGTAAAAACAAAGTTTGTTACAAGAAGAGATTTTGAGGAAATGGGTGGTGAAGAATAATGAAGGCTAGAGAATTAAAAGAATTAAGAGCAAATAATCCTCAAGATTTACAAGCTAAATTAGGAGATTTAAAAGCTGAATTATTCAACTTAAGATTCCAATTAGCTACAGGACAATTAGAAAATCCTATGAGAATAAGAGAAGTTAAGAAATCTATAGCCCAAATAAAAACCATCTTAAGAGAAGAAGAGCTAAAGGTTCAACAGTAATCGGAAGGAGGTATTCTTTAAATGGAACAAAGAGCACTAAGAAAGAAAAGAATTGGTAGAGTTGTTTCTGACAAAATGGATAAAACTATCGTAGTTGCTGTTGAAACTAAGGTAAGACATCCGTTATATGGTAAGACTGTTAACAGAACTACTAAGTTTAAAGCTCATGATGAAAATAATGAAGCTAGAATAAATGATAGAGTATTAATAATGGAGACTAGACCATTATCTAAAGATAAGAGATGGAGACTTGTTGAGATAGTTGAAAAAGCAAAATAAGCTTTAAAGACTGAAAGGAGGGTAATTCAATGATACAACAACAAACCTTACTAAAGGTAGCAGATAACTCAGGTGCAAAAGAAATCATGTGTATCAGAGTTTTAGGCGGATCTAAGAGAAAGTTCGGTAACATTGGAGATGTAATAGTTGCTAGCGTTAAAAGTGCAACACCAGGCGGAGTTGTTAAAAAAGGTGACGTAGTAAAGGCTGTTATAGTTAGATCTGTAAGAGGATTAAGAAGAGCAGATGGTTCATACATTAAGTTTGATGAAAATGCTGCAGTTATAATAAAAGATGATAAGCAACCAAGAGGAACTCGTATCTTCGGACCAGTTGCTAGGGAGCTAAGAGATAAAGAATTTAATAAAATCTTATCATTAGCACCTGAAGTTCTATAATAGAGGAGGTGGCTAACTTGAAGGTACATGTAAGAAAGAACGACACAGTTGTAGTTATTTCAGGAAAAGACAAAGGAAAAACTGGAGAAGTTTTAAAAGTATATCCTAAGACAGGAAAGGTTCTTGTAAAAGGAGTTAACATAGTTAAGAAGCACCAAAAGGCTACTAGAAATCAAGCCGAAAGTGCTATTATAGAAAAGGAAGCTGCTATATACAGCTCAAAGGTTATGTTATATTGTACAAAGTGCAAGAGTGCAACTAGAATTAGCAATAAGTTATTAGAAGACGGAGCTAAGGTAAGAGTTTGCAAGAAGTGCGGAGAAACATTCTAGAATCTGAAAGGAGGTAAATCAATATGACAAGACTTCAAGAAAAGTACGAAAAAGAAATTATACCAGCTATGATTGAAAAGTTTGGTTATAAAAATATAATGGAAGTTCCAAGACTTGAAAAGATAGTAATCAATATGGGTGTTGGAGAAGCTAAAGAAAATCAAAAGGTTTTAGAAGCAGCAGTTAATGATTTAACATTAATAGCTGGTCAAAAGCCAATATTAACTAGAGCAAAGAAATCTGTTGCTAACTTTAAGATAAGAGAAAATATGCCATTAGGATGTAAAGTTACATTAAGAAAAGCAAAGATGTATGAATTTGCTGATAAGCTAATGGCAATCGCTCTACCAAGAGTTAGAGACTTCAGAGGTGTTTCAAGCAAGTCATTTGATGGAAGAGGAAACTATTCACTAGGAATTAAAGAGCAATTAATATTCCCAGAAATAGAGTACGATAAAATCGATAAAGTGAGAGGAATGGATATAATCTTCGTAACTACAGCTAACACTGACGAAGAAGCAAGAGAATTATTAAGATTCCTTGGAATGCCATTCGCTCAATAATAAGGAGGGAAAGTCGTGGCACGTAAAGCTATTATTGAAAAGTGGAATAAGACACCTAAATATAAAACAAGAGCTTATACAAGATGTAGAATATGTGGTAGACCACATGCAGTACTTAAAAAGTTCGGTATATGCCGTATTTGTTTCAGAGAACTTGCTTATAAGGGACAAATCCCTGGATGCAAGAAAGCAAGCTGGTAATATCGATTCATAGAGCGAAAGGAGGCACATTAAATGGTTATGACAGATCCTATAGCAGATTTGCTAACTCGTATTAGAAACGCAAATGCTGTAAGACATGAGGTAGTAGAAGTACCTTCTTCAAATGTGAAGAAGGCAATAGCAAATATATTATTACAAGAAGGATATATTAAAGAAATAGATGAGTACAATGATGGTGTTGTACCAATGTTAAGAATATCTCTTAAATACGGTTCTAACAAAGAAAGAGTTATTACTGGAATAAAGAGAATATCTAAGCCAGGATTAAGAGTTTACTGTAAAAAAGATGAAACTCCAAAGGTGTTAAACGGATTAGGAATAGCTGTTATATCAACTTCTAAGGGAATAATGGTTGATAGAGAAGCTAGAAAGATGGGACTAGGCGGAGAAGTAGTTTGCTACGTTTGGTAGTATCTTATATAGGAAGTAACTAGATAGATTAAATATATGTTTGTACGAGAAGAATACAGGAGGTGCAATTATGTCAAGAGTAGGTAGATTACCAATAGCTATTCCTGCTGGCGTAACTGTAACTGTATCAGCAGATAATGTTGTTACAGCTAAGGGACCAAAAGGTGAGCTAGTAAATGCTATGCACAAAGACATTAAGATAGTGGTTGAAAACAACGAAGTTGTTGTTACTAGACCTAGTGATGTAAAAGAGCACAGAGCTCTTCACGGATTAACAAGAGCACTTATTAATAACATGGTAATTGGAGTTAACGAAGGTTACCAAAAGACTTTAGAATTAGTAGGTGTTGGTTATAGAGCTCAACTACAAGGAAAGAAACTTGTAATGAACCTTGGATACTCACATCCAGTTGAAATAGAACCAATGAATGGAATTACTTTCGAAACTCCTGCTGCAACAAAAGTTGTTATCAAAGGTATAGATAAGCAAGTTGTTGGAGCACAAGCGGCTGATATCAGACGTTGGAGAAAGCCAGAACCATATAAGGGTAAAGGAATTAAATTCGAAGGCGAAGTAATCAGACGTAAAGAAGGTAAAACTGGTAAGAAATAATAGAAAGGAGTGAGCTTTATGTTCAAGAAGGTAGACAAAAAAGCAAGTAGAGTAAAACGTCACCTTAGAGTTCGTAAGAAAGTTTTCGGTACTCCTGAAAGACCAAGACTTTCAGTATACAGAAGTGAAAAAAATATTTATGCACAAATAATTGATGATATAAATGCTGTAACTATAGTTTCTGCTTCAAGCTTAGAAAAAGACTTCTCTGCAAAGGGCGGTAACAAAGAAGGTGCTAAACTTGTAGGAGAACTAGTAGCTAAGAAGGCATTAGAAAAAGGAATTAAAGATGTTGTGTTCGACAGAGGTGGATATGTATATCACGGAAGAGTACAACAATTAGCAGAAGCTGCTAGAGAAGCAGGATTAAATTTCTAAAAAATAAGGAGGGAAATACATGAGAATCGATCCTAGTCAACTAGACCTTAAAGAAAAGGTTGTTTATATAAACAGAGTTACTAAGGTTGTTAAGGGTGGTAGAAACTTCAGATTCAGCGCTCTAGTTGTTGTTGGTGACGAAAACGGACACGTTGGAGTTGGAATGGGAAAATCTATCGAAATTCCAGTAGCAATCAAAAAGGGAATAGAAGATGCTAAGAAAAACTTAGTAAAAGTTTCTATGGTTGGAACAACTGTTCCTCATGAAATATATGGAACTTTCGGAACAGGAAAAGTTCTTATAATGCCAGCTAAAGAAGGTACAGGAGTTATTGCTGGGGGTCCTGCAAGAGCTGTACTTGAATTAGCAGGATTAAAGGATGTTAGAGCTAAGTCATTAGGTTCAAACAATCCAAGAAACATGGTAAATGCAACTATCAACGGATTAGCAAACTTAAGAACAGCTGAAGATATAGCTAAATTAAGAGGAAAATCTGTTGAAGAGATTCTAGGTTAGGAGGGAATTGGCGATGGCTAAGTTAAGAGTTACTCTAGTTAAGAGCTTAATAGGTAGAAAGAAAGACCATATCGCTACTGCAAATGCCCTAGGACTAAAGAAAATTGGTAAAACAGTAGAAAAAGAGGAAACTCCTCAAATAAAAGGTATGATTAAGAAGATTGACTATTTACTAAAGGTAGAAGAAGTATAATTTAGAGGAGGTGTACTGATAATGAAACTTCATGAATTAAAGCCAGCAGCAGGTAGCAAAAAGGCTCCTAAGAGAGTTGGTAGAGGTACTGGTTCTGGTTTAGGTAGAAATGCCGGAAAAGGTGAAAAAGGACAAAACGCTAGATCAGGCGGTGGAGTAAGACCAGGTTTTGAAGGAGGTCAAATGCCTCTTTACAGAAGACTTCCAAAGAGAGGTTTTACAAATATATTTGCTAAGAAGATCGTTAGTATTAATGTGGATAGATTAAATATATTTGAAAACGGAACTGAAGTTACTCCTGAAGTATTACTTGAGAAGAGAGTAATAAGTAAAGTTATGGATGGAGTTAAGATTCTTGGAAACGGAAACTTAGAAAAGAGCTTAACTATAAAAGGATGTAAACTTTCAAAATCTGCAGTAGAGAAGATCGAAGCAGCTGGAGGAAAAGTTGAGGTGATTTAATATGCTATCAACCCTACGTAATGCCTGGAAGGTTCCAGAATTGAGAAAAAAATTCTGTTGGACAATATTTTTAGTAGCGATTTTCAGGATGGGAACTCATATTCCTGTT
This sequence comes from Clostridium paraputrificum AGR2156, assembly GCF_000424025.1. NCBI lineage: Bacteria > Bacillati > Bacillota > Clostridia > Eubacteriales > Clostridiaceae > Clostridium > Clostridium paraputrificum. The sequence goes on from NZ_AUJC01000011.1 coordinate 9,981, forward strand.
CCTGGAATCAATGCTGAATTTATATCAAGAATACAAGAGATGACTCAATCTGGGTTACTTGGTTTCTATGATTTAATATCTGGTGGAGCATTTAGTAACTTTAGTATATTAGCATTAGGTGTAACACCATATATTAATGCATCAATTATAATGCAATTATTAACAATAGCTATTCCATCTTTAGAGCAACTATCTAAAGAGGGGCAAGAGGGTAGAAAAAAAATACAAAATGCTACTCGTTATGTCGCTATTGTAATTGCTATAATATTAGCTATTGGTTCAGTAGCTTCATTTGGTTCACAAGGTGCAATGATATCTAGTTCAAGTTTAGAATTAGTTATAGTAATAATGTCCCTTGTTGTTGGATCAACATTCTGTATTTGGTTAGGAGATCAAATTACAGTTAAGGGATTTGGTAATGGAACATCAATATTAATTTTTGTTAATATTATTTCTAGATTACCACTTACAGTTAGTAAAGTTTTAAGTTTAGAAGTAGATAAAGTAGCATTAGCTTTATTTATAGTAGCTGTTATTGCTCTATTAGCAATATCTATTTTCTTTAGTCTTGCTGAAAGAAAGATTCCAGTACAATATGCAGGTAAAGCTGTTGGTAATAAAGTTATGAAAGGACAATCTACACATATTCCGTTAAGTATAATAAGTGCAGCTGTAATTGCAATTATATTTGCAATGTCAGTAATGGGATTTCCAAAAGCTATAGCTCAGTTTTTCCCTAACAGCAGTGTTTCACAATGGATTATAGGTAGTAGTTACAGCATCTTTAATGAAAAAACATGGATGTATCCAGTAATATTTGCTTTATTAACAGTATTCTTTACTTGGTTCTATAATGAAGTTACTTTAAAACCAGATGAGATGGCTGAAAATCTAAATAAGTCAGCAGGTTTTGTTCCTGGAATAAGACCAGGTGAGCAAACAACTGAATATTTTGAAAAAATATTAGCTAGAGTATCAATTATAGGTGGTGTGTTTGCTGCATTTTTAGCAGTAACTCCTATTTTAGTGGAACAATACACACCATTTAAAGGAATTCAATTTGGTGCAACAGCAGTGTTAATTGTAATAGGAGTAGCAATGGACTTCTCAAGACAGTTACAATCTCAAATGGTGATGCGTCATTATGAAGGATTTCTTAAATAGAAAATAAAATGGAGATGATGCCCGTGAAGATTATATTACTAGGTCCTCCTGGTGCAGGAAAAGGAACACAGGCAAAATCAATTAGTAATAGATATTCAATTCCTCATATTTCAACAGGAGATATTTTTAGAAAGAATATTTCGGAAAATACTCCACTTGGAATAGAAGCTAAAAAGTATATTGATAATGGTCAGTTAGTTCCTGATCAAGTTACAATAGATATGGTAAAAGATAGACTTCAACATGATGATTGTGAGAATGGATATTTATTAGATGGCTTCCCAAGAACGGTAAGCCAAGCAGAAGCTCTTCAAGAGTTCTTACAAAAGAGAAAAGAGTCTTTAGATACTGCTTTATGTATAGAGGTACCTAGAGATTTTATACTTGAAAGAATGACAGGAAGAAGAGTGTGTCCATCATGTGGGGCAAGTTATCACATAAAATTTAATCCACCGATTGAAGGCAAGTGTGAGCTTTGTGGTTCGGATGTAGTTCAAAGAAAAGATGATACAGAAGAAACAGTAAAAGAAAGACTTGATGTATATGAGAGACAAACACAACCACTAATTGATTTCTATAAAGAGAGAGAGTTACTTTCTACAGTAGATGGTACAAAAGCTATTAATGAAGTGTTTGAAAGTATTTGTACTATATTAGGAGAGCCAGTTTAGTGATTATTATAAAGAATAATAATGAACTTAACTATATGAGGAAATCAGGCCGAATAGTAGCAGAAACATTATTATTAATAGAAGAAAAAATAAAACCTGGTATAACTACAGCGGAGTTAGATAGGATAGCAGAGGAGTTTATTATTAAACAAGGAGCCAAACCTTCTTTTAAGGGATTGTATGGATTTCCTTCATCACTTTGTATATCAATCAATGAGCAAGTAGTTCATGGAATACCAGGAGCCTATAAGTTAACTGAGGGCGATATTGTAAGTGTAGACTGTGGTGCTGTTTTTGAAGGTTTTCATGGAGATGCAGCAAGAACTTTTTCAGTAGGAAATGTTTCACAAGAAGCACAAAAGTTAATTGAAGTTACGAAAGATTGTTTTTTTGAGGGAGTTAAATTTGCTCATATAGGAAACAGACTAACAGATATTTCACATGCAATTCAAACGTATGTTGAACATTCAGGTTTCTCAGTTGTAAGAGATTTCGTAGGTCATGGAATCGGAAGAAATCTACACGAAGATCCTGAAGTACCCAATTTCGGTATGCCGGGTAGAGGTCCAAAGTTAAGAGAAGGAATGGTATTAGCAATTGAACCTATGGTTAATGTAGGTGATTGCAAAGTACTAACTCTATCTGATGGGTGGACTGTTGTTACAAAAGATAGGAAACTATCAGCACATTATGAAAATACTGTTGCGATTTTACCAGATGGGCCCGAAATATTAACACTAATAAAATAATAGTGTTGCTTAGTTATAAATTCGTAATGTTACGGTTTATACTAAGGTAATCATCGAGGTGAAGAATTTGCAAAACAATGACTTGATTGGAAAAGTAGTACTATCAAAAGCTGGAAGAGATAAAAATCATTTATATATAATAACTAATCAGATTAATAGTGAATACGTACTAGTAGCCGATGGTAATATTAAGACTATAAATAATCCTAAGAAAAAGAATCTTAAGCATTTAAGTATTATATGTAATATAAATGAAGATGTAAGATTATCGATTTTAAGAAATGAAAAAAGTACTGATTTAAAGATTAAGAGACTTCTAAAATTAAAGGGCATTGTTAAGGAGGGTTGATTACCTTATGTCAAAAGACGATGTTATAGAAATGCAAGGTACTGTTCTAGAATCATTACCCAATGCTATGTTCCAAGTTGAACTTGAAAGTGGGCACACAATTCTAGCACATATATCAGGCAAATTAAGAATGAACTTCATAAGAATTCTGCCTGGAGATAAGGTTACAGTAGAATTATCTCCATATGATTTAAGTAGAGGTAGAATTACATGGAGAGCAAAATAAAGCAGTATAAAATCTACTGTTACTAATACAAGGAGGGTTAGCTATGAAAGTAAGACCATCAGTTAAGCCTATTTGCGAAAAGTGCAAGATCATAAGAAGAAAAGGAAGAGTAATGGTAATCTGTGAAAATCCAAAGCACAAGCAAAAACAAGGCTAATATAAAATAATATTAGACAAAAAATACAAATTAGGCATTTAAAATTTATTGACTTTTTTAGTAAAGTCAAATATGATTATATAGTCAATAATCTAATAATTAGGTTTTAGGAGCGGCTGCATTAGTGAAAATATCACTAATGACCTAAACTTTATTATATATATTAAATTACTATAGAATCTATTTTTTAAGGCATTTTAATTACCAGGAGGTGTAAATTTTAATGGCAAGAATAGCAGGTATTGACCTACCAAGAGAAAAAAGAGTTGAAATAGGTCTAACATATATATTCGGAATTGGTTTAGCAACATCTCAAAAGATTTTAGCTGAAACTGGAATAAATCCGGATACAAGAGTTAAAGATTTAACTGAAGATGAAGTTAATGCAATTAGAACATTTATAAAAGAAATGAATGTTGAAGGTGATTTAAGAAGAGAAGTTGCTTTAAACATTAAGAGATTACAAGAAATCGGATGCTACAGAGGAATTAGACATAGAAAAGGTCTTCCAGTTAGAGGACAAAAAACTAAGACTAATGCGAGAACAAGAAAAGGTCCTAAGAAGACTATCGCTAATAAGAAGAAGTAATAAGGAGGGAAGATAATGGCAGCTCAAAAAGTTAAAAAGACTAGAAGAAGAAAAGAAAGAAAAAACGTTGAGCATGGTGCTGCACACATCAAGTCAACTTTCAATAACTCAATAGTTACTTTAACGGATGCAGCAGGAAATGCTTTATCATGGTCAAGTGCTGGAGCTCTAGGATTTAGAGGTTCAAGAAAGAGTACTCCTTTCGCAGCGCAAATGGCAGCTGAAACAGCAGCTAAGGCAGCGATGGAGCATGGATTAAAGAGCATCGAAGTATATGTAAAGGGACCAGGTGCAGGTAGAGAAGCAGCTATAAGATCCCTACAAGCAGCAGGATTAGAAGTAACTTTAATTAAAGACGTTACTCCTATCCCTCATAATGGATGTAGACCACCAAAAAGAAGAAGAGTCTAGTATTAACCATCATAGGAGGTGTAATTAATGGCAAGATATACTGGAGCTACATGTAGATTATGTAGAAGAGAAGGTATGAAACTGTTCCTTAAAGGGGATAGATGTTATACAGATAAATGCGCTTTTGCAAGAAGAAGCTATGCGCCAGGACAACATGGAGCTAGCAAGAAGAAGTTATCAAACTACGGAATTCAATTAAGAGAAAAGCAAAAAGCTAAGAGAATATACGGAGTTTTAGAAAGCCAATTCAGAAATTACTATGAAAAGGCTGAACACATAAAAGGAATTACTGGTGAAAACTTATTAAAGTTATTAGAATTAAGACTTGATAACGTAGCATATAGATTAGGATATGGTGCATCAAGAAATGAAGCTAGACAACTAGTAACTCATGGACATTTCTTAGTAAATGGAAAGAAAGTAGATATTCCATCATACAAAGTTTGTGTAAATGATGTAATAACTGTTTGTGAAAAGAGTAGAGGAAGCGAAAAGTTCAAGACTTTCGTTGAAAATCCAAAGACTTTACCAAAATGGTTAGAAGCAAATATCGAAAACTACGAAGGCAAAGTAGTTGCTGAACCAACAAGAGAAGATATTGACGTTCCTGTTAATGAAACGCTTATCGTCGAGTTATACAGCAAGTAGTATATTAATATTTGTTAATCATACATTTCGTATGATTACAAATATGAGAATCAGTTGCCCTCAAAATAAGGTTGCCATTTTAAATATAAGGAGGGTTTGTGTATGTTAGAGATTGAAAAGCCAATAATTGAGTGTGTAGAATCAAACGAAGATGGTACTTACGGTAAATACGTAGTAGAACCACTTGAAAGAGGATACGGAATTACTTTAGGTAATGCTCTTAGAAGAATTTTATTATCATCTTTACCAGGTGCTGCAACAACATCAGTTAAAATTGATGGAGTTCTTCATGAGTTCTCAACAGTTACTGGAGTTAAAGAGGATGTTACAGAATTAATTCTTAACATTAAAGCTTTAGCTTTGAGAATGAATGGTGAAGGTCAAAAGACAATTTATATAGATGCAAAAGGTCCTGGGGTTGTAACAGGAGCAGATATAAAGACTGACGGTGATGTAGAGGTTGTTAATAAGGATTTACATATTGCAACGCTTGATGAAAACGGAAGACTTTATATGGAACTAACAGTAAACAAAGGTAGAGGATATGTTACTCAAAATAAAAATAAGAGTGAAGATTTACCAATATCCGCTATTGCTGTAGACTCAATATACACACCAGTTAAGAGAGTTAACTTTACAGTTGAAAATACTAGAGTTGGTCAAATTACTGACTATGATAAGTTAACTTTAGAAATCTGGACTAATGGTACAATTAAGATTGATGAGGCTATAAGCTTATCAGCTAAAATTCTTATAGAACATTTCAAGTTATTCATGTCATTAACTGACAATACGAATGATGTTGAAATTATGATAGAAAAAGAAGAGGATAAAAAAGAGAAAGTACTAGAGATGACTGTAGAAGAGCTAGATTTATCAGTTAGATCTTATAACTGTTTAAAGAGAGCTGGAATTAATACAGTTCAAGAACTTGCATCAAAGTCAATGGATGATATGATGAAAGTAAGAAATTTAGGAAAGAAATCTCTTGAAGAAGTTGAAAGAAAATTAAAAGAACTAGGCTTAGGTTTAAGACTAAACGATGAGTAAGGAGGTAAATCCATGGCAGGTTATCGTAAGTTAGGTCGTCCTACTGACCAAAGAAGAGCTATGCTAAGAAGTCTTGTAACAAGTTTCTTAAAATACGGTAAGATTGAAACAACTGAAACTAGAGCTAAAGAAGCAAGAAGCCTTGCTGAAAAAATGATTACTCTTGCGAAGAAGGGTGATTTACATTCAAGAAGACAAGTTCTAGCTTTTGTACAAGAAGAAGCTGTTGTAAAGAATCTTTTTGATAATATAGCTCCACAATACGCTGAAAGAAACGGTGGATATACAAGAATGTATAAGAAAGGTCCTAGAAGAGGGGACGGAGCTGAAATAGTTATACTTGAATTAGTATAATAATAAGGGGATTAAGTTGATACTTAGTCCCCATTTTGTAATATAAAAATATATTTTTAGAGTATAAAGAATGTTCTATATAGTCTAAAGATATATGTTAAATAGGAGGTAGTATATGGATAACTTTATGATAGACATAGATAATGTAACCTTTAAATATGCATCAACTGAAGAACAAGAGGGTAAGGTGGTAATTAAAGGGGTTAATTTAAAAGTATCTAAAGGTGAATTTGTAGTAGTGCTAGGACATAATGGGTCTGGAAAATCAACTATTGCAAAACATATTAATGCATTGTTAACACCTTCATCGGGTACTGTATTAGTGGATGGGATGGATACAAAAGATCAGCAAAACTTATGGGATATTAGAAGCAAAGCAGGAATGGTTTTTCAAAACCCAGACAATCAACTTGTAGCAACAATAGTTGAAGAAGATGTAGCTTTTGGTCCTGAAAATTTAGGGGTAGATCCTAAGGAGATAAGAAAGCGCGTTGATGATAGTCTTGCTAAGGTTGGGATGAGTGAGTATAAGAGACATGCTCCACATTTATTATCTGGTGGGCAAAAGCAAAGAGTTGCCATAGCAGGAGTTTTAGCTATGCAACCTGATTGTATTGTATTTGATGAGCCTACTGCAATGTTAGACCCTAGTGGTAGAAAAGAAGTTATAAACAACATTAAAGAGTTAAATAAACAGCACAATATTACTATAGTGTTAATAACTCATTATATGGATGAAGCAGCACAAGCTGATAGAATTATAGTTGTTGATGATGGCCAAATTAGGATGGAAGGAACACCTAGAGAAGTATTTTCTAAAGTTGATGTTATGAAAAAAATAGGATTAGATGTTCCGCAAGTTACTGAGTTAGCTTATGAATTGAGAAAAGAAGGTATAGATATAAGTACTGAAATTTTAAATATAGATGAGATGGTGGATGCAGTATGTCAATTAAAATAGAAAGTTTAACACACATTTATATGCCTGGAAGTCCCTTTGAGAAAGTTGCTTTAAAGGACATTAATTTAACAATAAATGATAATGATTTTGTAGCTTTGATTGGGCATACAGGTTCAGGAAAATCAACTTTAATACAACATTTAAATGGATTGTTATCTCCTACAAAAGGGAAAATATATATTGATGATATAGATATAACGGAGAAAAATGTAAAGTTAGTAGATATCAGAAAAAAGGTTGGTTTAGTATTTCAATATTCAGAATATCAGTTATTTGAAGAAACAATAGAAAAAGATATTGAATTTGGACCCAAAAATCTTGGGTTATCTGATGAAGAAATACATCAAAGAGTAGTTAAAGCTATGGAAATGGTAGGATTGGATTATAATGAGTATAAAGATAAATCACCATTTGATTTAAGTGGTGGACAAAAAAGAAGGGTAGCAATAGCTGGAGTAATTGCAATGAATCCTAAAACATTAATTCTTGATGAACCTACAGCTGGTTTGGATCCAAAGGGAAGAGATGATATATTAACTCAGATTAAAAAGTTACATGATAACTATGGAATGACTATAATACTTGTTAGTCATAGCATGGAGGATGTAGCCAATATTGCTGATAAAGTTATAGTGATGAATAATGGAAGTGTAGAGTTACAGGGTCCTATTGATACTGTATTTAAAGAAGTAGAGAAATTAGAGAGTATTGGATTAGCAGTGCCACAGGTAACATATTTAATGTTGAAGCTAAAATCATTGGGATTTGATGTATCAGATGGTATTTATACAATAAAACAAGCCAAAGAAGAAATAATTAAGCTTCTTAACAAGAATAACTAAGGAGGTGGAATTATGTTAAAGGATATAACTATTGGACAGTATATACCTGGTGAATCATTTACACACAAATTAGATCCGAGAACAAAAATAATAATAGCTATATTATTCATTGCTTCTTTATTTATAATAAATAAGTTTGTTGGATATATTTTAGTAATTTCCTTCTTAGGAGCTATAATAGCAAATGCTAAAATTCCAGTTAAATTTATTTTTAAAGGATTAAAGCCGATTTTATTTTTAATAATATTAACTGCTGCATTAAATATATTTATGATAAAAGGTACTGCTGATACATTAGTATTTGAGTTGGGGTTTATTAATATATATTTAGAAGGATTGAGAACAGCTGCATTTATGGCCTTGAGGTTGGTATTTTTAATTACTGGAACTTCATTGCTAACTCTTACAACATCTCCTATAGAATTAACAGATGGAATAGAAAGGTTATTAAGACCTATTGGAAAAGAAATAGCACATGAACTAGCAATGATGATGACTATTGCTTTGAGATTTATTCCTACATTAACAGAAGAGACAGACAAAATAATGAAGGCTCAAAAAGCAAGAGGTGCAGATTTTGAGACAGGAAACATTATTGAAAAAGCTAAGAGTTTAATACCTTTATTAGTTCCTTTATTTATAAGTTCTTTTAGAAGAGCTGATGAATTAGCTATGGCAATGGAAGCTAGATGCTATAGAGGTGGTGCTGGGAGAACTAGAATGAAAGAATTGCAGTTTGGTTCTGTAGATATTATAGCTTTTGGAATTTTTTCTGTTTTATTTATTGGAAGCTTTATAATAAGATTTGTTTTGTAGGGTGTAGAAATCTATGAGAAATATAAAGTTAACTATAGAATATGATGGAACAAGCTATGGGGGATGGCAGAAGCAAAAGAATAACAGAACCATTCAACAGTGCATTGAAGAAGCAATTAAGTTACTTACAGGTGAAGAGGTTGAATTAATAGGAAGTTCTAGAACTGATGCTGGGGTTCATGCTAAAGGTATGGTTGCAAACTTCATTACTAATAGTAAAATTCCAGCTGATAAATTTAGAGAAGCTATTAATACTAAATTACCAGATGATATAGGAATAATTAAATCTGAAGAAGTTGATAAGAACTTTCATTCAAGATATGATAGTAAAGGTAAAACTTACTGTTATACATTAGTAAATAGATATGAAAAAGTATGCTTAGGAAGAAGTTATGTATATCAAGTTAGAGATGAATTAAATTATAATCTAATGAAAGATGCTGCAAAATATTTTTTAGGTAAGCATGACTTTAAGGCTTTTAAAACTAATGGAAGTTCTGTAAAGACTTCAGTAAGAACAATAAGTGGATTAGAACTAGAGTTAAAGGGTGATGTTCTAAAGATATTTATTAGTGCAGATGGATTTCTTTATAATATGGTAAGAATTATAGTAGGTACCTTAATTGAAGTTGGAAAAGGAAAAATAAAACCAGAAGATATAGAAAGTATAATAAGAAACGGAGATAGAAGTAAGGCAGGACCTTGCGTACCACCTAATGGATTAGTATTAGAAAAAGTTTTTTATTAATAAAAAAAGATATAAATAATGTTGACACGCCCGTAAGCGTGTATTATAATAATATTGTTTGTTAGAATATTTATGTATATAAGATCCACTAGCCCCGGGTCTTGACATAAATGCGGTAACTTTAAAGAGTGAAGCTAAAATGTAAGTTCAGGGAGGGAAAGAGATGAAATCATACATTGCGAAAGCACAAGAAGTTGAAAGAAAATGGTATGTTGTAGATGCAGCTGGAAAGCCACTAGGAAGAGTAGCAAGCCAAGTTGCTTCAATATTAAGAGGAAAGAATAAGCCAACATTTACTCCAAATGTTGACTGCGGAGATTTCGTTATCGTTATTAATGCAGAAAAGGTTGTTTTAACTGGTAAGAAGTTAGATCAAAAATTAATGAGAAAGCACAGCCTATATCCAGGCGGATTAAAGGAAACTCCATATAGAGAAGTACTAGATAAGAAACCTGAATTCGCTTTTGAAGAAGCAGTTAGAAGAATGCTTCCAAGTGGTGTTTTAGGAAGAAAGATGCTAACTAAGTTAAAAGTATATAGAGGCGCTGAACACAATCATTCAGCTCAAAAACCAGAAGTGCTTGAATTAAAGTACTAATACAAGCTCGGGAGGAGGAATAGAAATGGCAAAAGTTCAATACATGGGTACTGGAAGAAGAAAGAAATCAGTTGCAAGAGTAAGACTTATACCAGGAAGTGGTAAGGTTGTTGTTAATAAAAGAGATATCGAAAATTACTTTGGTTTAGAAACATTGAGAGTAATAGTTAACCAACCATTAGTTTTAACAGGAACTAAGGATAAATTTGACGTTTTAGTAAATGTTCATGGTGGAGGATTTACAGGTCAAGCTGGAGCTATCAGACACGGAATTACAAGAGCTTTAGTTAAAGCTGATGAAGCTTTAAAGCCAGAATTAAAGAAGGCTGGATTCTTAACAAGAGATCCAAGAATGAAGGAAAGAAAGAAATACGGTCTTAAGAAAGCAAGAAGAGCTCCACAATTCTCAAAGAGATAATACAAGAGTTTTTCAAAGTCCCACAAACCAAGTGTTTGTGGGACTTTTCTTTATATAAAAATAAATAAAAACTTCTATTTTTAAGTGTATAACTAACATATAACTAACGTATCTCTAACAAATACTATATTAAATTAATGGCTTTTCTTAGTTCTTCAATGTCTTTATGGGTATAAATTTTCTCAGTAGTTTCATAGCTACTGTGACCTATTATTTTCTTTATAGATGTTCTATTTGCATCAGCATTATTCATTAAGGTTGCAAAGGTATGACGTGCATCGTGTGGTCTATGATTCATATTAAGTTGCTCCATTATAGGTATAAATCTTTCTCTATAATAATTATCATATTTCATTGGTTTATTTCTAGAGTTAACTATTAAATATTCATGACCTTCTTCTAAGCGATTTTTTATGAAAGGAAGAATCTTTTTATTTATAGGTATTATTCTATTTTTACCTGCATCAGTTTTAATTCCACCTGTAATAATTTCATTTTCTAAGTCAATATCTGTGGATTTTATTAATAGTAACTCTCCAATTCTAAGGCCAGAATAAATCATAATTAAGATCGTATCAACAAAAGGTATTTGATCTGCCACTTTAAATAATCTTTTTATTTCTTTTTCAGAGAAAGGAACTCTCTTAATAGAATCAATTTTCTTACCAAGTTCAACGTAGTTAGAGTAATCTTTTTGGACAATATCATTCTTCATAGCATATTTATATAGCTGATTATATAAGCTCTTAATCTTTCGTTGAGTACCATATCCTTTACCACAAGTATTTATTACATTTTGTAGATGATTTGCTTTAATATCAACAAATCGTAAGTCATGTAGTTCTTTAGAAGTATCATAAGCTGCATTATATCCATTTATAGCTGATTTTGATATATCTATATACTTTTCTTTGCTCCACTTAGTAAAAAGCTCAGAGAAGGTTATAGATGATGCATCAATGTTATAAGGATTTGAATTATAATCAGCTAATGCTGCAAGTGCTAACTTTCTAGTTTCATAATATCCGATTGTTTTATATAATTGTTTTCCTTCATCTGACCAGCCAATGGTTTTTCTAACCATAAATGGCTTTCTTCTATTTCCAGATAATTTATAAACAGTTCCATAACCATTAGGTAATCTCATATATGTAACATCCTTTCAATTAATTTATTTTAACTATACATAAAGTGTTTATCTTAATTAAAGTGATTTAGAGAAAATATTAATCATTAAAATATGTATTAATACTAAATATTACAGGCTAAATACTGAGCTTCATGTCTGCTAATAATTTCTTTGACTTTATTAAGTCTAATATCATCTATGCATATAGATAAAATTTTGTAATTTATGATTTCTTCAGTAACATTAAATCTTTCTGCAAGAGTATATATGTTGTTTGAACAATCCAAAATAGCTTGCACAAATTCTTCATCACTAATAAAGAAGTTAGAAGCCCATAGTTTTGCTTTAACTTCTTCTTTTTGCTTTAATATATCTCCAATATAAGAAGTTTCCTGTTTTATTAAGTTGCCTATAGTTTTAAAGTGATGACCAAGTTCTTCAGCTAGTATAGAGTAATACTCTTTATCATTACTAACACTTTTATTTATTCCTATAATAGGATTTATTCCAGGAATATTGATATAAATTCCTGATGCCTCTGGAATTCTTAACTCCTCATCTACGTTTATATTTTCTTTTTCAATTAAACTTAGTAATTCTAGTCTTTTTCTCATATGTCTTTTCATCCCCTTGAATAATATGGTATATTTATATATATAGCATGCAAACAAATGTTCGTCAAATGTCTAAAAAACTATGAGATTCATATTTTTTGTAGTAAAATATATTTATGTGATAATTAATATATAGGAGGATATTTATGAGTTTTAGATTTGAAAGAGATATGACTGAGCTTTTAATTAATGAATTTGAGGAATTTATGAATACTATAAAGAAAGATTACAAAGATTATATATATGCTTGTGAATATCCTATTTATTATAGAATGGTTGATTTATGTATTGCTTCATATTGTAATGAGTATAACCAATTTATGGAGTGTATTGATTATGAGAAAGCTATAAAAAAATTATCATCTAAATGTTTTAGCATTCTTGCATTGATTAGCGCAAATAAGAAAGTATCAATTAATAAGATAGAAAAAGAACTTTTTATAAAAAGATTAGAGTTAGAGAAGTGCTTAGATATTTTATGTAAATCAGGTCTTGTTGAGAAAGTAACAGAGAGATCTTATGTTTTAGGAAGTTGGAATGTAATACTTCCTAAAGAAATAATAGCAGTAGAGTTAAAGTTGTCAAAGTGGCAAGAGGCTCTAGAACAAGGTATTTTTAACCTTCAATTTGCTGATTATTCTTATGTAGTACTTGATAAAGCCCGAATTAATGAATCAAGTCTATTGGTTGAAGAGTATAAAAAAAATAATGTCGGATTGATTTATATGAGTAATGACGGGAAGTATGAAGTGAAGTATATGCCAAAACGTAATAAGAAAATAAGTATATATAAAAGCCATTACTATAAAATTAAAATTTTAAAAGACTTTAGTATAAATATAGATAAATGGAAAAAGATCTCGTAATATATTTAATACAAGATCTTTTTTTATTTATAGTAAAGAATATTTTTTTATGAAATCGTCCAAGCATTTACTCCATATTTTTATATGACTAAAATCTTGTGTAAGATTTTTAGCTTTAATAATATTCAATAAATATGAGGTTTTCATATCGGCATTAAGTAACCATTTTTGGGTAAGGTTAAGCCTATCTTTTAATGGTAATGAAGATATTTTAGATGAAACTTGGGAAAGCAATTCATAGCGATGTAACTTTGCGGCAGTTACATTATTTCTACTTTCTTTCCACTCAGTTAACATCTGTACATCTTGATTTTTTATTAATGTGTCATATAAGTTTGTGCTAAATTTAGTGATATCTTCTTCTATAAAATGAAGGAGATTTTTATCTCTTAATTTTGATAAATCTTTATTAGATAAAAAGTCTCCAATTAATGAGTATGAAAAAAAGAATGGTAATGAAATTCCAAAACCTTCTTTATCAATAAAGTCCTCATAATTTAGATACTTCTCTTTATTAAAGTACCCACTTCCAAAAGCTTTTGCACCTACACATAATCCAAGAAGTCCAGCTAAGTCCGTATAATTTAATATGACTTCTTTATTGTATAGTTCTCCAAGTACATAAGAAAATTCAAGAATAGTTTTTATTATATTTACATCTGTAATTTGTTGAGAAGTAGTAGTTTCAAATGTGATATAGTATCCTGAAAATTCATTAAAAGAAGATAAGTTATCAAGTATTAATGAAAGCAATGAATTTTCTTCAAAATCTCTTTGAGTTAAAACAGTTTGTGAAAATGCAACTGAAATTAAAACAGGTTTGGAAATATTTTTTATAAATTCTATACTAGCATTTATCCATTTTAATTGTTCACAAAAAGCATCTTCAGTATCAATTATTAGTGGTGTAGGAATAATTATGTGGGAACAATTCATGGATTGTTGAAACTCTATGCAGTCTTGTATTCTTTTTTTTAAGTCTAAGTCATTAATTGGATAGAACACATTTTCATAAGATTGTTTTGTAGATAATTGTTTAACAAACTCAGTTAATTTCATTGTATTACTTTCAAATTCATCGTAATTAGGGTTGAACCAAGGATAGGTTGATAGTCTTGTAAAAGTTTTTTTACAAGAATTCTTTAAAGATAATGGAAAGTATAGTTGAGGATCAAATAGTCTCAAAGAAGTTATAAGAGTTACTCGTCTCTCAACAGAAGGTTTATCTAGCTGAGCAGAAGAAAATATAACTCCTGGTATAGAGAGTTCAGAATTAATGTTTGTAGTGTATCCACGGTTTAATAAGAACATGTATTTTACCTCCCAAGTTTATTACATATCATTTCTCTAGTAAAAGGACGTAGATATGGTATTTTATTCATTAATGAAGTTATTAATTTTTTAATTTTAATATCTATAAAACAATTATGTGGAAATTCTGGAATAGGCTTTGTAAACATATCATTCTGATTTCTATTAAAAGGATGATATCCTGTAGCTATTTCATATGCTGTAATTCCTAAAGCATAGTAATCAGCTTTTTGGGTTAAGTTTTTGCGACCATTCAATTGTTCGGGTGCAATATACCCTATAGTTCCCATTATTGTACCAGCTATTGTCATTGTAGATTCATCTAAATATTTAGCCATACCTAAATCTACTAGTATAAATGAATTACCACATTTTATTATATTATCTGGCTTAATATCACAATGAACAACACGTTCTTTCCATAAGTTATCAATTGCATTAGATATGCATAATAATAAATTAATTACATCATTTTCATTGAATTGATAGCCTTCATTTAGCAAACGTCGTAAATCTTTACCATTTACGTAGGATGTTTCTGTAAAATAACACTGAATAGAGCGTATTGTTATTTCACCATGATTAAATAAATTAACTAAATTGCTACAATTTATTTTACTAAGTTTTTTGGCTTC
This sequence comes from Clostridium paraputrificum AGR2156, assembly GCF_000424025.1. Classification (NCBI taxonomy): domain Bacteria; kingdom Bacillati; phylum Bacillota; class Clostridia; order Eubacteriales; family Clostridiaceae; genus Clostridium; species Clostridium paraputrificum. Next base: position 25,287 of record NZ_AUJC01000011.1, read on the forward strand.
TATTTCTGTACGAACTTGTTGATGATTAGGGCTATAGATTTTTAAAGCAGTCATTTTTCCGCTTGGATATATAGCTTTAGCTACAGTACCTTCTCCTCCAGATTTTATTATGTCTACAGAACTATAGTATGGAAATGAGGATAAGATGTCATATTCAGTTAATGGTGGGTTAAAAGGTGCAGGCATAAAACTCCTCCTTAGTTTATGTTATTTGATTTTTTAGGATATAGTTGTAAAATAAGGTGGCTCTAAAACATTCTGTATAGTTTATGAATTATTATTAAATAATAAGTGAGAAGTCATCTCTTATTTGTTACATATTAGTATAATTGTTGAATTATATGAGGTTATTTATTATATAAATTTTTGAATTATATTTTTAAACTTGTCTTCGTATTGATATAAATCATTTAGGTTGTCAATATAGATTCTTTCTTGACCTTTATCAACAGTTGGGAATACTATTGATTTTTTTGTTCCTAAGTATAATCTACAAATCCATTTACGAGTATTATTTTGATATAGTATACCAAAATAAGTTTCAGTATCTTTGTAATTAATATCATCTGGATTAATATCTGCCCTTAATATTGATTTTATAATAGCATATCCTTCAAGCTCTTCAGAGGTAGTGTTAATTTTATTAACTATATCTGATTCGCTAGGTGTTTCATCAGATAGTGCAATTTCAGATTGAATAGAATTTTTATTATTAAGAGTTTCGGCAAACTTTGTACTAAGAGTTTCGTTCATAAATTGATTAAAAGATTTTTTTACTATAGGCATAAATTTCTCTACAACTGCTGCCGTTTTTCTTCCTTCGTAAACTTGTCCAAGAATATAGTTAGTAAAATCTTCAGAAGTATTATTTAATTGTTGTTTGAAAAAGTCTTTTATTAGATTTGAGTATTTTAATTCTTCAGCTGAACTAAGTATTGAGTTAACATCAAGAGAATCACGTTGAAAGTTAGTAAGATAGTTAATTTGTGTATCAGTTAGATTATTCAAATCAACCTCAAAAAAAGGACGTTTATCCATTTTATTTATTTCGTCTAAATCTGAATAAAAGCGATATTTGATTCCATTAGTTAGTACTCCAAATTTTGCTTTAGATGAATTAAAGTATCTAAATAATTGTGAACCATGCTTGTCAAGTTTTTCTGTACAAGATTTAGCTTCTATAAGAATAGTAGGTTCATTGTCAATAATTATTGCATAATCAACCTTTTCACCTTTTTTAACTCCATAATCGGCATCAAATTCGGGACAAAATTCTAAAGGATTGAAAACATCATATCCTAAGATTTGAAAGAATGGTAGTATTAAAGATTGTTTTGTACCTTCTTCAGTTTTTATTTGTTCAACTAATAAGTCTATTCGTTCTGATAACGAGTAAAGTTTATCTTTGATTTCCATAAAATCCTCCCCTTTATGTAATAAAATTTATATATTATGTTAAATATTACCCCTAATATTTAAAAATATAGGCGCTCATTATGAACACCATATTTTCTGTACCATATTGTCAATAAGAAGTGAAAAAATAAAAAGATTACTTCTTATATTTTTGTTTTATATATTCTATATAATTCTCAATTTCTTTCCTAGCTTCGTCAGGAAGATCTTTATAATCATAATCACTGTGAAGAGCAATTGTTTCTTCATTGTTATTATGATTTTTAATATCAGTCTTACCAAGGAGATAGTCAACAGAAATATTGAAGTATTCTGAAATTTTTAATTTAATCTCATCATTAGGAGTACTATTTCCTGTTTCGTACATAGAGATAGTCGTTTTCCCAACACCTAGTATTTTACCTAATTCAGATTGTGTTAATTTATTAGATTTTCTAAGTTCCTTTAACCTATCTGCTAATGTAATCATGTTAATCTCCTTTCTAGTATGTTCAATATAATTGTACCTTGTTTACAATAAAAAAGAAAGTTAGTCCAAAATAATTGGTTTTAGTTCAAAAATATAGTTGACAGTTCAAGAATATTGGATTATTATATAGGTATAATGAATCCAATATTCTTGAACAAAGGAGGGGTATGATGACAGAGTTACTTAAAAAATTGAGATTAGAAAATGGAAAAACTCAATATGAAGTAGCTAAGGCTCTTGGATATAAAGGAAAAAGTGGTTATTCAATGTTAGAGAATGGTAAGGTTGAACTTACAATACCTAAAGCTAAAATATTAGCAAAGTTATATAATGTTGATGCAAAAATTTTTTTAGAAATATAGTCCAAGAATCTTGATTTTATTCTAATATATTTAAGGAGGAAAGAGAATGGTGAGTGAATACAGAAATATTTACCAAATTGCTAGAGAAAGTACAGGATTAACACAAGAAAAAGCATCTGAATACATGGATATATCAGTTGATAGTTTAAGAGCATATGAAGGAGGTAAAAGAATACCACCAGATAGGGTAGTTATTAAGATGATTGAAATATATGATACTCAATATTTGGCTTATCAGCATCTTAAGACTAGTGATGAAGTAGGAAGAGAATATTTGCCTAGTATAGAGATTAAAGACTTGCCAGTAGCTATATTAAGGTTGCAAAAGGAAGTCAGTGATTTCATTAAATTAAAGGATGAAATGATTAATATAACATGTGATGGAATTATAGATGATGAAGAAAGACCAAGGTGGATGTTAATAACTAAGGAGCTTGATGATGTTGTTGAAGCAATTATGGCTTTAAAATTTGCAAGATAGGAGTGATATATATGGTTGGAAATATAAAAGTAGTAGATGCAGCAAGAATAATGGGGAAATCTCAACAATTTGTAAGGATTGGATTACAAAGAGGCTTATTGCCTTTTGGAACAGCTATACAAATGACTTCTATGTGGACATATCATATATCGCCTAAACTATTTTATGAATATATGGGTCCAGAATTTAAAGAGATTATAGAAAAGGAGTGTAGTGATGGAAGAAAAGATAATTGATTTAATTGGAGAAATAACAAAATTAACTATGAAGTTAAATAGTAAATATGAAGATGATTTTTTTGTTAGATATTCAGGGCATACAAATGGGTTTGAGATATTTTATATTGATGGTGGATATAGAGAAAATGATAGTGTTGAGCAAAATCATTTAATCTTTTTATTTATTAAGAATACAGAAGAAGATGTAAGGAAATTAGAAGGTGTAAAAGAATTGCTTTTAAAAAAGCTAGAAAATAAAAATGAACCTTTAGAAAAGGTTCAAAAACAAATCAAAAAATAGATACGGACGGCAATCCGTATCTCCATTATAACATAAAAGGAGAGAAAAGAAAATGAATAATATTACAGTTATTGACTTAGGAAATTACAATGTTAAAGGAATTGATACAAAAGGTAAGCAAGTTACTTTTAAAAGTAATATAAGTAGGGAATATGAAGCTTATCCAGATGGATTTAGTTACGTTAATTTAGGTGGCGAGTTTACTTTTTTTGAGAAAGGTAACTTTAGTAAGGAATATATAAAAACTAAAAAGGATTATATAGCACAGTTATTATATGCCATAGCTAAGTTAAATGAGGAAAGTGAGAACATTGAAACTAATTTAACTCTACTTTTACCAATAAGCGAAATGGATCATAAGCAAAAGTATATTGAGGATCTAAATGGAAAGGAATTTAAGTTTGTCGCAAAGACTACTAAGAAAAGCAATAAGGTTGTTAAAATCTTAGATGTTTTTGTAGTACCAGAAGGATATGCAAGTTATTTCACTTTAGATGATAAAACTAAATCAAGCAATGTATTAATACTTGATATTGGAGGACGAACAACTAACGTAGTGGCTATGGATAATGGAAAGCCACAAGTATTAAATACTTATAAAATTGGTATTTTAGACTTCTATTTAAAGCTTAAGAATTTAAATTCAGATAAGGAATATAAGATTGAAGATATTGAAAAAGCAATAACTAAAGGTGATATAAAAGTATCTAAAAAGCAGTTAGCAGCTTTTACTAATGATGTGATTAATGAAGTGAGTATAAATATAAATTTAAATCATTATAACTATGTTATTTTTACAGGTGGTGGCTCTATAGTCATCCAGGACATTATTAAAGAGAGTCTACCTTCACAATGCGTACTAGCTACTAATGCCTTAAATACTAACATACGAGGAGCATTAGAAGCTAGTAAAGAGATATGGAAGTAGGTATTTTATATGGCAAAATCAGAGAGAATAACATTTCTATTAAATAAAGAAAATCCTAAAGATAAATTAATACTAGATTTATTAAGCAAACAGTATAACAAATCAGATTTTATTAGGGATATTTTATATAAAGTTGCTACTTTTAATGATGATAATACCATGATAACATCATTATCACACCATGATAATACTATTACAACACCGTTATCACATGATGATAATAGTATGATAATACCATTACAATATGATGATAATACCATGATAACACCATTACCACATCATGATAATAGCATTACAACATCATTATCACATGATGATAATGCATTTAAAGTTGATATAAGTACGCTAGAAGGTGATGAAGTTGATTTATCAATATCATCTTCAAGTGATCCAAGTAAAAATGCACTAGATTTTTTAAAGGATATGTAGATAGGGGGATGGAATATGTATTTTTCTTTTGATTCAGAAGTGGCGAAAGTTGTTGGTGTTGATGGAGCAATTATGCTGAATAATATGTATTACTGGATTGCTAAGAATAGAGCTAACGATAAGCATTATTACGAAAATACTTACTGGACCTATAATACAATAAATGCTTTGACAGAACTATTCCCATTTTGGAGTAAAAAGCAGATAAGTCGAATATTAAATAAATTGATTGAGGATGGATATTTATCAACAGGTAATTTTAATAAGGTTTCTTATGATAGGACTAAATGGTATACATTGACCGAAAAGGGATATTCCATTTTCCCAAATGGGGAAATCGAATTACCCAAAAAGGAAAATCGAATTGACCAAAAGGGGAACACTATACCAAATAATATACCAAATAATATACCAAATAATATACCAAATAATATAAATAGTGCAAATGATGATTTGATAAATGATGAAAAGGTAGTAGATAAAATTTGGAGTCTATATCCAAACAAAAAGGGAAGGGCACAAGCCATTAAAAAGATACCAAAGATAATATCGAGTATTGGTGAGAGTCAGCTTATTAGGTGCATAGAGAGATATTCTTTGGAATGTAAGGGCAAGGATAAGCAGTTTATTCTTAATGGATCTACTTTTTTTAATGGCAGATATGAAGATTATTTAGACTGTAATTTTACAGATGAGAAAACTGAGAATAAAGAAGAGATTAAGCCTAAGGAAAATAAATATAAATTCATACTGGAGGATATGTAGAATGAATGATACAAGACAATTACCACATAGCATTGAAGCAGAGCAGGCAGCTCTTGGATGTATTATTAATTATAAAAACCAACTAGCTTTAGCTGAGGATGTACTTAAAGATGATGATTTTTATTGGGACAAGCATAAGAGAATCTTTAGCACAATAAAGGCTCTAAGCAGAAAAGATATGAATATAGACTTGATTACTTTACTTAATGAGTTAAAAGTATCAGATAGCATAGATAAATGTGGTGGGGTAAGTTATATAACAGAGATAGCAACTAATACAGTATTTAGCAGCAATGTTGAATCATATGTGAAAATCATAAAAGATAAATCTGATAGAAGAAATCTTATAAGAGCAGGACGAGAGTTAATATCAAAAAGTTATGAAGAAAGTGAAGTCGAATCAATAATTTCCACAGTAGAAGATAAAATCTACAAAGTTATCAACAGTAAGGAGTCAGAAGATATCATCGATATGGGACAATCTGTGGAAAAAGTGTTGACTAGAATAGAAAATAATTATTGCAATGGTGGTAAGATACTTGGAAACACTACAGGGTTTAAGGAGATAGATAATACTATTTCAGGACTTCAAAAAGGTGATTTTATTATTGTTGCAGCAAGACCTAGTATGGGAAAGACGGCCTTTGCTCTTAATATTGGTCAACATGCATCAAAGGGTGCAAGTGTTGGGATATTTTCTTTAGAAATGACTACAGAGCAACTTATGGAAAGATTGATTTCATCAAGAAGTTTAGTGGAGTTTGGAAAGATAAAAACAGGAAAATTAGATGAAGCTGAATTTAGAAAAATAACGGATGCTGCTAATGTATTAGCTAAAAGAAAAATATTTATCGATGATAAGTCAACTAATCTTTCAGATATTAAAGCTAAGTGTAGAAATCTAAAGATTAAAGAAGGTTTAGACGTAGTTATTATAGATTACTTACAGTTAATCGAAATTTCAGATAAGACAAATTCGAGAGAGCAAGAAATTGCAAAGATTTCAAGAGAACTTAAGAAATTAGCTAAGAAGTTAGAAATAACAATAGTTGCTTTATCGCAATTATCAAGAGCACCAGAGCAAAGGACAGATCATAAGCCTATACTTTCAGATTTAAGAGAATCTGGTTCTATTGAACAAGATGCAGATGTGATTTTTATGCTTTATAGAGATGAGTATTACAATAAAGAATCAGAAGAAAAAAATATAGCTGAGTTAATAATAAATAAAAATAGAAATGGTGAAACCAAGACAATTAAGTTAGGATGGATTGGTCAATACCAAAGGTTTGCAACATTAGACAGGGGAAATTGTTAGTAAGTTAAAATCTCATGGGCTTTGATAAGGGATTACAATAAGCTGCAAAGCTTACTTCAAGGTCATGTGAGTCTTCCAGGGGGGAGAAATCCTCCCAATAAATTAGATAGGTTAGGGAAGTGATTTTATTGGAAGAACTAATAATTAATAAAGTTGATAAAACAAAAGAGTATGATTTTTCTACCGCTTATGATAGGTTGCTTGAGGAAAATATTATAACAAGTATAGACACTAAAAATAGTTATAGATTAGATAGATTTGTAGGAGGAAAAGTTAAGTTGAAATTTTATAATCCTTCAATATCGAGATGGCAAAATACAGATTATATGTTGAGTAAAGAAATTTTAGGGAAATGGTATGTAACTAAGAACTAATAAAGCTATTATAGGAGGATTAATTGAAGTGGAAATAATATTGAGATATAGAAATAAGGGAGAATCAAACATTAATGAGATTAGATTTGCCGATTATTGTCCATTTGGATTTTGGATGGCTCAAAACTGTGAAGAAATTGAAGTTGTTGAGTGTATTCAAGAGGAAGATTTTTAGTGACTGATAAGTCGTAATTGCAAGAAAGTACGACATAAATGCTCTTTGAAAATTGAATAGTACGGTATTTACAAAATATGTTATAATTAACCAATAATTATATTAATTCTAAATAATTAAGGAGATGATTTTGGATGAGTAGAAAAGTAGACAAAAGGTTTCACTTAAATTATTGGAAATTAAGTTATAGGAGAAGGTTTGTTAGAAACTTATGGATGTTACCTTTGTTGATGGTAATAACTGGAATTTTGATAACGAGAGGAGATAGTACACTTACTTGTAGAATAATACCAATAATATTATTAGTAAGTAGTGTGTTTGAATTGATATATAATTATTTGAAATGGAAAAAAACTGAAAAATCTTAAAATATTAAATTATTAAAGATACCGTATTATTCAAAATTGAATAGCGGTATTTTTTTATATCCCAATTTGTAGAAAGGAGGAGTATACATGGATAAGCTTTGTATAGGTTGCCAATATAGAGTTCAAAAAGAGGGCAATAAATATAACTATTATTGTTCTAATAAATTGGTTATTTCTAAATTAAATATTCCTCCTAATATGATACCTTCTTGCTTATATGCTAGGAGTTATGGAGTGTATTGGGATTGTAAAGAATATAAATCAGAAAATAATAATTAGAAAGGATAAGAAGAGAATGAAATTTTATGAATTTAATCAACATGAATATTACGGGTTGGTATTAGCAATAGATGAAAGATGGGCTAAGAGAGGATACGAAGATATAGTAGCTGATTTAGAAGATGAGGAAAAAGATATTAGTCCTGATATTATAACTGAAGAACAAGCATTAGATAGATATAAAAAAGGTAAAATAGACGGATGTAACACAGTAGAAGAAAAGATTAATGATTTTAATGGTATAGTTAAGAATTTTGAAGAGTATGTAAGCAAAGGTGAAGAGCCATATATGGTTTTACTTATTGATGGGGCATTACTTTAATTCACAATACTAAGATGATGTGTAGAAAGGAAGATGTAAAAATGAAAAATGATACTATAGTAAATTTTTTAATTGTGGTAACAGATAAAGATTCTTTTATAGCTGATTATCCTAACGAAATAGAAGATTGCATAGATGGATATTTTTGTGAAGATAATTGTATAGATAACGTTCCAAAAGAAAAAGGCATTTATGAATGTGAAGCTAAATATTGGTTTATACAAGGATTTTGTGATGGATATCCAGCTGATGGAGAAAGCGAATGTGGATTTGAAATTATAAATAGTAAGAAGGCATATTAATTCATAATTCTAAGATGATGTGTAGAAAGGAAGAATGAAAATGGAAAGTGGATGGATTATAAATTTTAAAAATGGAATGAGAGTAATATTAAATGAAAAGGCGTATTTAAAATATCAAAAAGAGACACCAAAGAAGGATGTTGCCAGTGAAGAACATTGGTTTATATTAGATAATGCAATTAAAGAAAACCCTGATTTAGAAGTAATTGAATTGTAGAAAGGACGTAGAAAGGGTGGAGTAAGATGACATTAGAGGAAGCGATAGAACACGCAAAATCTCAAGCAATAAAATTAGGTTGTACAGAGTGTGGCAAAGAGCATGAGCAGTTAGCAGAATGGCTCAAAGAATTAAAGGAATATAAAAAACAAGTATTTAAACTTGGAGATATTGTTTATTGGTATGACGACGATTATAGGTATTTCGAAAGTGCAATAAAAAATATAAGTATCTTGTCTGACGGAACTTATGAATACTCTACACAGGATATTGATTTTGTCACAGAAGATATAGGGAACTGGGTATTTGAAAATGAATTTCTTCGAAATGAACATTTTCAAATATAATTCACAATACTAAGAAAGGAATATGTAAATGGAATTTAGGTTAATAGATAAAAATAAAACACGAGTGAAGTTTAGTAATAAGAGGGAAAAGGTTGTTATAGAGCAATTAAAATATTTGGGACTAGCACCAAGTAAAGAGAGTAGTAAGTATACGTATTTTATATTTGCAGGAGATATAGCAACAACAGTTAAATGTTTAGGATTAGAGTATTAGTAAGTTAGGGAGTATATAAAGAAAAAGGTGTTCATAACGAACACCTTAGGGTTAGAGAAAATTATAGTTAGCGAATCGTTTCTCTAACCGAACATCTATTCTTATTATAACATATAGATTGAAAAAGGGATAGGTGATTTTATGGAAATAACTAAAGAGCAATATAAAAAGATAAAAAAAGAAGTTGAGAATGATTTAAGAAATTACCCTTACTATTTAATTTCAATAGAGATGCCTGGACTTGGTTCAGCATGTAGACCAGATTTAATTTTCGATAAAAATATTAGTCCATCAGATCCAGTTGGCAAAGCAATAGTGGACCAAGAGTATAAGAGAATAATAGTTAATGCTATAAATTATGTATATGATAAATTAGATAATGGTAGTAAGAAAGTCGTTGATTATAGTTACTTTAGAGATGATAAAACTAATCAAGAAGTAATTGAAGAACTAAAAATAAGTAAAAATAGGTTTTATGAAATAAAGAAAAAAGCTATTAATAAATTTATGATAGGACTTGGATATTGCTAACTAGGACAAAATAGGGAGAAAAAAAGGATTATTTAGGGAGTAAATTAAGACTTTTTAATGGATAAATTAGAGAATACTGATTACTATATTAGTATAGTGAAAAATTATATAGAGATTTAATACATAAGCACAAGCAATTAAGCCTGTGCTTTTATTTTTGCAATGGAGGTGAGAAAAATAGTAAGTATATATATTAGTTATAAATGCACTAGATGCAATAAAGAAACAATATTACTTACAGATGAAGTTGCATCTACATTGAAAACTGGTAAGTGCTTATCATGTTCTCATTGTGGTTGTAAGAAGATAAGGGAAGAAAAATCAACTGATAACTTAAAAGAATGTATGGAACACGCTGCATATAAAAAAGTTAATGGAGCAATTAGGCAGGTGAGATAACATGGGAAGAAAAAGACCTGCTAGACCTATTACAAGAACTAGTGATGTATTGGATATTCAAGATTATTTAAAATATAAAAATTATAGAGATTATGTTCTTTTTTTAGTTGGTGTTACTACAGGATATAGAGCAGGCGATTTAGTTAATCTTAAAGTAAGAGATATTAAAGAGGCCATGCGAAAAAAAGAATTCACAATTTATGAGGGCAAGAAGATGAAAACTAAGAAGATAAGAGAGAAGAACAGAAAGCCCAGAACAGTAGAGCTAATACCAGAATTAGCAAAGATATTAAAAGAATATATTAAAGATAAAAAGGATTATGAATATATGTTTAAATCTAGAAAAGGAGTTAATAAGCCAATAGGTATTCAAGCTGTAACTAATGCAATAAAAGAAGCTGCTAACTATTTTGGACTTTATGACATAACAGCTCACAGTATGAGAAAAACATATGCTTATAAGATATATATTGAAAGTGATAGGGATATAGTTGTTGTTAAAGAATTATTAGGTCATAGCTCTATAGAAGAAACAAAAAGATATATAGGATTAGATAGAGAGAAATATCATCAATATTCAAAGTCATTAAGAGATTTTGTGAGATGATATTTTTTATTTTTGACTATGAATGTTTAATAATTTGGTCTATAAACATTGAAGGTGAAAAAATAAGTGCATATATTAGAAGGAAAAATTAAAAATGAATGTGTGATTCCCTAAGATAATTAAACATTCAAATCGAAAAACACGAACATTTTTAGGGCACTTATTCATGTTTTTAACAATCTTTTTTATAAAATGAGGTGCAAAATGAAGCGAAAAAATATAGTCATTGAGAGTGAAGAAGTTTTGAAGAATATATTAAATCGCTTAAATAGTTCAGAGAGTAAGATTTATTTATATGACAGTAAGGACAAAAGCAAGATAGCAATAGGTGATGAGCTGTTAGAAGGAATAAAAAGCTACTATAAAGCTAAGGTTTGTTTATTAAAGATTAAATAAAAGGATGTGTATTGTATGACAAAGGATTCAAAAGAAATTAGAGAAATGCAAAAGATATTTATAGGCTTAGCAGACATTACAGGAAAGATGGCAGATATGGTTGATAAGGAATCAAATGGAGAAGAAATTAATCAAGGGTAATTTGAAAGCTTAATAGGATCATATATGTATAAACTTGTTGAATTACAAAGCTTATCTAATAATATGTAGCCTATGTTTAAAAGAAAAGGAGGGAGATTTATGGTGATTTTACAAGCAAAAAGTATGATGTACAAAGATGATATTACTAAAAAAGAAAAAGTACTAAGTAAAAAGATAGGTAAGAAAGTTGTTATTATTCCGGCTGAATATGAGGTTATAGATTTAAGAATGGATAAGGTATCCGTCTTGGATTGGGTGTTAAATAAAATTGATAGAGGCAATAATGGCTAGGGAATTTGCAAAAGCATTTTATAAAAGTGCAGCATGGAAGAAAACAAGAGAATATATATTTAATAAGTATCATGGACTATGTGTTGATTGTGGTAATCCTGGAGAAGAAGTACATCATAAAGAGTTTTTAACTCCATATAATATTGATAATACTGATATAACATTAGGTGAGAATAATTTAATATTACTTTGCAAAGAGTGTCATCATAAAAGGCATAACAAACGTAAGAAATCAACTAGAGAAGGATTAGTATTTAATGAACATGGTGAGTTAGTGAGATGTGATGAATAGATTTGCTAATTAAATAAAAGTTAGGATAGCCCCCCCTAAAAAATATAAGGGGGGTATCTCTTTAGGGACCGAGGAGGGTACCTAAATCTTCCTCCGAATGAAATTTTAAAATAGAAGGGGGGATATTTTTTGAATATATCCGAACAATTAGAAAAAGAAAAAAAGATTAAGCAGGAAGTAAATAGAATTAAGAAGTTATACAAGGATTTTGAGAAAGATAAATCTAAAGTTCTTGAAGGATTAATAAATGAAGCTGCTTTTATGAAGTTATCTCTTGAAGAGTTACGTAATGATTTAATTAAAAATGGCTTTACAGAATTATTTGAACAAGGAGAGCAGTCTTTTTATAGAGAAAGACCAGAAGTTAAAGTTTATACTAACTTTATGCAAAAGTATTCAGTGGTTATGAAACAATTAATTGATTTATTGCCAATTGAAATAAAGAAGGAAGAAGCTGATGCTCTTATGGAATTTATGAAAAAGGGGCGTTTGAAAAAATGACATATATAGAAGAATATTATGAAAAAATTATGTCTGGAGAAATTAATGCTTGCAATAGAATTAAGCAAGTATATTCTTTATTAGTAGATAAAATAAGAAATCCAGATAAGTATGATCCTTGGGTATTTGATGAAGAGTTGGCCAATAGACCAATTGAATTTATTGAAACTTTTATTAAACAATCTCAAGGAGATTTAGGAGCTTGCTTAAAACTTGAACTATTCCAAAAGGCAAAGCATCAAGCAGTTTTTGGATTTGTTCATAAAGAAACTAGATTAAGACAATATCAGGAGGTTCTTGATATACGAGGAAGAAAAAATGGTAAGACAACAGAGTTAGCAGCAGATGAATTATATATGCTAGTTGGAGATGGTGAAGGTTCTCCGGAAGTTTACAATATAGCTACTAAATTAGATCAAGCTAAAAAAGGATTTAACGAGTGCTATAAAATGGCTCAACAATCAAAAGAGCTTAGTAAGCATCTAAAAAAGAGAAAATCAGATATTTATTTTCATGGGAATTATGGAACATTACAAGCTTTAGCTAGTAATTCTAATGGACTTGATGGTTTAAATAGCCATATGGTTACAATAGATGAATTAGCAGCAATAAAAAATAGGGATATATATGACCTTATGAAACAGTCAATGAGTAGTAGAAGACAACCTTTATTAAATTGTATTACTACAAATGGATTTGTTAGAAATTCTATTTTTGATAGTCAATATGAATATGCTTGTAAGGTGTTAGATGGTAAAACCAAAGACGATAGGTTTTTGGCTTTTATTTATGAGCTTGATGACAGAGAAGAATGGGACAAAGAAGAGTGCTGGATAAAGGCTAATCCAGGGCTTGGAAGTATTAAAAAGATAGAGTTTTTGAGAGATTGTGTCAATAAAGCGAAATCAGATGATGCATTTAAAGCTACAGTAATGGTAAAAGATTTTAATATGAAAGAAAATTCTGCTAGTGCATGGTTACGTTGGAATGAGTTAAATAATGAAAAAGTATTCGATTTATCTGAAATGAACTTTAGATATGGAATAGGATGTTTTGACTTGGCAGAAACAACTGATTTAGCATCAAGCAATGTATTTTGTAAAAGAGCAGGTGATGATAATATTTATTGTATATCAATGTATTTTATTCCAGAAGAAAAACTGAATCAGTTTGAGGATAATAAACAAGATGATGATGCACCATATAGGCTTTGGGAAAAACAAGGATTATTAAGAGTTTGTCCAGGAAACAAAGTTAATAAATATGATATGTTAGATTGGTTTAAGGAAATTAGAGATAAATATGATATTTATATACCGTGGATTGGATATGATCCATGGCATGTGGATGATAGTTTATTAGCAGCTTATAAAAATGAGTTTGGGCTAGAATCTATGATTAAAGTTAGACAAGGTGTTTATACTTTATCTGCTCCTATGAAGGAAATGAAAGCAGATTTAATTGCTAAAAAGATTGTTTATAATAATAATCCCGTAGATAAATGGTGTCTTAGCAATATGGAAATTAAAGTTGACACTAATGGTAATATTCAGCCTATTAAAGGATTAGATTCACGAAAAAGAATTGATGGTGGTGTATCAAAAATAATAGGATATGTAGTATTAAAGGATAAAGAAAGTGAATACGAAAGTATGATTTAAGGAGAAAGGGATATATGAAAATAATAGATAGATTATTTAATAGAAGTCCTTCTAAAACTAGATTTGAAATGATAGAAGATAGAGGGAACGGATTTTATGCTTGGAATGGTTCTATATACAAAAGTGATGTAATAAGAGCCTGTATTAGACCAAAAGTAAAGGCTATTGGTAAACTTGTGCCACAGCATATTAGAGATGATAAAGCAAATAATACTTTTAAAGTAAATCCTGAACCTTATATAAAATTTTTATATGAAGAGCCTAATTCTTATATGAGTGGACAAGTATTTAGAGAAAAGATGGCTACTCAACTAGCACTAAATAATAATGCTTTTGCATTACTTGTTAAAGATGAAAATGGATATCCAGTAGAAATGTATAACATTCCATGTGTGGGAGTAGAAGCAATTTACAATAAGCAAGGCGAGTTATTTTTAAAGTTTACTAATAGAAACGGAAGAGTAGTCACATATCCTTATACAGATATCATTCATTTAAGACAAGACATTAATGAAAATGATTTATTTGGTGATAGTCCAAGGGAAGCATTGTTACCATTAATGGAAGTAGTATCTACAACAGACCAAGGTATTGTAAAAGCTATTAAAAATAGTGGTGTAATTAAGTGGTTATTAAAGTTTAATACTGGTATGAGACCTGAGGATATTAGAAGCAACACAGAAGAGTTCACTAAAAACTTTTTAGATATTAATAATAGTGGAGGTGCTGCTGGAGTAGATGCAAAAGCAGATGCAAAACAAATAGAGCCCAAAGATTATGTTCCTAATGCAGCTATTATTGATAGAACAACTCAAAGGATGTATTCATTCTTTAATACAAATGATAAAATAGTTCAGTCTAGGTATACCGAAGATGAATGGAATGCTTATTACGAGAGTGAAATTGAACCTTTAGCAATGCAATGGAGCAATGAAGATACTAGAAAAATATTTACTAGAATGGAAAGAGGTTTTGGAAATAGGATAATATATTCAGCAAATAATCTTCAGTATTCTAGTATGGCTACAAAATTAGGATTAGTTGCAATGGTTGATAGGTCGGCTATGACACCTAATGAATGGAGAGAGGTTATGAATTTACCTCCTATAGAAGATGGAGATAAGCCATTAAGAAGACTTGATACTATGCAGGTAAATCAAATGGAAGAGAAGTTATATAATAAATTAATTAAAGAATTGAAAGGGGGTGAAGAATAATGATATATATTGATGTAAAAGGAGAGGTTGTACCTAGTGGTAATGAGTGGCTATATAGTTGGTATGGAATTCAAGCAACATCTCCAAATCAGGTCACAAGAGCTCTTAAAAATGCAAATGGTCAGCCAGTAACTATAAAAATAAATAGTGGTGGTGGTGATGTATTTGCAGGATGTGAAATATATAATGAATTAAAAAATTATAGTGGAGAGGTAATAATAGAAATACATGGATTGTGTGCAAGTATAGCAAGTGTTATTGCTATGGCTGGAAAGTGTAAAATGTCTCCGTTAGGTGAGATTATGATACATAATGTATCAACATCAACTAGTGGAGATTATAGAGATATGGAGCATAGTGTTGAAGTGCTAAAGAAAGCAAATAAAACAGTTGCTAATGCCTATATACTTAAAACAGGAATGTCAGAAGAAGAAGCATATAATTTAATGGATAAAGAAACTTGGCTTACTGCTGATGAAGCATTAGAGTTAGGATTAATTGATGAAATAATGTACTCTGATGAAAAGGTAGATAAAAATATGGTCAATCTATTAAAGAATAGTGCTAGAAAAATGTATAACTCTATTGGAAAGATAGACAACAACTTATTAGAAAAATTTAAAAATTATAATCCAGTTATAAATCATCCTATTCAAGAAAATAAGGATGATTTTTTTATGCAACAAAACAAAGCAAAATTAGAATTACTAAAATTAAAGGGAGGCGTTCTATAATGAACAAAGAAAAGTATTTAGAATTAAGAAATGGACTTTATACAGAGGCTGAAAATCTTATTAATGAAGGAAAATTAGAAGAAGGAAAAGCAAAAATGAAAGAAATATCAGACTTAGATAATAAGTTTGAAAAAGAAGCAACAGAATTAGCAAATTTAGCTGCATTAAAAGATAATGCAAAAGTATCTTTAGCAAATGGAGCTCCTATTAACAATTTAGGAGGTAATATTAGTTCATTTGGAGAAAATGCAGTAGAAGACGTATCTAACTCAATTGAGTATAGAAAAGCATTTATGAATTATGTAACAAAGGGGACTGCAATACCTGGAGAATTAAAAAATGTAGCAGGGCCAACTAAAACTACAGATGTAGGAGAAATGATTCCTGAAACAGTATTATCAAGAATAATTGAAAAGATGGAAGCTACAGGAATGATACTTCCATTAGTTACTAGAACTGCTTATAAAGGTGGATTAACTATTCCTACATCTACAGTAAAACCTACAGCAACTTGGGTAGCAGAGGGAGCAGGAAGTGAAAAGCAAAAGAAGTCTACAGGTTCTATAACATTTGCATACCACAAATTAAGATGTGCTATATCTAATTCATTAGAAGTAGAAACAATGGCGTTACCTATATTTGAGACAACTTTTATTAATAATGTAGTTGAAGCTATGACAAAAGCTTTAGAGCAATCTATTATAAATGGAGATGGATCTGGAAAGCCTAAAGGAATTTTAAAAGAAAGCGTTGCAGAAGGACAAAATGTTGATGTTGCAGCAGGAGGAAAGTTAGAGTATCAAACTTTAGTAAATGCAGAAGCAGCATTACCACTTTCATATGAAAATGGAGCAGTATGGTTTATGACTAAGAAGACATTTATGTCATTTATAGGAATGGTTGATACAAATGGCCAACCTATTGCAAGAGTAAATTATGGAATTAATGGTCAAGCAGATAGAAGTTTATTAGGAAGAAAAGTAATATTAAATGATTATATGGATTCATATACAGATACTGTAGAATCAGATAAAATAGTAGCGTTTTTATTTAATCCTTCTGACTATGTTCTTAATACCAATTTAAATATGACTATTAAGAGATATGAGGATAATGATACTGATGATCTAGTAACTAAAGCTGTAATGCTAGTTGATGGGAAAGTTGTAGATAAAAATTCACTTGTTACTATAACTAAAAAAAACGCTTAATTGAAGCAGAGTTGCATTCAGAAGTAGATTATTCAAACAATACAGTTGCTGAACTTAAGCGAATAGCTAAAGAAAATAATATTACTGGCTATTCTAGTATGAATAAAGTTCAGCTTATTAAAGCACTTAGTGAATAGCTAAGTGCTTTAATTATGAGGTGATATATGTTAGAGAAAGTCAAGTTATCGTTAAGGATAAAGAGTTCTAAGTTAGATGATGAAATAAATGATTTAATAGAAGCTTGCAAAATAGATTTGTCTATTAGTGGGGTTAGGCAAATAAAGGATGAGGATCCAATTATTCAAAGGGCAATAATAGTTTACTGTAAAGCTAATTTTGGTTTGGATAATAAAGACAGTGAGAAATATCAAAGATCATATGATTTGCTTAAACAATCTTTAAGTTTGTGTGGTGATTATAATGTGGTTTGATACTGTGGAATTAGGGAAATTAGTGATTGTAACTAATGACAATATGGTTGAAGAAGAAAAATTAGTTACTAGAGAAGTGTTTTGTAATGAAAAATCTGTAGGAACTAATGAATTTTATCTTAGTAATAAACATGGCAATGAGATTAAAGTTATATTAGAGGTAAAGCAAGTTGATTATGGAAAAGAGCCTTATGTTATTTATGAAAATGAAACATATAAGGTTATAAGAACATATAAAAAAGATACTGAAAATATAGAATTACATTGTACATTGGAGAAAGGGTTAGTATGAGTGCAGAATTAGATTTTAGCTGTATAGAAAAATTACAAGATAAACTTAAAGATATGGGGAAGAAAGGGACTACACTTGAAAATAAAGCGTTGTTAGCTGGAGCAGAAATAATCAACAAGGAAATAGTTAAGAATGCACCAGTTCGTAGAAAAGGCTCTAGAAATTCAAAAGAGAAACTTAAATTATCTAAAGTAAAGAAAGAAAAAGGCATTAAAGTAGTAAAAATAGGGGTACAGAAAGATGATAATAGTGAGGCCTTTTATCTTAAGTTTTATGAATATGGCACAAGTAAGCAAGTTGCAAGACCATTTATGAGACCAGCTTTTGAAAGAAAGAAGAAAGAAGCTTTTGAAAAGACAAAAGATGTAATAAGGGAGGGATTAGGATTATAAATATAAACCAATTAGTAGAAGAAACGTTAAGGAATATAGGTCTAAATGTTAGTTATAGAAAATATAGTGGTCCTAATGATACCTATATTACATTTTTTGAGGTGAACAACTATGATGAAGATTATAGTGATGGCACGAATGAAATAGAGGTACACTCTTTACAAATAGATTTATTTACTAAGAGTGATCCAACACAATTAAAAAAAGATATTAAACAAGCACTTAAAAGAAATTTTGAAGATGTTACGTACCAAGACTTATATGAGGTTGATACTAAAACATATCATATTGCTTTTAGGTGCTATTTTTATGAAGAAAAGGAGTGAATCAAATGGCAAGGATTAAAGGAGCAAAGAACTTTCACCTGGCTGATGTAACCACAAATGATGAAACATACACAGCAGAGGTACCTAAAAGGTGTGAAAGGCTTATTGCAATAGAAATTGAAACAAAGGCAGATAGTGAAAATGCTTATTCTGATGATGAAGTAGAGGAAACTGTATATGGAACAGTAGAAAGAACAGGAAAAGTTACACTTAACTATCTTACTCCAGAAACTAAATTGTTGATGTTTGGTGGTGAAATAGATAAAGATGGAGTATATTTTCCACCAGGAGAAGTTGAAGTAAAGCATAATGCATTAGGGTTTCAAATGCCTACTACTGGCAATAAAAATAAATATGCTTGGTATTATGATGTGGTTTTTGAATATCCAAATGAAAAGGCAGAAACTGCAGAGGGAAAACCAAAACTACAACAAGTTGAAATTCCATTTAAATGTTATAAAAATAGGCAATTAGATACACATGTGGCAGAACTAGATATGAATGGGGAAACAGCTAATGTTGCAAAAGAAAAAACTTGGTTTAAGCAAGTACCAACAGCAAAAGCACAGAGCCCAACGGAAGCAGAATAGAGGACTAGGGTAAAACCTAGTCTATATTTTTAGGAGGTATTTATAATGAAAGCAAAAGATTTGAAAAATATATTAGTACCGCTTGAATTATGTGGGAAAACATTTAAAATAGCATTTGATTTTAATGCTATTTGTGAATTAGATGAGGTTTATGGGGAAATGGATGAGGCAATTAATGCTATGAAGAACGGGAAAGGTAAATATAAGGCTCTAAGGGCATTAGTTTATTCATCTATAAAGCCTAGAAATGAGAAGATAACATTAGTTGAAGTTGGGGAATTGTTAACAGAAGCTATGAGCGATACTGAAAAAGCGAACTATATAATGGAGCAATTAAATAAAGCTATGGAGTTAGCTAGTCCCAATATGGAAGAGGGGGAATAGAAGCCGTGTCTGATGAAGAGGAGTATAAACCACTTGATTGGGCATGGCTTTATTATATGGCAACTGTAGAGTTAAGAATGAGTGAAAAAGAGTTTTGGAATTGTACACATAGAAAACTACAAGCTTTATTGAAAATTCATTTTGAAGTTCTTAATAAGAAAAATGGTATGGATGAAGAAGTAGAAGAAGTTTATGGCGACACTATTTCTCTTTAAAGGAAAGGAGGGATTAAATGTCAAGTGTAGATGAAATGGTCATAAAGTGGTCTATGGATAGCAAAAGTTTTAATGATGGACTTACAGCTATGAATAGAAATATGAGTGTTCTTAAGAGTGGATTTAATGCAACTGCAACTAGACTAAAAGCTTTTGGAAGTGAAACTGATCAGCTTAAGAATAAACAAAAATATTTAACAGAAGCAATTACTATTCAAAAGGGGAAAATAGACAGTCTTAAAAATAGTTATGATAAGCAAGTACAAGCAACAGGCGAAAATTCTAGAGAAGCACAGAACCTAGCTATAAAATTAAATAATCAGATTAGTTATTACAATAGACTTGAATCTGAGCTAAAACAAACTAATACTGAATTAGAACAGCAATCTAGTAAATGGAATAAAGTAAGTAAATCCTTAGAAAATACAAGCAAAAAATTAGAGGGGCTTGGAAGTAAGTTATCTGGTGTTGGGAATAAACTTACTTTCGGGTTAACTACCCCTTTGCTAGGAGCAGGAGCAGCATCTTTTAAATTGGCTAGTGATATGACAGAAAATATAAATAAAGTTGAGGTTGTTTTTGGAAAGAATGCTGAAAAAGTTCAGCAATGGTCTAATACCACACTAAAGCAATTTGGTATATCTAATATAAAAGCATTAGAGTTAGCTGGTGGATATGGTAACTTAGCAGTTAGTATGGGATTTAATTCAGATAAAGCTATGGAATTTGGTATAAGCTTGACAGGATTGGCAGCAGATATGGCATCACTGAATAATACAAGTCTAGAAGAAGCCAGTAATGCATTAAATGCCATATTTACTGGTGAAGCAGAGCCAATGAAAAAATTCGGTGCAATAATGACAGAAAATAATTTACAGTTATATGCTACTGAAAAGGGAATTAAAAAGAAAGTATCAGCCATGACAGATGAAGAGAAGATAACTCTAAGATATAATTTTGTATTAGATAAAACCAAAACAGCACAAGGAGATTTTGCAAGGAGTAGCGAATCTGCATCTAATCAGACAAAAACGTTTGGACAAGCTATGCAGCAATTAGGAGCAACGTTTGGAAATAATTTTTTACCAGTTATTACTCCATTTATAGTTAAATTAAATGATGTAATATTAAAGTTTGCTTCCTTGGATGTCAATACACAACAGAATATAGTTAAGTTTGGATTATTTGCAGTAGCTGTAGGGCCGGTTATAAGTACTATAGGTAAATTAAGCACAGGAATAGGAAAGACTATGGATTTTGCAAATAAGGCAGGACAATCATTTAAAAAGATGAAAGAAAGTCAAGCACTTGTAACATTAGCAACAAAGGCTCAAACTCTAGCTCAAAAAGCGCTTAACTTTGTTATGGGATTAAACCCAGTGACACTGATAATAACTGGGTTAATCGCTTTAGGAGCAACATTTACAATACTATACAATAAGTGTGAATGGTTTAGGAATGGAGTTAATGAAGTATGGTCTACTATAACAGGGATATTTACTAATTTTGATAATTTTCTAACTGGAATATTTACCATAGATTGGACTAATAACTTTGGAGTATTGGGAAATATATTTAATTCTTTCTTTGCAAACGTAAGTAACTATTGGGAAGCTATTAAAAATGTTTTTAGTGGAGTAATAGATTTTGTAGCTGGAGTGTTTACTTTAGATTGGTCTAGAGCTTGGGAAGGTGTAAAAAATATATTTGGCGGAATAATGGATGGATTAGGAGCTGTTATAAAAGCACCACTTAATACAGTTATAGGTCTTATAAATATGGCTATAGATGGATTGAATACAATAAGCTTTACTGCACCAGATTGGGTTCCAATAGTTGGAGGAAAACATTTTGGAGTTGATTTACCTAAAATAAATTATTTATACGAAGGTGGAATTATAGATAGACCTACATTTTTAAATAGCAATACAGTTGTAGGAGACAGCTATAAAGGACTCGGCAGGCAAGCAGAGGCTGTTATTCCATTAGCACAGATGTATAGTAATTTAAGAAAGATAGTTAAAGAAGAGGCAGGAGCAGGACAAACAATTATTTACACAACAAATATCTTTAAAGTTGATGGAAAGGAAATGTATAGAGAAACTACAAGAAAAGTAGTTAATACTATTAATAGAAGTACTAATAATTATAAGAAAGGGAAAGGAGGTTTTGCATATGGCTAAGTATTTTGTAGTATATGGAAACGAAACAAATTTAGATTTTAATACACATGTGGTTACAAGGCCAGTAAAACCTTCTGCGGAAATGCAATACGAGGAGATTAATATTCCTGGTAGAGAACCTTTATATAGAGAATTGTATTATAAAGATATAGAAGTTCCTATATCTTTTAATTTTGTCTCTAAGCCTTCCGAATGGGAAAATGACTTTAGAAGAATAAAGAGATGGATTAACAGTGGTTCTGAAATATTAAAATTTAGTGATGATCTAGAAGTGTGCTATAAAGTTAAAAGAGTAAGAATAGATACACCAGAAAGAGTATTAAAAAGGCTAGGAAAGTTTACAGTTATATTTACTTGTAGTCCATATGTTTATTTTTGTGATGGAATGGAAGAAAGAGAATTAGAACAATATTTATATAATCATGAAATGGTTACAAAGCCTATTTATCGTATAACAGGAGAAGGGTTATTAAAACTTAATATAAATGGTAAGGAAGTACAAATAAATGTAGGACAGGAAGTTATAGTAAATACAGAGTTAGGTTTATGTTTTAGAGATGGAATAATAAACAATGTAGCTCTAAAAGGCTCTTATGCAGATATGTACCTACAAGAAGGAGATAATACATTTGCATGGAGTGGTAACTTTAAAATATATATCATTCCAAATTGGAGGTGCTTAAGTTAATGAATCAGATAGAAATATATCTTAAGACTAATACAAATTATTCAATGAATGGAGATATTACATTAACCCCTATATCCTGCACATATAAAGCAAGTGAACATTTAGTTACTTTAGAGCATCCAATAGATGATATTGGAAGATGGAAGTATGTAGACTATGAAAATGTAATATCAGTTGAAGATGAAAAGAAAAAGCTTTATAGAATTTTTAATGTAGTAAAGTCTTTGGATGGTATAACAGCTTATGCAAGGCCTTTATTTTTTGATTTAATAGATAATGTTTTGTTAGATGTTAGACCAACTCTAAAGAATGGAGAGGATGCATTAAATATAATTCTAGAAGGTACTGGATTTACTGGACATAGTAATATATCTACTGTAAATACATCTTATTATGTGAGAAAAAACATAGTAGAAGCTATTTTAGGAGATGATGAAAATTCATTTTTAAATAGATGGGGGGGAGAAGTTCTTTTAGATAACTTTGATGTTTATATTAATGATAAAGTTGGTTCTGATAATGGAGTAAGAGTTGAATTAGGTTACAACTTAAATGAAATAGAAGAAGATATAAATATAGAAGAAGTTGCTACAAGAATAATTCCAACTGGTTATAATGGAATAATGCTTGATGGTAGTACTCCATGGGTAGATAGTCCACTTATAAATAAGTATACAAAGCCTAAGATGAGAGTTATAAATTTTGATGATGTTAAGGTCAAAGAAGCAGAAACAGATGAAGAAGGATTTGACACTATAGAGGAAGCAAGGACAGAGTTAATAAAGAGATGTAATAAACTTTATGAGGAAGGCATAGACAAGCCAAGTATTAATTATAAAATAGATATGATTAATCTGGCCAATACCACAGCTTGTAAAGATTATATTAAATTAGTAACTGTTAATGAAGGTGACACAGTAACGTGTTATATTCCAGGATTAGATATAGATGTTAACTCTAGAGTTATAGATTATGAAAAAGACCTTATAACAGGAGAATATATATCATTAGAGTTAGGAAATGCTATTTCTAACTTTTTTAAAGAACAAGCAGATGTACAAAGTAAAATTAATAATATATTAAATTCTAATGGAACAGTAAAAGGAAATGAAATACAAGGATTTTTAGATGCGACTAAAGCTAAGTTAGTAGCACAAAAAGAGATTGGACAATTACAAGATGTAAGAGCATTTATATGGGAAGACTTAGATCCTAATTCTCCTACATATGGGTGTATGATTGGAGGAAGTGCTGGAATACAGATTAGTCAACAAAGAACTCCAGACGGAAAGGATTGGGATTTTACTACTGCTATAACAGCAGAAGGACTAATAGCTGATAAAATTGTAGGAAGATTATTTTCTTCTAAGAATGGAATGACAAAAATATGGATGGAAACTGGTACATTTGAAAGTGAACTACCAGATGGTAGTAAAATAGTTATAAGTCCAGAGAAAGGCTTTTATAATAAGTTTGGAGATAGTGAAAGGGAATATCATCACCTTCAATATAGTGGCTATGTTACTTTACCAGCACATAGTTCGCCTAATATGGGAGGATTAACCTTTGCGTATGTAAATTTACCAGAAGAATTTAGAAACAAAGATGTAAGTGTATCAGTATCTATTAGAACTATAGATGATTATTGGGATGGTAATACTAATGATATGTGGGTTCCTAAGCGAGTAGATTGTAGAGGTGCTAAGGCAAGTGATAACAGAATAGAAATAGGAGGAATGCTAGCTTATTCAAATATAAGTAATCCAGGAGCTGATAATGCTTTAGTATATAAAAATGAAAAATTAACTATTAATTATACGGTAGTGGCATAGGAGGAGGATTATGAAATTTCTAAGGAAAATTAATTTAGAGATTAATAAAGATCTATACGATCCTATAAAAGTTAAACAAAATGACACAGCAAGGTACTTATTATTTAATTTATTAGATAATAGAGTACCTTTTTCATTGGAAAATAAAACAGTAAGGGTATATGGAGTTAAACCAGATGGAACAAAAGTATTTAATAATCTAACTATAGTTAACGCACAAGGTGGTTTGGCAGAGTTACAGCTTACTTCACAGATGTTAGCTAAAAGTGGGTGGCTTAAATTAGAGTTAGTAATTTATGAAGCTACAGATATATTATCGACTATTAAATTTGATATAGATGTAATAGCATCTTTAAGAGATGATGCAGCTATAGAAAGCACTAATGAGTTTTCAGCGTTGACATTAGGTCTAAATAAACTTGATGAGTGGGATAAATACTTTAAAGAAGCTAGTGGAAGAATTGAGGAAAAATATACAGAAAGACTAAATAATATTGAAATATCTTTGGGAGAAAAATCTAACATAATTGTTTGTGAAGAAATTCCATCAGTAAAGAAGGAAAATACATTTTATTTTAAAGTTACTGAGAAGCAGAGTGTAAGTGGCGGAAGTCAGAACATAAAAGTATCACCCAATATGGGGATAAAAATAGTTTAAGAAAGGAAGATGAAAAAGTGGCTGAATTAAGAAAAGTAAGAGTTCAATTATTAAATGAAAGTACAGGTGCGGTTGAAGAAGAGGTAAATGTTCTAACATCTGCGGACTGTGTTACTTTTGCTGATGGAGAAACATTTGAACAAAAGTTAGCATCAGGTGAATTAACAGGACCTAAGGGAGCAACAGGAGCTCAAGGGCCCCAAGGGATACAAGGACCTAAAGGTGAAACAGGAGAGCGAGGAGCAACTGGTGCAGCAGGAGCAAAAGGTGTTTCAATGAGATTATTGGGTGCATGGTCAAGTTCTATTGCTTATGTAAATAATTCTGCTTATATAGATATTGTTACATATAGTGGTAATACATATGCTTGTAAAACGTCTAATACTGGCCAAACTCCTACAAATACAACTTACTGGACTTTAATAGCACAAAAAGGAGCACAAGGTACTCAAGGCCCAAAAGGAGATACTGGTGCAGCTGGACCACAAGGACCGCAGGGGGCAACAGGGGCGAAAGGAGCAACTGGCTCTCAAGGACCTAAGGGAGATAAAGGGGATCCAGGAGATACAGTAAAGGTCGGAACAAGTTTAAGTAGTGCTACACAGAAGAAGCTTTTCTTTAAAATAGTTTAGGAGGTGCAAAGGATGACTATAAATAAGATTGAGATACAAGATGAGAACGGAAACATATATCATCCTCATACTACTTCTGATGTGGTTTTTGATGCTGATGGAAGAAGTTTAAAAGATAATATTAATTCTTTCTTTTTTAGTCACAAAGAAAAAAGTGGAAATTTACTAAACATAACTAATTATACTAGTGGTCAATATTATTCACTTTTTAATGCTTTAGTAGCTGAATTTCCGTATCTTTTAGAGCAAACAACATTAGGTAAAGACCAAAGTAATACTAAGGATATAAAAAGAATAGTATATACTCCGAGTGGTGGATATTCTAAAACATTAATGATTACTTGTGGGGTACATGGTGATGAACCTTATTCTCCTTACTATTTATATTTACTATTAAATTATTTATGTAAGGGTGAAAATTTACCTCCACAATTAGATTTTATTAAGAGAAATGTAAGGATAGTTGGAATAGAGGTAGTTAATCCTTATGGCATGGATGCAAGTCCCAAGACAAGATACAATTCTAGACACGTAGATATTAATAGAAACTTTGATTTTAATTGGAGTAATCAACCTTCTTATACAACAGATCCTACTCATCCATACTACAAAGGTTCTGCTCCTTTTAGTGAAAAAGAAAGTCAATACGTCCGCGATGTTATGAGTAGTTATTCAATTGATGGATTTTTAGATTTGCATAACTTTGTGGATGTTGAGGCGAAAAGAGATTATGTTCTGTATGGTGATGAAGTAACTGAAAAAATATCTAAAGAAGTATTTAGATATTTAAACATAGGTCATAGTTATGTTGCTGAAATTCTATCTACTGCAAATGATAGTTGTACTAACAATTATGCAAGTAAAGTTAAAGGAATACCAGGGGTTTGCATAGAGTGTGTTAGAAAGTCGGGGACTATAGGAGATTATGCTAATCAACTTAAATTTATGAATTTAATAACAAATTATATAATATGTATGGCTAACATCAACAAAAATTCAGCTATGGATGTTGGTGGCATTGTTATGGATAGAATGGATTTTGAGTATCCAGGAAGTTCTTCAGTATCCTTCCCGGAATCTAAAAACTTTGTAAAAATGGAGGCTTACGATAAAACATTAACATTTGATAAAGATGGAATTTTATTAATTGATGGATTTGTAACAGGTGCAAATATGACAGGAGTTTCGGGTGAAGTTCCATCAGGTAGTACGAGCTTAGATCCAAGAGTTACTACAGGAGGGGTAACAACAAATAGACTTAATGCAAGCTATGCGTGGGGATTAGCGTATAACTTACCAATATCTATGCGAATTAAAGTTACTAAAGGAAGTCCACTAAAGTTCGAACTTTGGGGATGCTATGATGGAAGTACAGGAGCAGGGAGAATAAAAAGAGTTAAAATAAATTTTGTATTTATACCTATTTCTTAATAAACCAAAAGGACGAACTAAAAGTAAATAAGATTTAAGAGAGATTAGAAGAAATTCTAGTCTCTTTTTTATACAAAAAATTAATAGAAGAGAGGTGCAAAATGAATGACATAACAGGCGTGTTTAATACATTTGTATTTCCAGTAGCTCTATGTATAGTGCTTATTTGGTTTCTTTATAAAAAGATATGGCTAAGAATAGAACTTACTTTAGATAGAGTTACAAAAACCAATGAAGAACTTTCAGAAAGTAATAGAATTTTATCTCAAAGTATGAATGAGAAAATGTCAGATTTAAATAGGAAAGTTGATAAAATAATTGATTTAAGAGGAGAGATGTAAAAATGGAAAAATTAATAATGTTAGTAGTAGTTGCTATTATTGCAGAGAGCGTGTGGGAAACACTTAAGATGACTTGGCAAGATGGAAAGGTAAAGGTAGATAGAGTTGGAGCATTAGTTGTTAGTATGCTAATAGTATTTGGTACAAGATTAGATATATTAGCACTTTTAGAAATAGAGACTGTAATACCTTTCTTAGGGGTTGTTCTTACTGGAATACTTATTAGCAGGGGATCTAATTTTATACATGATCTATTAGTTAGGTTGAGCAACAAGAATACAGAAGTTCCAAAAGAAATTAGTCCTAAGGGAGAAATAACAAATTTTAATGGAAAGTAAGAGTAGTCAAATAGGCTACTCTTTTAATTTATTTAATAGAAGGAGGAAAAGATATGATAATAGGAATAGACAAAGGACATAGTACATGGGATAAAAGTCCGTGTGGAGCTGTAGGTTTACTTAATGAATCTAAAGAGAATAGACAAGTTGGAGATAAGGTTATACAAAAGTTAAGAGCTTTAGGCCATACAGTAATAGATTGTAGTTGTAATAGTGCTAGCTCTGTAAATGAACAGCTAGCAGCTATAGTTAATAAAGCTAATGCACAAAAGTTAGATCTATTTTTAAGCTTACATCTTAATGCTGGTGGAGGTACAGGAGCAGAGATATATACTACCAATACTAGTGGAGCTAAGGAAGAAGCTAAGAGATTAATAGAAACTTATTGTAAGAGAACAGGGTTTAGAAATAGAGGGCATAAGTATAAAGAACTATATGTATTAAGGCATACAGTAGCGCCAGCTATGCTAATAGAAATGGCTTTTGTAGATACAGAAGCAGACTTTAAAAAGTGGAATGACTTAGGAGCAGAGTTAATAGCAAATGCAATAGTAGAAGGAATTACAGGGCAAGTAGTGCAAGAAAAACCTGTAGAAAATAAACCTATAGTTAAGGAGGAAGGAAAATTGTTAAAGAATTGTAAGAAGAACGTATTAAAATATGGAGCAAAGGGGACTTATGTATTTTTAGCACAATCAAGTATGAAAGCTTTAGGATTATATAATGGCCCTATAGATGGTTCATATGGTCCGGCTAAAGGTAATGGAAGCTTTTATCAAGGTGTTGTAAATTTAAATGCTAAATTAGGATTTAAGAACGACAGTAATTTAGGTCCTGCATGTTGGGAGTATATTTTAACTAAGTAGTATAATAAAGTTGGTCTTAAATTGCTAATCAAATAAAAAATACAGTAAGTATAGTGAATATTATTACTTACTGTATTTTTTCTGCAAGGTAAATAGTGTTTTTATGACAGCGTATATTAGCTGGAAGTATTATACATTACAAACTAACATAATTGCTAATTACCCATTATTCTTTAATTTTCTATAGTATACAATTCCAACGACGTATAGAACAATCCATAACGCGGAAAGATATAATATTATTAGTAAAGAATTATAAATTTCTAATGCATTAAGGATTGAAAATATGATAATTGATATAGGAATAATTATCATACCTATTATATATGCGTATCTACCAGCCTTATCTCTATATAAAGTATTTCTTTCATCATGTAATATTATTTCTTCATTTTCAATTTTTTTTGAAAGTTTATCCACTCTTTTTGGATTGCTCCAGTAAAAATATCGGGATATCATTATTATACCTACAACTATTCCTGCACCTGCAAAACCTGAAAATAAACTACTTAGTTTACCTTCGTTTAAGCAGGTCATAACAACAAAGAAAATGCCAGCTAAGATATAACAAATTCCATACCATAGATTATTTTTTAATTCGTTCTTTTTCACTTTTGGCTCTCCTTCCATAAAAAAATTTCTTCAATTGGCATTTCAAATAAATCAGCTATTTGAAATGCAAGTTCTAAAGAGGGGTTGTATTTCCCAGTTTCTATAGCACTAATAGTTTGCCTTGATACCTTAAGTAACTTTGAAAGCTCATCTTGATTTAGCCCCATTTTTTTTCTTATATGTTCAACACGGTTTTTCAGAATATCGCCTCCTTTTTTGTAAATGTTCCTTTACAATTTTAATATATAATGATTAATACCTTTTGTCAAGTTTCCTTTACAAAAGATTTGATTTTATTCTTTTTTTGTATAAATAAAGTGTTGCTTATAAACAAACTTTTGATCAATAATTTTTAAGAGTATAATATATGTTTAACAGCATTAAAAAAGAGCGATTAATCACAATAGGGGAGGATTAATCGCTCTTTTTGTTTATATATGGTTCTAGGAGTATTAATTTAATTGAAAATTAATACCAACTTATGTTTCAATAAAAAAATATCATAAAAATAACAAAAAATCAATAAAAACTAATTTATGGTGTAAAAAGGTATATAGTTGGTTATACTTATAGATAAAAGCTAGTAGATAGGGATAAAACCTTGTTTGCTAGCTTTTTTTTATTAAATTCAGGAAAGAGCTTATAAGGTATTAAAAAAATTCTAGAACATGAGTCTCAAGAAACGACATAAAGGTATGCACAGATTTCTCAAGAGAATCTTAAAAAGGAATATAAGAGATTAGTAAGTAAAAAAAACGCTTCATTATATATAGATTATTTTAGGTATATTAATGTAACAAACATACAACTAACAAAATAGTTTATAAACTCGATAAATACTATATTTCAAATTCTCAAAGAGATAATACAAGAGTTTTTCAAAACCCCACAAACCAAATGTTTGTGGGGTTTATTTATATTTAAATTAATAAGTATTAAAAAAGCTAAGGACTTAATCCTTAGCTTTTTTTGACAGAAGAACTTTTAATTGTGGAATATATGTTCATAATAACCATGTCAACAGCTATAAATGGTTGTAACTTGTAAGGAATTTCATTGTTATTATACAAATAATAAATTAATATGAAAATATAAAAAATCAAGTGAAAAACATGGAAATAATTAATCCTTTTTTCTTTTATACTATCAATTAAAAGGTATAATTGACATAAAATAATTAATAGAAGCCAAAAAATGATACTCATGCTATA
This sequence comes from Clostridium paraputrificum AGR2156, assembly GCF_000424025.1. Taxonomy (NCBI): domain Bacteria; kingdom Bacillati; phylum Bacillota; class Clostridia; order Eubacteriales; family Clostridiaceae; genus Clostridium; species Clostridium paraputrificum. The sequence goes on from NZ_AUJC01000011.1 coordinate 55,975, forward strand.
TTCTCCTTATAATAGAAGTTCACATTTTAATTATATAACATAAATGTAAAATATTCCTTGAATTGTTTAGTAAATCTTTCTTTAGTATTCATTAAATAAATACATCCTTCTTAATATATATTATAAGTAGTTTCTATGTGTCCATCAAATTAGGTATACTCCAGAAGTGCGTGATACTGGAAAAAGAAAATTAGAAGAAATATTTAAAAAGAACAATAATAAAAAGGCATTTTGCTCACAGTTCAGAACATTACTATAAGTGACATATAACTAACAGAGTATATACAAGTCATTGAAATTACATAAACTCAAATTCTCAAAGACATAGTATGGAATATTCAAAAGAGAGGCTTTACATCTCTTTTTTATTGAGAAATATGGTAAAAAAAGGTTTATTAAATTCATGTTAAAAGTATTTATATTATATTAACAAAAGGTAAAAAATAAAGTAAACTAGGTTATGTAATGCTAGAAGAGTTGGAGGAGAAGAACCTTGGAATCAACAATAATGATAATTATGAAGTTAATGGGTGGTCTTGGACTATTTATTTATGGTATGAAGTTAATGGGAGATGGTCTAGAAAATGCAGCTGGGGATGGATTAAAAAAGATTCTTGAAAAAGTAACTAGCAACCCAATAAAGGCTGTTCTTGTTGGTGCTATTGTTACTGCTGTAATTCAAAGTAGTAGTGCAACAACAGTAATGGTTGTTGGATTTGTTAATGCAGGTTTAATGAATTTAACACAAGCTACAGGTATAATTATGGGTGCCAATATAGGGACAACAATAACTGCTCAGCTTGTATCATTTAAACTAGATCAAATAGCGCCGTTATTTGTATTTTTAGGAACAATAATGGTTATGTTTGCAAGAGGTAAAAAAAGAAAAGATATTGGTAATATAGTATTAGGTTTTGGTATCTTATTTACTGGAATGGGAATAATGAGTGGTGCAATGAAACCTTTAACTAGTTCACCAGTATTTGAGCAGTTAATAGTAACTATAGGAGATAACTGGCTTATAGGAGTAATTGCAGGTGCTACTATAACAGCAATATTACAAAGTTCATCTGCCACTACAGGTATATTAGTTGCATTGGCTACAGCTGGTGCTATTAACATACAGGTTGCCTTACCAATAATATTTGGATGTAATATAGGAACATGTATTACTGCTATCATTGCGAGTATTGGTGCAAATAAAACTGCGCATAAGGCTGCAGCAATACACTTGATATTTAATATAGTGGGAACAATAATATTCTTACCATTCTTAGGATTGCTAGGAGTAGCAGTAACTAAGATGAGCCCAGATGTTAGCAGACAAATAGCTAATGCACATACAGTATTTAATATTGTAAATACAATGTTATTACTTCCATTTAGCAAATACTTAATTGTAATAGTTAATAAAATCATTCCTGGTGAAGACGAGGAAGAAAAGGCTGGACCTAAATATATAGATGATAGATTATTAGAAACACCTGTAATAGCAGCAGGGCAAGTTATAAAAGAAACTATAAGAATGGCTAATAAGGCTAAAAAGAATTTAGAATTATCTATGGATGCATTCTCTAATCAAGATGAAAAGTTAGTTGAAAAGGTATATGAGAATGAGAAGATAATTAATATCTTAGAAGAATCAATAACTACATACTTAGTAAAGCTTGCTAAATGTGAAATGTCAGATAGAGAGAAAGATATTGTTGCATCTACTTTCCATGTAATAAACGATATAGAGAGAATTGGAGATCATGCTGAAAATGTAGCAGATTTAGCCTCTCAAAGAATTAATAGAGATTTATCATATAGTTCAGATGCAATGGAAGAGCTATATGAGATATATAATTATACAGTAAATGCGTTAGAGATTTCTATAGAAAGTTATGCTAATAGAGATGTGGAAAAAGCTAGAAGTATAAGAGCTATAGAATCAAGAATAAATTCTTCGCAAAAGAAATTTAGAGATAAACATATTAAGAGACTATATGATGGAAAATGTAATGCATATGCAGGTGCCATATTCTTAGATTTAATAAGTAATTTTGAAAGAATTGGAGACCATTCAACAAATATAGCAGAGAGTGTTATTGAAAATTATTCAGCATAGTTTAATCCCCCATAATTTATGGGGGATTTTTTCTTTGAATAAATGGACAAATTAATCACATAATAACTTTGTGATAATAAGTTTGAATGGAGGATGCACTATGAAAGTAAGACGAATAATAGTGGCAGTGTTTATAGCATTATTAATGATAAAAGTACCTGTTATGGCAGAAGAAGTATCAAAAGGCATTGTACTTATAGATGCTGGTCACGGTGGCATTGATGGTGGTGCACAATCAAGAAATGGAACTATTGAAAAAGATATAAATCTTCAAATTAGTAAAAGATTAAAAGAAAAACTTGAAAAAGAAGGATATAAGGTATACATGACTAGGGAGGAAGATAAAGAATTATCTCCTAAAAAGGTAAAAGATTTAGAGGCTAGATGTAAAATGAAGATAGAAACTAAATGTGATATTTTCATTTCAATACATCAAAATAAGTTTAATAGTGAAAAATGTTTTGGAGCTCAAGTATGGTATGCAAGTAACGAAAAAAGTATGAAATTAGCAAAGTATGTACAAGGTTCCTTAAAAGAAGTAGTAAAAGATAATAACAAGAGATTAGAAAAGGCCGCAAAAGAACAATATAAGATATTAAGAGATAAATATGATGGTGCTTGTTTAATAGTAGAATGTGGTTTTTTATCAAATAATGAAGAAGAACAAAGGTTAAAAAGCGAAAGCCATCAAAATCAAATTGTAGAGGGAATAACAATTGGAATAAATAAATATTTTGATGAAATAAAATAAATTTCCGGGGAAATATGTAGAAGAAAGAAGGTGTTTGTATGCACCTTCTTTTTTATTACGAATTTTGCAAGTAATTGAAAAGTAAATGAACTATTAGTATAATATGGATGTAAGTTATATTAGAGGTAGAGGTGAAGTTTATGAGAGAGATAAATGTAAGAGAAATAGAAAATGTAGTTAAACAATTATGTATTGATGCAAATTATTATATAAGTGATGATATAAAAGATGCTTTAAATAAATTTAAAGAAGAGGAACCATTCATGATAGCTGAGGATGTATTAGATAAAATTTTATTAAATGCAGATATAGCTGCTAATGAGAATGTCCCAATATGCCAAGATACTGGAATGGCTTGTATTTTTATAGAAGTTGGACAAGATGTTCATTTTGTTGGGGGATTACTTGAAGATGCAATTAATGAAGGGGTAAGAAAAGGATATGATGAGGGATTTTTAAGGAAGTCAGTAGTGAAAGACCCTATAGATAGAATAAATACTAAAGATAATACTCCAGCTGTAATATACTATAATCTAGTAAAAGGGGATAAGGTCAAAATTACTTTGGCACCTAAAGGGTTTGGCTCTGAAAACATGAGTAAAATAGCAATGTTAAAACCAGCTGACGGTTTAGAAGGTGTTAAAAAGTTTATTTTGGATACAGTTAAGCAAGCTGGACCTAACCCATGTCCCCCTATGGTTATTGGAGTTGGAATTGGTGGTACTTTTGATAAGGCTGCATATTTGGCTAAGAAGGCATTAATTAGACCAATAAATGAAAGAAATAAAAATGAATTTTATAAAGATCTTGAAATTGAACTTTTAGAAAAAGTTAATAAGTTAGGTATAGGACCACAAGGTTTTGGTGGAAGAACAACAGCCATTGGATTGAATATAGAAACTTACCCTACCCACATAGCAGGATTACCTGTTGCAGTAAATATAAATTGTCATGCTACAAGGCATAAAGAGATAATATTATAGGAGGTAATTATGGAAATAAATTTAAAAACACCATTAACTGAAGAAAAAGCAAAAAGCTTAAAGGCTGGAGATACTATATTATTATCAGGTACAATTTATACTGCAAGGGATGCAGCCCATAAAAGATTAATAGAATTAGTAGATATGGGAGAGGAGTTGCCTTTCAATATCAAAGATGAAATAATTTATTATGTTGGACCTACTCCAGCAAAGCCTGGGGAAGTTATTGGTTCAGCAGGGCCAACTACTAGTTATAGAATGGATCCATATGCTCCAATACTTTTAGATTTAGGTCTTAAAGGAATGATAGGAAAAGGTTCAAGAAGTGAAGAGGTAATAAATGCAATTATAAGAAATAAGGGGATTTACTTTGGTGCTATTGGAGGAGCAGGAGCATTAATAGGTAAGAGTATTATTAGTTCAGAAATAATAGCATATAACGATTTAGGTGCAGAAGCTATTAGAAAAATTGAAGTTAAAGATATGCCATTGGTTGTTATAGTAGATACTGAAGGAAACAATTTATATGAAATTGGACAAAAGAAATATTTAGATAGCAAAAAAGCCAGATAAAATATCTGGCTTTTTATTATAGGTTTTGGAATCCACGCCCTTTAACTTCAGAAACGTCTAAGATACTAATAAAAGCTTTGGGGTCGCATGATAATATTCTGTTTTTTAAAGTAATCATCTGCCTAGAGGTAACTAGACAGTATAACATTCTCTTGTCTTGATCTGTAAACTCTCCTCTTGCAGGAAGAGTAGTGACTCCTCTATGCATATCAGCTATTATATATTTAATAATTTCTTCTTCTTTTTCAGTTAGTATCATCATTAACTTTTTACTTGAGAAACCTCTTATAACTTGGTCCAATACAAGACCTTGAATAAACATTGATATTAATGTATATAAAGCTCTAGGAATACCAAATATTATAGCTCCTATAGTTACTATTATTAAATTTATAGCAAAGTTAACTGCTCCTATATTAAAATTAGAATATTTTTTTCTAATTAGCATGGTTATTATATCTGTACCACCAGCAGAGCCATTACGCAAAAAAACAAGTCCGTAACCTATTCCGCATAAAATCCCTCCGTAAATACAGTAAAGAAGCATATCATTTACTTTTATATATGAAGAAAATTGCTTAGTAATGATTAGTGACGTTGATAATGAAACCATACCTACGGCAGAATAAATGGTAAAATCTTTACTTAATTTTTTATAACTTAATATAAAAAGTGGGATATTTAAAATAAAAAGAGTAATACCAGAGGAGATATTCCACATGTATTCTAAAATAAGTGCAATACCTGTAGCACCACCACTTAATAATTGAGCATGACTCAAAAACAAGTTAATACCTAAAGATGCTATAAAGCAACCAATAAAAATAATAATTACATCTAAAATAAAGCTTTTGTTATTTTTTATAATTTCCATAAAAAAACCCCTAAATTAAAAAATTAATCATTTGATTTATACTCCCTGTCCATTATATATAAAGAAAAAGAGAAATAAAACACTTTACTGTTAAAATTATAGTAAAATTATGAATAGAGGTGATAGTTATGAGTAGAATAAATTTGCCAGGAAGTAAGGAAAATAAAAAGATTTTACTTATTATACTAATAATTATTGCTATAATTGTTATAGCAAAATTTAAGATAGATAATAAGCAAAGTAATACTTTTTACTTTGAAAATAATGAATATACTATAGAAGAAGGAAAGTAATAAAAACTTAATAAAGGATTAGTAAAGATATGATTTAATAAGAATAGGATATAATTTAAATATATAAGTTTAAGGGGGCAATTGGTGTGTATAATGTTTTGGTTGTAGACGATGAAAAAGAAATTAGGGATGCCATTGAAATATATCTTAGAGGAGAAAAGTTAAATGTAATAAAGGCTGAAGATGGTTTAGAGGCTTTAGATATATTAGAGGGTAAGCAAATACATTTAATTATATTAGATATAATGATGCCTAAATTAGATGGAATAAAGACATGCTTAAAAATTAGGGAAAGCAAGAATATTCCTATAATAATGTTATCAGCAAAAGGAGAAGATTCTGATAAAATTTTAGGATTAAATGTAGGTGCTGATGATTACATAACAAAGCCATTTAACAATTTAGAGTTAGTAGCGAGGGTTAAGTCTCAATTAAGAAGATATGAAAAACCTTTGAGTATAGAAGAAAGTTCAGTTATAAAGGTAAAGGACTTAGAAATAGATACTTTGCTTAAAAAAATAACTGTAAGAGGAGAAGAGATAAAAGCTACAGCAACAGAGTATAAAATATTGCTTTTATTGGCTTCAAATTTAGGTCGAGTTTTTTCAATAAAAGAAATATATGAAAAGGTTTGGGAAGAGCCGTTTTATAAAAGTGAGAATACAGTCACTGTTCATATAAGAAGAATAAGAGAGAAAATAGAATTAAATACAAAGGAGCCAGAGTATATTAAGGTGGTGTGGGGTATTGGCTACAAAATTGAAAAAGAAAATTAAGAGCTATTTCAATCATATATGGATGATTGAAATATTAATAGTAGCACTTACTTGTATATTTTTTGGAGTTGAGGTATATAAAGACGTATTTACTAGATATTCTTCGAAGAATTTATCAGCTATGCAAGCAACTATAAATCCTAAGGGATTTTATAAGCAGACATTTTTAGATGAAGTAAAAGGACTTCAAAAGTATATCTATAATAATACATTTGGATTAGAAGAATTATATTATAATGACAAAAATAGAGAAGATGTTTTAAAAGCATACTTTATTAACAACTCCTATGAGGGTAGTGATATAGATTCAAGTGATAGTAAGCTATATTTCATTATACGAGACAAGAGAGATAATTCTATTATAACCAATGATTTTAGTGAGACGTTAAGTGTAAGCAATGGATTAACAGAGCAGGATATACAGGATTATTTATATAGTAAGTATAAAGGACGTGAAATGCTTAAGATAAGTGATAACGAGAATATTTCCGAAGAGAACTTAGTATATAATAGTAGTATATTATCAAACTTTCAGGAGTATTATTATTCGGATATAAATAGATATACAAACATTAATAATTTAAAGATTGCTATTTTAAACTTTATAATTATTTTTATTGCTATATTCATGTTTATAAAAATAATATTTGTATTTATAAGAAGTAGAGGTAAAGTTGAATTAAGAGGGAATTTTGTAAAAAGCGTAATATTTGTACTTAAGTATGGAGTTGCTTATAAGGAAACTAGAAGGACTTTAATGATAACTTTCAGCAGCCTATCACTATTTTTTATAGTATATTTATACTTATTAGCAGTAAATGGTGGGTATGAGAATAATATATTAGCTAAGTTTTTTTCTATGTATCCATTTAAGGGGAGTTTCTTTATAATGTTATTACCTTTGATAGGAATAACTTATTCATTAAAGAAATCTATTGAGATAATTAAGGTGAATGAAGCTATTAAAAAATCCGAAGATGGAAATATAAAATATGAAATTAAAGATCAATGTAGTCCAGAGGTTAGAGAATTACTTAATAATATAAGTAAAATAAAAGAAGGATATAGCATTGCGGTAGAAGATGCATTGAAAAATGAAAAGTTAAAAACAGAACTTATTTCTAATGTATCCCATGATTTAAGAACACCATTGACATCTATAATAAATTATGTAAATATTTTAAGACAAGATATAACTAAAGATGAGAAGGAAGATTATCTAGCTATTGTTGAAAAGAAAGCTAAGAAGTTGAAGGTTTTAATTGATGATTTGTTTGAGATGTCTAAGATTAATAGTGGCAAGATGGAATTGTTTAAGGATAATATTGATGTAGTTTCCCTTATTCATCAAACAATAGGAGAATATTATTATATATATGAAAGCAAAAATATAGAATTTAAGGTTGATAGCTATAGAGAAGAGGTATATATTGACCTTGATGGAAAGTTGATTTCACGAGCAATAGAGAATATCATAATAAATGCTATGAAGTATTCATTAGAGGGGACTAGAGTATATGTAGATATTAGAGAAAAGGATGGATACATTGTTCTTTCTTTTAAGAATATATCTAATTATGAAATGAACTTTGATAATAAGGAGATATTTGAGAGATTTGCAAGGGGAGATTCTTCTAGAAATTCTAGAATAGAGGGGTCAGGACTAGGATTGGCTATAACTAAAAGTATAATTGAATTACATGATGGGAAAGTATATATAACAAGAGAGGGAGATATGTTTAAAATATTTATATATTTACCTTTAAATAAAGAGAATGAAGTAGATCTAGGATAAGCCTAGATCTATTTTTTTGTTCTTGGAGTAATAGGATTTATTTATTAATAATCATTACAGGTAAGCGAAGTAATATGGAGTAAAATGATAAAAAGATATAATTTTTGACCAGAAAAGGAGTATATAGAATTTTACATACTTATTTATAAAAATTATAATGTACTATATATTGTACTGTAATTAGGAAATGATTAAAAAGAATACTATATATAGTGGAGGGGTCGAGTTGGAAAAGATAGAGAAGTTATGTAGAGAAGGGCTTTTAGCAATTAAAGATAACGAGGGAATATATACCCTAGATAGGTTAAAAGAAGCTTTAGAGCATATTATAACACCTAAGATGAATGATAAACAGCTTATGGAATGTATCATTCAAGTATCATTAGAGTTAACTACGGAGATGGAACCAAAGTGGCAATATGTTTCGGCTAGATTATATACTCTTAAGCTTTATGATGAAGTTAAGAAAATAAGAGGAATAAATAGCGAATCTGGATTATATTCGGGCTTGTATAAATTTATTGAGGAGTTAACTGAGGAAGGTTTATACGGGAAATATATATTGGAAAATTATACAGAAGAGGAAGTTAAAGAATTAGAGAATGTGATAAAGCCTGAAAGAGATTTTTTATTTACATATAGTGGGATAAGCTTGTTAAGTAAGAGATATCTTGTTCATAACTATGATAGAGAGGTTGTTGAATTACCACAACAAATGTTTATGGGAATTGCTATGCACTTAGCTATTCCTGAAGAGAAAGAGAATAGAGTAAATTGGGCTATAAGATTTTATGATGTATTAAGTTCATTAAAAGCAACTATGGCAACTCCAACTATGTCAAATGCAAGAAAACCTTTCTATCAATTAAGTTCATGTTTTATTGATACTGTTGATGATAGCTTGAAGGGTATATATAAATCTCTTGATAATTTTGCAGAGGTATCAAAATTTGGTGGTGGCATGGGCATATATATAGGTAAGGTAAGAGCATTAGGATCTGCTATAAGAGGCTTTAAAGGAGCATCAGGAGGAATAATACCTTGGATAAAACTATTTAATGATACAGCTATAGCAGTAGACCAGCTAGGAGTTAGAAATGGTTCAGTAGCTATTTGGTTAGATGCATGGCATAAGGATTTGCCTGAATTTCTTCAATTAAGAACAAATAATGGTGATGATAGAAAAAAAGCACATGATATTTTCCCAGGACTATGTTATCCAGAATTATTTTGGAGATTAGCAGAAACTGATATTGATGCTAATTGGTATATGATGTGCCCACATGAAATAAGAACTGTAAAAGGATATTCATTAGAGGATTTTTATGGAGAAGAGTGGGAAGAAAGATATTATGATTGTGTTAATGATTGCAGAATAGAAAAGAGAGTAATGTCTGTAAAAGATATAGTAAGGTTAATAATTAAGAGTGCGGCAGAAACAGGAACACCATTTGCATTTTATAGAGATACTGTAAATAGGATGAATCCTAACAAGCATAAGGGAATGATATATTCATCTAATTTATGCACAGAAATAATGCAAAATATGAGTCCTATGGAAATAAGGAAATCAGAGATAGTTGACGAAAATGGAGATAAAATTGTTGTAGAAAGAACTAAGTCAGGAGATTTTGTAGTATGCAATTTATCTTCTATAGTTCTAGGAAATGTAGATGTACTTAATGATAAGGAACTAGATTATGTAGTAGAAACTCAAATTAGAGCAATGGACAATGTTATAGATTTGAATTATTATTCTGTACCTTTTGCTGATATTACTAATAAAAAGTATAGAGCTATAGGATTGGGAACAAGTGGATATCATCATATGCTTGTAAATAATAGAATCCATTGGACATCAGATGAACATTTAGATTTTGCTGATAAGGTATATGAGAAAATAAATTATTATGCAATTAAGGCAAGTATGGAGATAGCTAAAGAAAAGGGAAGATATTCAGAATTTCAAGGCTCAGATTGGCAAAGTGGAGATTATTTTGACTTAAGAAGATATGATTCTGATGAATGGAATTCCTTAAAAAAAGATATTAATAAGTATGGGATAAGAAATGGATATATTATGGCAGTGGCCCCAAATGGTTCTACAGCTACAATCGCTGGTACAAGTGAAGGTGTTGATCCCATAATGTCTAGATTTTTCTTAGAAGAAAAGAAAGGAAGTATAGTGCCGAAAACTGCACCACAGTTATGTGATGATAATTATTGGTATTATAATTCTGCTTATAATATAGATCAAGAATGGTGCGTTAAAATAAATGGAATAAGACAAAGACATATTGACCAAGGGCAATCATTTAATTTATATATAACAACAAATTATACAATGAGAGGTATAATGAATCTTTATATTGAAGCTAATAAATGTGGAGTTAAATCAATTTATTATGTTAGAAGTAAATCTTTGACAGTAGGAGATTGTGAAAGTTGTTCTGCATAAAAATTTTAGAGGGTGAATGTTATGAAAATAAATAGAAAACCATTATTTAATGAGTTTGGAGATATTGAAGTTAGTAAAAAAAGAATGATTAACGGAAATACTACTAACTTAAATGATTTTAATAATATGAAGTATGGATGGGTTAGTGATTGGTATAGGCAGGCTATGAATAACTTTTGGATACCAGAAGAAATTAACTTATCACAAGATTTAAAGGATTATTTTAAATTGAATGAGGCAGAGAGAAGTGCATACGATAAAATATTATCATTTTTAATATTTTTAGATTCAATTCAAACTGCAAATTTAAGTAATATATCAAACTATATTACAGCAAGCGAAGTTAATCTATGTTTGACAATTCAAGCATTTCAAGAAGCTGTTCATTCACAAAGTTATAGCTACATGTTAGATACAATATGCTCTCCTGAGAAGAGAAATGAAATATTATATCAATGGAAAGATGATAAAATATTATTAGAAAGAAATAAATTTATAGGGGAATTATATAATAACTTTTTAAGAGAGCCTAACAAGTATAATTTAGTGAAGACAATTATGGCTAATTATATATTAGAGGGTATATACTTCTACTCTGGATTTATGTTCTTTTATAATTTAGAGAGAAATGGTAAGATGCCTGGATCTGCACAGGAAATTAGATATATAAATAGAGATGAGAATACTCATTTGTGGCTATTTAGAAATATAATTAAAGAACTTCAGAAAGAAGAACCAGGGTTATTTAATGATGATTTAAAAAAAGAACTAGTAGATATGATGAAGAAAGGTGTTAAAAATGAGATCGCTTGGGGACATTATGTAATAGGTGATAACATACAAGGAATAAACAAAAAGTTGATAGAAGATTATATTAAGTATTTAGGAAATTTAAGATTAAGCGCTATAGGATTACCTAAAATATATGATGGGTATGATGAAAATCCTGCATTGTGGGTAGATGTATTAGCAGATGCTAATTCGGTTAAAACAGACTTTTTTGAAGCAAAATCTACAGCATATGCAAAAGCTGCCACCCTGATAGATGACTTATAAAGATTGTATTAGGGTAAAATTTAATTATATTAAAAGTTTTTATGCGAAATGTTAAAAAAGAAAGAAATTAAATAATAGGTGTTAACATGTTTTGAAAATATGTTATAATAAATAATAGTTGCATTTATAATGTAAAAGGTTTACTACAGGGTATTAATATATTTAAATAAGAGTTGTGAGATGGTTAAATTAGTGGAATATATAGTTTGAGGAGGATCATTAATTATGAAAAAAGGTATTGCTGCTTCAAAAGGTTATGCAATAGGAACTGTATTTTTACAAGAACATGAAGAAATAGTTATAACAGATCAAAAAGTTACAGATGTAGCTGCTGAAAAAGAAGCTTTACAAAAATCTTTAGATGCTTCAAGAGCTCAATTAGAAAAGATTAAAGAAAAAGCTGCTGCAGAAATGGGAGAAGAAAAGGCTGCTGTATTTGAGGCTCATATAACATTATTAGATGACCCAGAATTTACAGGGGCTATGGCTATGGAGATTGAGTCAAATAGTATAAATGCTATGAAAGCTGTAGACAATGTTACTAATATGTTTGTATCAATCTTTGAATCAATGGAAGATGCATATATGAGAGAAAGAGCTGCTGATATTAAAGATGTATCTAAGAGAATAATTGCTAACTTAGCTGGTAAGAGTGCAGATGCATTTGCTATAACTGAAGCTAATACTGTAGTAGTTGCTCATGATTTAACTCCATCAGACACTGCTCAATTAGATAGAAGTAAAGTTGTAGGTTTTATTACAAACATAGGTGGAAGAACTTCTCATGCTGCTATTATGGCAAGAACATTAGAAATTCCAGCAGTTTTAGGATTAGGAGATATTACTTCAGCTGTTAAAACTGGAGATAAGATAATAGTAGATGGTATTACAGGTGATGTAATAATAAATCCATCAGAAGATGTAATAGCTGAATATGAAGCTAAGAAAGAAAAGTTCAAAGAAGAACAAGAAGAATTAAAGAAGTTAATAGATGTTAAGACTACTACTAAATCAGGAAAGAGAGTAGAAGTTTGTGGTAACATAGGTCAACCAGAGGATGTACTTGGCGTTATTGCTAATGGTGGAGATGGTGTTGGTCTATTCAGAACAGAATTCTTATATATGGATAGAGACAATGCTCCAACTGAAGAAGAACAATATGAAAGTTACAAGTTCGTTCTTGAAAAAATGGAAGGTAAGCAAGTTGTTATCAGAACATTAGATATCGGTGGAGATAAAACTTTACCATACTTACCATTACCAGAAGAAATGAACCCATTCTTAGGATATAGAGCAATAAGACTTTGCTTAGATAGAAAAGAAATATTCAAGGTTCAATTAAGAGCATTATTAAGAGCTTCTGTTTACGGAAACTTATGCGTAATGTTCCCAATGATTTCTGGATTAGAAGAATTCCAAAATGCTAAGGCTGTTGTTGAAGAATGTAAAGCTGAATTAAGAGCAGAAGGAAAAGAATATTCAGATTCAATCCAATGGGGTATCATGGTTGAAATCCCAGCTGCAGCAGTATATGCTGACGAATTAGCTAAGCATGTTGATTTCTTCTCAATAGGAACAAATGACTTAATACAATATACATTAGCTGCTGACAGAATGAGTGAAAAGGTATCATACCTATACAACCCAATGCATCCAGCAGTATTAAGATTAATAAAGATGACTATCGATGGTGCACATAAGCATGGTAAGTGGGTAGGAATGTGTGGAGAAATGGCAGGAGATGAAGCTGCTATTCCAACATTAGTAGAATATGGATTAGATGAGTTCTCAATGAGTGCTACATCAATTTTAAATGCTAAAAAGATAATATTAGATCAAGAATAATATAAAAACACTCGCATATGGCGAGTGTTTTTTTTTTGCAAAGTTATCCTACAGTTGATAAAATAGAAAATGTTTTGGATTTATATTACATATATGAAAAAGAAGGTTATAGGAATATTAAGTTTTAGAATAAAGGTGTTGTCGAATAGCAACACCTTTTATTTTATAAAATATAAATATAAAATCTATTATAAGCACACAATATTTATATGATAGAATATAAGTTGAAAAATAAGGAGATTATATAGCAATATGGAAAAGTTATTAAAAATGTTCTTTTCTTTTTTTAAAATTGGAGCATTTACATTTGGTGGTGGATATGCTATGATTCCGCTTATTGAAGAAGAAGTTGTTAATAAAAATAAGTGGATAGAAAAAGAAGAATTTATGGATATGTTAGTTATATCTCAGAGCTTTCCGGGAGCTTTGGCTATCAATTGCTCAACATTTATAGGATATAAATTAGGAGGTGTGATAGGAGGTATAATTGCAATATTAGGAGTAACGTTACCGTCTTTTATGATAATATTATTTGTAGCTACAGTATTTATGCAATTTAGAGATAATTACTATGTAAATTTAATATTTAGTGGGATTACAGCTGCAGTACCTATGTTAGTTTTAGCTGGTGTAGTAAGCTTATTAAAAGGTGTAAATAAAAATATATCTAATTTAATAGTTGGAATTATAGCTTTAATTGCATTAGTAGTATTTGATATTCATCCTGTTATAGTTATTATTTGTTCAGCTATTTATGGTATGGTATTTCTTAGAGAGAAGGTGGGATGATGGATATCCTATTAAAATTATTATTCACATTCTTTAAGATAGGTTTGTTTAGCTTTGGTGGTGGCTATGCAATGATACCATTTATGCAAAGAGAAATTATTGAAAAACATCAGTGGTTAAGCAGCAGTGAATTTGTAGATATAATAGGGATATCTCAAATGACACCAGGACCAGTGTCAGTTAATTCAGCAACTTTTGTAGGATATAAAGTTGGTGAAGTAGTAGGAAGTATTTTTGCTACATTAGGAATAACGGTGATTTCCTTTATACTTGTATCTATTGCATCTAAGGCTATAGATAAGTTTAAAGAATCTAAATATTTAAAGGCAGCACTTTTGGGAATGAGGCCTGTTCTTATTGCGTTAATAATAAATGCATTTATATCATTAGCTAAAGATGCATATGTAGATGTGAAATCTATTATAGTTACTTTGATTGTAGGAGGATGTTTATTCTCTAAAAAGATTCATCCTATAGTTATAATAGTATTAGCAGGTTTATTAGGAATTATATTTTGGGGGATTATTTAAATGAAACAAAAGAATAACAATAAATTATATTCAAAGGCAATTAAATATTATGAAGAAGGAAAGCTTGAGAAAGCATTATTACAGTGTGAAGAGGCAATAAGTTTAAATTTAAGAAATTCTGCTGCGTTGAATTTAAAAGGACTTTTACTATATTTAAAAGGAAATTTAGATGAGGCAGTTGCTACTTGGAAGATTAATTGGGATTTTAATGATGATAAAATTGCAAAAAATTATATTCAAGATAGCAAAGCTGATTATAATAGAGTGAAATTATTTAATAAGGGAGAAAAACATTTAGCTAGATTAGAAATAGATGAAGCTATAGAGAGTTTTATGAAATGTAGAGAAAGTGATTTTAATTCATTAAATGTAAATCTCTCTTTAGCAAAGTGCTATTTAAAAAAATGTGAGTATGTTTTAAGTTCATATTACTTAATAAAAGTTCTAGAAATAGATAGGTTTAATAATGAGGCAAATAATATAAAAAAGAGTATAGAGTCATATAGTAATGAAAAAGTGAATGTGGCCAATAATTTATTAGATTTGAAGAAAGTTATAATTTTTATAGGAATTATATTAATAATTATTGCGATACCTTTAATAAGCAGCTTATATGCATCTTCTGCAAAACAGCAGGAAAATGTAGACAAGCAGTATTTTAATGATAATAATATGAATGAAGATACTAAAAAAGAAGATAATAAAGAAGAGAGTTCTGTAGACTTTAGTAAAATAGATAAATACATAGATGAAAAAAATTATATAGAATTACATAATATAATTAGTAAAGTAAGGTTAGAGAACCTAAGCAAAGAAGAACAAGTATTTTATTATAAGGGCAAAGAAGCCTTAGAAGCTAATAGTGCTGATTACTTATACAAAAGAGGAATGGAATCTTATAATAATAAAAAATATGAGAGCGCAAAAAGTGATATGAATTTAGCTTACATATATGGAAGAGAAAATTATTTATATCCACATATATTGTTTTTTAATGCAGTAATTGAAGCAAAATTAAATAATGTTGATGAGTCAATAAAGTTTTATGAAGAATATGAGAAGTTGTTTTCTAAAGGAGAATATATTGAAGAAGTATTGTATGAATTAGCATTAATGTATAAGGAAAAAGATATTAATAAAAGTATTTATTATGCGAAGAAGTTGAAAAAGAGCTACTCAAAATCTATTTATTATAATAAAAATATACAGAATATCTTAGAGCTTAATTAGAAGGGATGTGTCTTTGTGATAACTGTAATAAGGGATGTAGAAGTATATTCGCCTGAATATTTAGGTAAGAAGAATGTAGTTGTGGTAGGAAACAAGTTTGAAGGAATATATGATGAAATAAATATACCTAGTGATTTTATAGAGATAAAGATAATTGAGGGAAAAGGTAAATTGATGTTTCCTGGATTTATAGATGCTCATGTACATATACTAGGTGGAGGAGGAGAAAATGGATTTTCATCGAGAACACCAGAAATTAAGTTTACAGATTTAACCAAGGCGGGTATTACAACAGTAGTAGGTTGTTTAGGCACAGATGATGTATGTAGAGATGGAAGAGCTTTATTAGCAAAAGCTAGAGCTCTTGAAATAGAAGGAATAACAAGCTATTGCTATACTGGATCATATTCTATTCCTGTAAAAACAGTTACTAATAGCATTAAAGAAGATATAATGTTAATTGATAAATATATTGGTGTTGGTGAAGTCGCCATATCAGATAATAGAAGTTCTCAACCAGCTTTTGAAGAGTTTACAAGAGTTGTTTCTCAATCAAGGGTTGCGGGGTTATTGTCTAATAAAGCTGGAGTAGTGAATATACATGTTGGAGATGGTAGTGATAAGTTGAATATGATTTTTAAGTTAAAAGAAAATACAGAAATCCCTGTATCTCAATTATTACCAACTCACATAAATAGAAATATAGATTTATTTAATGAAGGGATTAAACTGGTTAAAGAAGGTGGATTCATAGATTTAACTACAAGTTGTGATCCGGATAATATGGAAGAAGGGGAAGTAAGAGCAAGTAAGGGATTAAAGATGGCCTATGATTTAGGGGCAGATTTAAATAGAATAACATTTTCGTCAGATGGAAATGGAAGTTTACCTAAATTTGATAGTGAAGGAAACTTAAGTGGTATGGGAATATGTTCTGTTTTTAGTTTATATGAAGAGGTAAAAATTGCAATACAAGAGCATAAAGTACCTATAGAAAGTGCAATTAAGGTTATAACATCTAATATTGCAGATGTATTAAAGTTAGATTTAAAAGGGAGAATAGAGTCTAAAAAAGATGCGGATTTTGTATTAGTAGATAAAAATGAATTGACAGTTATTGATGTGTATGGAAAGGGAGAGCCTTTAATAGAAAACAGAGCAGTAATTAAAAAAGGTATTTTTGAATAAAAAAAGAGGGGTATAAAGCCCTCTTTTTAACATTTGAAAAATACGTGATTACCAATTGATTTGGTATCTTTTTTTTGTGTTTGTTTCATCCATGAGCAGGTAGCTATGGCAGGATTATAGAAGTAAAGCGCTTCATTTGTTGGATCCGTACCATTAATAGCTTCATAGACAGCATCATAACAACTTTGATCTGGATTAGCTTTAATATCTCTATTTTTAACGCAAGAAAATGCATTAGTTTGAAATATAACACCTTCAATACTATTTGGGAAACCTGGATTAAGTAATCTATTTAGCACAACAGATGCTACAGCTACTTTTCCTTCGAAAGGTTCCCCTCTACTTTCTGCATAAACGAGTTTAGCCATTAGATCTATATCACATTGTGTTATATATATCTTTTCCTGACCATGATTAAAAACTTCCACTGTTTCTTCTGTATTTATATTATTTAATTTATTTACTATATTAATTTCCTCTAGTGTAATGTCATAACTAGAAGTGTTACCCATTACTATTGCTTTAGCTGGGATTGCTGAGAAAAACAAACTGAGAAGAGCTAAGCAAAGAGTAAATTGGCACATAAATTTTTTCATAAATAACCTCCTTTTTCTAACCCAGTCAAGTGTTAGTATTGCCAAAAGAAGATTATTTATACTTATTTATTATTAAAATTATCCAACTCAGATTTTAAATCTTTTAAGCTATCAGTAAAGTCTTCATATTTTTCAAAACTATTTTCATAGTTTATATCTATATTATCATCCTTATCTTTTTCGTTAGATGTTTTTTCTACTACTATGGAATGTTCAAGAGAAGTTATATATAGTTCATAGTAGTTTAATGTGTCTTGAAGTACTTGATAACATTCATTTCCGTTTTCAGGAATGCTAAATGAATAAGTTTTGCTTTTTAATTCATTAAATTTACTTCTCTTATCCTTTACGTCTTTAAGTAGATTATCAAGAGAACGACCATCTTCTCTAATTTTATTTAGAGCAGGACGTAAATCTTCGTTAATAGAATTTAGAACTTCTATGCATTCTTCAAGATTTAGTATATAAGTACTTTTTTGACTTATTTTTATATCATTTTCTCTATTGAGCTTTATTAAGGTATTGATAAATGTAGTGGATGTTGTAAAAAATTCATCTGCTTCTGAAGGAAACTCTATATCTAGTCCTAATAAATGTAGTGTATCATAATTGTTTTTAAGTAATTCATATGTTTGGGTATATTCATTGTATGTTTGTAATATTTCCGTAGAATTAGGATTTTTTATAATTGATAATGTTAATTGGTATAGATTTATATTATATTCAAGTGTTTCAGATAATTTTGTTTTTAATTCTTTATTTTGGTCTAATACATTAGCTGAATCTAAAGTAGATTGGATATTTGATAATTCTATTAATTCATTAGTTAATGTCTCTTTTGTGGTATCAGAATTTATACCATTATCATCTAAACAATCTTTTAGTTTTTTGTTACAAGATTCTATTTTTTTTCCTATGTTATTTAATTGAGATATATTTCTATTACTTGGTGTTAATTTAATTACGCATAAAATAACAATAGGGAGTAAGATTATACATATGATTGCAATAATATATTTTTTATTGATGTTAAGTTTATCTAGTTTCATATTTTTTATCCCTCCTTTTACGGATATAAATGTTCTATATAAGATTTATATTATTTATTTATGTAAAATAGTATGATTAATTAAAAAAAATCATAATTTTGTAATCTCGATTATATTAAGAATTGGTAAATTAGTGTATAATTTAAATAGTGATTAAGAAGAGGGGTGAGACCAATGAATGAAATAGGAACATTAATAATTAATACGGTGAAAAATATTACCATTTGGTCTATTTTAGATATACTAGTTGTATCTTTTATTTTTTATAAGGGATATATGTTGATAAAGGAAACAAGAGCAGAGCAATTATTAAAAGGTACTGTATTCATATTTGCTCTTATTCCAATAAGTCTATTTTTAAGGTTGGATACATTGAATTTTATATTAAACAAAACACTTACTATTGGTGTTTTAGCTATGATTATAATATTTCAACCTGAAATTAGAAGGGTATTAGAGCATTTAGGTAGGAGTACATTTGAAGATATACATTATGGTCAGCCCATTGAGTATAGAAACGAAGTAGTAAATGAGATAGTAACAGCTGTGGAGAATCTTGCAGCTACTAAGACTGGAGCATTAATAGCTATAGAGCAAGGAACAGGTCTAGGAGAGATTATATCCTCAGGAACACTTATAGATGCACAGGTTAGTGCAAATCTTTTAGAAAATATATTTGTTGTAAATACTCCATTGCATGATGGAGCAACAATAATTAGAAGAAATAGAATTCATGCTTCAGGATGTGTTTTGCCGTTAACAAATAATAATAGCATAAATAAGAAGCTTGGAACTAGACATAGAGCCGCAATGGGGCTGTCAGAGAATTCAGATGCATTAGTTATAGTAGTATCTGAAGAAACAGGAGTTATTTCATTAGCTGTTAATGGTAGATTGACTAGAAATTATGATAAGGAAAAATTAAAAACTATACTTTTGAAAATAATGGAAAACAGAGATGCTAAAAGAGTAAAAAGTGCTGGAGAGAAGGTGAAAACATGGATAAAGGGAATGAAAAAAGAGGCGTAGTACAATTAGTTTGCGTTTTATTAGCTTTTTGTCTATGGCTTTATGTAACTAGCATAGAAAATCCTAATAAATCTTCAGAAATAAAAGATATACCTGTAGATATAATTAATTCAGAGGTACTAAGAGAATCTAATTTGGCATTATCCCCTAATCAAAACTTTACTGTTAATTTAAGGGTAGAGGGACCTGCAAATGCGGTTTATTCTGCCAAAGTAGCTGACTTTAAAGTTACAGCTGACTTAGGAACTTATGTATTAAAGAAGGGTGAAAATAATGTTCCAGTAAGAGTGGTTAATTATCCGCAAGATGTAAATGTAATGAATACTGGAGTATTATCAATAAAAATTAATGTAGAAGAGTATACCGAAAAGTATGTTAATGTTGTATCTAAAGTAGATACATTTTTTAAAGAAGGTTTCGTAGAAAGAGCTGTAGAATTTACGCCACAAAGTGTTAAGATTTATGGTCCTGAAAGTGCAGTTTCAAAGGTAGAATCAGTAGCCTTAATTGGAGAGACTAAAGATATATCAGAAGACTTTGAAAGTGAATATGAGTTGATTCCTATAGATAGTGAAGGAATTGTGGTAAAAGGTGTAAATTTAGATAGGTCAAAAGGAACGTTAAAAATGCAGGTGGGAAAAGGAACGGAAGTTCCTATAAAAGTTAAATATACAGGTTCATTAAAAAATGGATTAAGTATAGAGAAGGAAACATTATCAAAGAGTAAAGTAAGTATTATTGGTAATCCTAAGGATGTTGAAAATATTAAATATATAGAAACAGAGCCGTTAAATTTATCTGATATAGTATCTAGTAAAGATGTAAACTTGAAGTTATCAATACCGGAGGGAATAACAGTAAGTTTAGATGAGCAGTATGTAACTGTTAACTTGAAGATAAAGGATGAGATTCCAGTAACTAAAAGCTTTGATGTTAAGGTGGATTATATTGGAGTTGATACAAGTCATGAGTATACACCTAACACAGTAAAGGTGGTATTAGAAGGGACAAAAGAAGCTTTATTATCAATAAAAGCTGATAATATTAAAGTTGAAGCAAGTGTTGGCGGATTAGTTGAAGGAAATCATGAAATTGAGTGGAAAGCAACTTTAGTAGGAATTGATAGACAGGATGTATCCATAAAAACAAATAGTGGAAAGGTTACGGTAGTTATAACGACATTGCAGTAAAAACTATTAATTCTTCCAATTAAAAAAGTGGCGTAGCCACTTTTTTTTTGTTATAGTAGGAAATAAAAGATATCTAATAAGAAAAGGTGAGAATATGACAATTAGAGTTAATAATATAAGCTTAAGTATAGAAGAACCATTGGAGAATTTAAAGGGAAAAGTAGCTAAAAAACTTAGAATAAATGAATCAGATATTTTCAAGTTTAAAATTTTAAAAGAAAGTGTTGATGCTCGTAAAAAAGACAATATAAAATTTAATTATTCTATAGATATAAGTTGTAATGGAGAAAAGAGAATAGTATCTAAACTAAAAGATAAAGATATAAAAATTGAGGATAACATAGAAGAAGTTAAGGTTGAATCGGGAAATGTAGTATTAGAACATAGGCCTGTAGTAGTTGGATTTGGACCAGCCGGTATATTTTCTGCATTAAGACTAGCTCAATACGGATATAATCCTATTGTAATTGAAAGAGGAGAAGATGTAGATTCTAGAACAAAAACTGTAGAGGAATTTTGGATGGGGAATTGTAAGCTAAATCTAGAATCAAATGTACAGTTTGGAGAAGGTGGAGCAGGAGCATTTTCAGATGGTAAACTTACTACTAGAATAAAAGACAATAGATGTGGATATGTTTTAGAAGAACTAGTGAAAGCAGGAGCGCCAGATGAAATAATATATTCTGGGAAGCCACACGTAGGCACAGACTTATTAAAGGGAGTAGTTAAAAATATAAGAAAAGAAATTATTAGGTTAGGTGGAAAAGTTAAATTTAACTCAAAGTTAGAAAAGGTAAATATCAAGGATGGAGAGTTAAAGAGCATTATTGTAAATGGTGAAGAGATTCCTTGTGAAGCATTGATTTTAGCAATAGGACATAGTTCAAGAGATACATATGAAATGTTATTTAGAGAAGGAGTTTTTATGCAACCTAAGGCTTTTGCAGTAGGTGTAAGAATTGAACATCCACAAAATATGATTGATGAAAGTCAGTATGGTAGGTATGCTGGTCATCCTAGATTAAAGGCAGCAGATTATAGGTTAGCTTATCAAAGTGAAAAAACAGGAAGAGGAATATATTCTTTCTGTATGTGTCCTGGAGGAGTGGTTGTAGCAGCTGCTTCAGAGGAGAATAGATTAGTTTCTAATGGAATGAGTTATCATGCAAGAGATTTAGAAAATGCAAACTCTGCATTAGTTGTAACTGTTGGACCTGACGATTTTTATGGAGATTCACCGCTTAAAGGTATGGAGTTTCAAAGATATTATGAAAGTTTAGCATATAATTTAGGTGGCGGTGGCTATAAGGCACCGATTCAACTAGTTGGAGACTTTATGAAGGATGAAGTAAGTAAAAAATTAGGCTGTGTGACACCATCATATAAACCAGGATTTGAATTTAGGGATTTAAGAGAATGTTTACCTAATTATGTGGTTGATTCTCTAAAAGATGGTATAACTAAATTTGATACTAGAATAAAAGGATATGGAATGAATGATGCAGTACTTACAGGTATAGAGACTAGAACATCAGCACCTGTAAGAATGTCAAGAAATGAGAATTTAGAAAGTATAAATACATCAGGATTATATCCTTGTGGAGAAGGAGCGGGTTTTGCAGGAGGAATAATATCAGCTGCAGTAGACGGAATTAAGGTTGCTGAGAAAATTATAGGTAAATATAAAGAAATTTAATGAAATATTCTGAAAACTTCGGTTTTCAGGATATTTTTTGTTACAATGGAATTAATATCTATGGATAAGTATAACTATGAATGTTATAAATTTAACATAGTTTTATGTTGTTTAACTTGTAAATAATTAAAAATATAGATAAAAAGTATAAGAGGTGTGTAAAATGAGTAAGAATTTTGATGATTTATTATCAAGGGTAAAAGAGTGCAAAAGAAAAAAGGTTTCTGTTGCAGTAGCACAAGATGAACCAGTATTAGAAGCTATTAAAGCTGCTAAGGAACAAGGAATTGCTGATGCGATTTTAGTAGGAGATAAAAATAAGATTAAAGAAATAGCTGATTCAATAGGTATGGATATAACTCAATTTGAAGTTATTCATGAACCAGATGTAAAAAAAGCTGCATTATTTGCAATCCAACTAGTATCTAGTGGCAGAGCTGATATGGTAATGAAGGGGTTAGTAGATACAGCTACTTTTTTAAGAAGTGTTTTAAATAAAGAAGTTGGATTAAGAACAGGAAAGGTAATGTCTCATGTATCAGTGTTTGAAATTGAAGGATTTGATAGGTTAATATTCTTAACTGATGCTGCATTTAATACTTATCCTGATTTAAAGGCTAAAGTACAAATAGTACAAAACTCTGTTAGTGTTGCACATGCATGTGGAATAGAATGTCCAAAAGTAGCTCCAGTTTGTGCGGTTGAAGTGGTAAATCCAGATATGCCAGCTACAATAGATGCTTCATTATTATCAAAGATGAATGATAGAGGACAAATAAAGGGATGTGTAGTAGATGGACCATTAGCTTTAGATAATGCATTATCAGAAGAAGCTGCTCATCATAAAGGAATAACAGGACCAGTTGCAGGAAAAGCTGATGTTATAATGCTTCCTAATATAGAAACTGCAAATGTAATGTATAAAACTTTAACTTATACATCTAATAGCAGAAATGGTGGAATACTTGTTGGTACTTCAGCACCAGTTATATTAACTTCAAGAGCAGATAGCTTTGAAACAAAGGTTAACTCAATAGCTTTAGCAGCTGTTGTAGCTGAATCTATTAAATAATCAAGAGAATTAATGGAGGTTATGGTATGTCATACAAATTATTAATTATAAATCCAGGCTCAACTTCAACTAAAATTGGAGTGTATGAAGATGAAAAGGAATTATTTGAAGAAACTCTTAGACACTCAACAGAAGAAATAGCAAAATATGATAGCATATATGCACAAAGAGGGTTTAGAAAAGAAGTTATTTTAAATGTTTTAAAAGAGAAGAATTTTGATATAAAGACTTTAGATGCAGTAGTAGGTAGAGGGGGAATGCTTAAGCCAATTCCAGGTGGTACTTATGCTGTAACTGAAGAATTATTAGAAGACTTAAAGGTTGGAGTTCAAGGACAACACGCTTCCAACTTAGGTGGAATATTATCTAATGAAATAGCAAAAGAAATAGGAGTACCAGCGTTTATAGTTGATCCAGTTGTTGTTGATGAATTAGAAGATATAGCAAGATATTCAGGTGTTCCAGAACTACCAAGAAAGTCAAAATTCCATGCTTTAAATCAAAAAGCTGTAGCAAAGAGATATGGAAAAGAAAGTGGAAAAGGATATGAAAATCTAAATCTTATAGTTGTACACATGGGTGGAGGAGTTTCTGTTGGGGCTCATAACCATGGTAGAGTTGTGGATGTAAATAATGCATTAGATGGAGAAGGAGCTTTTTCTCCAGAAAGAGCAGGTACAGTACCAGCTGGGGATTTAGTTAAGCTTTGTTTTAGCGGTAAGTATACTGAAAAAGAGGTTTATAGCAAGTTAGTTGGTAATGGTGGATTAAATGCATATGCTAACACTAACGATATGAGAGATGTATTAAAAATGATAGATGAAGGCAGTGAAGAAGCAAAGGAGTTATTTAGTGCGTTTATTTATCAAGTTGGAAAAGATATTGGAGCTATGGCAACTGTCTTAGAAGGTAAGGTTGACCAAATAGTTTTAACAGGAGGAATAGCATATTCTCCAGTAGTTACTGAAGCTATAAAGAAAAGAGCTGGATGGATAGCTGGAATAACAATTTATCCAGGTGAAGATGAATTACTTGCTTTAGCACAAGGAGCTATAAGAGTTCTTAGTGGGGAAGAAGAGGCGAAGGTTTACTAAAATAAATTATTACTTATAGAAGAAGCTTGTTTTAAACGAGCTTCTTTTTGTTTTTAAGAACTTAAAAACTTAAGAAGTTAAGAAGTAATAGTAAAAATGCGGTGTTGAACGGATTTTGACGAGATAAATTCTAATTAGAAATAATTTATTCGTTAATAATACAATGAATAAATTTGTGATAAAATTAAGATAAAAAATATTGAGGTGAGTTTATGAGAACATCTATGAATATTCAAAACAAATTGACTATGTTATCAGAGATGAGAAATGATTCGAAGTTTCAGATTTTAGAATTTGATCGTTTAGAAGGAGCAACAGATGTTGGAACAGCTCTTGGATTACAAATAATGAATGACAGTGGAATAAAGCTGAGACAAGTTAGAATTATTCTTGAGGATAGTTCAGTAAAGCTTGAATCAGGCGCGTTAAGTTATATGAAGGGTGAAATAGAAATAAAGACTAAAACAGGTGGAGTAGTTGGATTAGGGAAAAAGTTTTTAAATAGTAAGTTGACAGGTGAAACTATGTTTAAACCAACCTATGAAGGAACAGGTGAAATATTTTTAGAGCCGTCATTTGGACATTTTGCCTTAATAGAATTAGAAGATGAAGAAATTATAGTTGATGATGGATTGTTTTATGCTTGTGAAGAAGATGTTGAAGTTGGGGCAGCCATGCAAAAAAGTGTTTCTTCAATGTTATTCGGAAATGAAGGAATATATCAAACAAGTATTTCTGGAAGTGGAATAGTTGTATTAGAGATTCCTGTACCGGAGTCAGAAATTTTTAAATGTAAATTATTTAATGATACCTTAAAGGTAGATGGTAATTTTGCTGTATTAAGAACTAGTAATATTAAGTTTACTGTAGAAAAATCATCTTCTTTAATAGGAAGCGTTACTAATGGTGAAGGGTTATTAAATGTATATAGTGGAACAGGAGAGGTATGGTTATTACCAACGATGAGTATTTATCAAGATTTAAGGTTAGAAGGATTAAACTCTTTAGCTAATCCAGAGGGCAGTAGGAATACAGAAGTATAAAATAAATCTTGCTTTAACTATATGAAGTTGTGAATTGTAAAAGCTTAGAGTATAATTAACTAGTATATTATTCTAAGGAGTGAATAAAATGAGTGAGATAAACTCAAAGATAAAAAGTAAAGAGATGGATTTGTTTTTTGAAGCTATACTCAAACTTGAAAATTTAGAAGAGTGTTATAATTTTTTTGAGGATGTTGCAACCATAAATGAAGTAAAATCCTTAGCACAAAGAATGCATGTGGCTAAGCTGTTAAATGAAAAAAAGACATATACAGAGATAGTTGAAATAACAGGAGCAAGTACTGCTACTATAAGTAGGGTAAATAGATGTTTAAATTATGGTAGCGATGGCTATAGTTTATTACTTGAAAGAATAAGAAAAGACGAGGAATAGTGTTGCCAATATTGAGGGCAATGATTATACTAAATTATAGAAACTTAAGAAATTAGAGTACTTTTAATGAAAAGAGGTAAATTATGAGTAGAATGTTTGGAACAGACGGAGTAAGAGGTATTGCAAATACTGAATTGGATGCAAGGCTAGCTTATAATTTAGGAAGAGCTGGTGCGTATGTTTTAACTGAGGGTGCACATAAGCCAAAGATATTAGTAGGTAAAGATACAAGAATATCAGGGGATATGTTAGAAGCAGCTTTAGTTGCAGGAATACTATCAGTAGGAGCTGAAGCAGTTGTTTTAGGAGTAGTACCAACACCAGCAGTAGCACATTTAACTAGAGAATATGGAGCAGATGCAGGGGTAATGATTTCAGCATCACATAATCCTGTTGAGTATAATGGAATAAAGTTCTTTGATGATAAGGGATATAAATTATCTGATGAATTAGAAGATGAAATTCAAAGAGTTATTGAAAGTGATTTTGAAGGTGTTCCAAGTCCTGTAGGAACACAATTAGGAAGAGAAATAATAGAAGTTGGAGCATTAGACGATTATATAGAGTTTGCAAAAAATACTATACCGTTTAAATTAAATGGCTTAAAGGTTGCTTTAGATTGTGCAAATGGAGCTTCATATATGTCATCAGTTAGAGCATTTAGGGAATTAGGTGCAGATGTATATGTAATAAATGATAATCCGGATGGGACTAACATTAATGAGAAATGTGGCTCTACACATCCAGAAGAATTAATGGAGTATGTAGTTAAAAAGGGATGCGATATAGGATTTGCATTTGATGGAGATGCAGATAGATGCTTAGCAGTAGATGAAAAAGGAAATTTAATAAATGGTGATTTCATCCTTGCTATATGTGGAAAGCACTTAAAGGAAATTAATAGATTGAAAGACAATACTTTAGTAGTTACAGTAATGAGTAATTTAGGATTAGATATTGCATGCAATGAATTAGGAATGAATACATTAAAAACTAAGGTTGGAGACAGATATGTATTAGAAGAAATGATTAAAGGAAAATATGTTTTAGGTGGAGAACAATCTGGACATATTATATTCTTAGATTACAATACAACTGGAGATGGCTTAGTTACGGCTCTTCAAATAGCATCAATAGTTAAGAAAGAAGGAAAGACATTAAGTGAACTTTGTTCAATAATGAAAGAACTTCCTCAAGTGTTAGCTAATGCAACTGTACCTAACAATAAGAAAAATATTTATTTGGAAGATAAAGAAATACAAGATGAAATAAATAGAATAGAAGAATTATTACATGGAAAAGGAAGAGTTTTAATAAGGCCTTCAGGAACAGAACCTTTAGTAAGAGTGATGCTAGAGGGAGAAAATCAAACTGAAATTGATGAATTAGCCCATAATTTAGCTAATATGATTGAAGAGAAGAGTAGTAAGTAAAAAAAGTTAAATAAGTAGAATTGTAAACCGTGCTTTATGATTAAATGAAGTACGGTTTTTTATTGTATTGCTTTGATAGAAAGTTTGACTATATAGCAGATTTAACAAAATCAGAAAAGAAGTTTAACTAAATGGTAATAAAGTTGCAAAAGTAATAATATTATAATAAAAAAGATATATAAATATTTAACTATAATACAAATAAGTATGTGATTAATTGATGAATTGTCAAAAAACAATTAATTATATCTAAAGAAATCTTAAAAGATAAAATAAGAATAGGATTTCACTAACAAATTTATAAAAGTAAATTTGATTCATTGACAATACATGGATGAAATAGTAAAATTTTATCAACAAAACATTTATGGAAATTAATCGCTATGAAGGAGACGTTTATTTAAGCAAGAAGGTTTCAGAGAGTCGATGGTAGGTGCGAATCGATACTTTATTTAAATAATTATCACTCCAGAGCTGAATCCAGAAAGTTCTTTTAGAATGAGTAAGCGATATCCGGTGTGCATCCGTTATATGCAAGGGTTTGTTGGAACCTAGTGATATTATATTTCAGGCGGATTTTTATCCCACCTCTTATGGTTCATATCATTAAGGGTGGGTATTTTTATACCTTTTATCTAGTATTATTGGGGATATATTTTAATAAGGAGGAGGCTATATGGAACAAAGGCATGTGTTATCTGTTTTGGTAAAAAACTCATCAGGAGTTTTAAGTAGAGTTTCTGGATTATTTTCAAGGAGAGGCTATAACATAGATAGTCTAACTGTAGGAAGAACAGAAGATGAAAAAATCTCAAGGATGACTATTGCGATAGTTGGGGACAATGACACTTTAGAACAAGTGAAAAAACAATTAGATAAGCTTGAGGATGTAATCAAGGTCATCGACTTAAAAAGCGGAAATTCTGTGTATAGAGAACTTGTTTTGATTAAAGTTAAAGCAGATG
Organism: Clostridium paraputrificum AGR2156; assembly: GCF_000424025.1. Taxonomy (NCBI): domain Bacteria; kingdom Bacillati; phylum Bacillota; class Clostridia; order Eubacteriales; family Clostridiaceae; genus Clostridium; species Clostridium paraputrificum. The sequence continues at coordinate 84,787 of NZ_AUJC01000011.1, forward strand.
CTGAAAAGAGAGCGGCAATTAATGAAATAGTTACTATTTTTAGAAGTAAGATTATTGATGTGTCAGTAGATACTCTAACTATAGAATTAACAGGTGACGAGAGTAAGATAACAGCATTAATAAAACTTATGGAAGAGTATGGAATACAAGAGTTGGTAAGAACAGGGGTAACAGCTCTTGAAAGAGGGGACAAAAATATAAGGAATCATTAATTAGCAATAAATAAAGGGGGCATTATATATGGGGCAGAGAAAGATTGATATATTTGATTCCACCTTGAGAGATGGGGCACAAGGTCAAGGAATATCTTTCTCTCTAGAGGATAAGTTAAAAATAGTTAGGGTACTAGATGATTTAGAAGTTACCTATATTGAGGCTGGAAATCCAGGATCTAACCCTAAAGATATGGAGTTTTTTAAGAGATTAAAGGGCGAAAGACTTAAGAATTCTAAAATAGTGGCTTTTGGTTCTACTAGAAGACCTAATACCGAAGTAGGTGAAGATAAAAATATAAAAAATTTATTGTTGGCTGAAACTTCAGTCGTTACTATATTCGGTAAGTCATGGGACTTCCAAGTGAAGGAAATATTAAAAACATCTCTAGATGAGAATTTAAATATGATTGGGGACACAATTAAATATCTGGTAAGTAAAAATAAAGAAGTGATATTTGATGCAGAACATTTTTTTGACGGATATAAGCAAAATAAAGAGTATGCAATTTCAACAGTAAAGATAGCTGCTGAAGCGGGGGCAAAATCAGTAGTTTTATGTGATACAAATGGGGGAACTTTACCAGACGAGATAAGAAATATTACTAAAGAGGTAGTAAATATAATAGGGGGCAACGTAGGTATACATTGTCATGATGATATGGGGATGGCGGTAGCTAATTCAATCGTGGCAGCACAAGTTGGGGCTAATCAAATTCAAGGAACTTTCATTGGTATAGGTGAAAGATGTGGTAATGCAAATCTAAGTACAATCATCCCAACATTAAAGTTGAAAATGGGTTATAGGGTTATTGATGATAATAACCTTTCTAAACTTACAACCGTTGCTAGATTCATAGCTGAAATTTCAAATATAACATTACAAGATGAAGCACCTTATGTAGGAGGATCAGCCTTTGCTCATAAGGGAGGAATGCATATAGATGCTGTTTGTAAGGCACCTAAGTCTTATGAACATATTAAACCAGAGTTAGTAGGAAATAAGAGAAGATTTTTGATATCTGAAGTTAGTGGTAAAAGTACTGTATATTCAGAAGTTCAAAAGATATTTCCTAATATATCTAAAGATAGTGAAGAAGTTAAGAAGATTACAAATAAATTGAAGGAATTAGAATATGAAGGATATCAATTTGAAGGTGCTGAGGGTACTGTAGAACTGGTAATGAGAAAAATTATAGGAAAATATAAACCGTTCTTTAAGTTGAATTACTTTAAAGTATTTTCAGAACAACCTTCTTGGGATAAAGAGTTTAGTTCTTCTGTAATGATAAATATAACAGTTGATGGGAAAGAAGAGATGAATGCAGCAATAGGTGATGGGCCTGTAAATGCATTAGACAAAGCTTTAAGAAAAGCATTAGATGTATTCTATCCACAATTACAAGATGTAAGGCTTGTTGACTATAAAGTAAGGGTTTTAGATTCTGAGAGTGCTACAGGCGCAAAAGTAAGAGTATTAATAGAGTCTACTGATGGGGTAGAAAATTGGAGTACAGTTGGGGTGTCAAGAGATGTAATTCAAGCAAGTTGGATAGCTCTAGTGGATTCTATTGAATATAAGCTTATAAAAGATATTGAAAGAAAAGCAAGAACATATTTTTAAGGGGGATGATTTACAAATGGGAATGACAATGACACAAAAAATATTAGCAGCACATGCAGGATTAGATAGTGTAAAGGCAGGACAATTAATTGAAGCTAAACTTGATTTAGTGTTAGGTAATGATATCACAACACCAGTTGCAGTAACAGAGTTTAAGAAATTTGGTGTTGATAAAGTATTTAGCAAGAGCCAAATAGCTATTGTTCCAGACCACTTTACTCCGAATAAGGATATAAAGGCTGCAGAACAAGTTAAATATATAAGAGAATTTGCTAAAGAAAAGGAAATTGAAAATTTCTTTGAGGTTGGTGAAATGGGGATAGAGCATTGTTTAATTCCTGAAAAAGGACTAGCTGTAGCAGGAGATGTAGTAATTGGTGCAGATTCTCACACTTGTACTTATGGTGCATTAGGAGCATTTTCAACAGGAATTGGTTCTACAGATATGGCAGCTGGAATGGCTACAGGACAATGTTGGTTTAAGGTTCCATCGGCGATTAAATTTGTGTTGAAGAATAAACCAGCTAAATGGGTAAGCGGTAAGGATATTATCTTACATATCATTGGAATGATAGGTGTAGATGGTGCTTTATATAAATCAATGGAATTTGTAGGAGATGGATTAGAATATCTTTCTATGGATGATAGATTTACAATGGCTAATATGGCTATTGAGGCAGGTGGAAAAAACGGAATTTTTCCTGTAGATGAAAAAACAGAAGAATATTTAAAAGAGCATGCTTCAAGGGAATGGAAAAAGTATGAAGCTGATAGTGATGCAGAATATGATGAGGTTTATGAAATTGATTTAAGTACTTTAAGACCAACAATTTCTTTCCCTCATTTACCAGATAACACAAGAACTATAGATAATGTGGGAGATGTAAATATAGATCAAGTAGTTATAGGGTCTTGTACAAATGGTAGAATGTCAGATTTAAGAGTAGCAAGAGACATAATGAAAGGTAAGAAAGTTAAGAAGGGAATAAGATGCATAGTGTTCCCGGGAACTCAAAAAATATATCTTCAAGCATTAGAAGAAGGAATTATAAAAGATTTAGTAGAAGCAGGAGCTGTAGTTTCAACTCCAACATGTGGTCCATGTTTAGGTGGTCATATGGGAATCCTAGCAGCTGGTGAAAGGGCTGTTTCAACAACTAATAGAAACTTTGTAGGAAGAATGGGTCATGTAGAATCAGAAGTTTATCTAGCAAGTCCAGCTGTGGCAGCTGCATCTGCAATAACAGGAAAGATTACAGATCCAGAGTTAGTATAAGGGGGAGTTTGAAATGAAAGTAACAGGAAAAGTTTTTAAGTATGGCGATAATGTAGATACAGATGTAATAATTCCAGCAAGATATTTAAATACTTCAGTGCATAAAGAACTTGCTGCACACTGTATGGAAGATATAGATAAAGAGTTTGTTAAGAATGTGGAAGATGGAGATTTTATTGTAGCAAATAAAAATTTTGGTTGTGGATCTTCACGAGAACATGCACCTATAGCTATAAAGGCAGCAGGGGTTAGCTGTGTAATAGCTTCAACTTTTGCAAGAATATTCTACAGAAATGCCATTAATATAGGATTACCTATTTTAGAATGTGATGAGGCTGTTAAGGCAATAGATAATGGAGATAAGCTAGAGGTTGACTTCTCTACAGGAGTAATTAAAAACCTAACTAAGAATGAAGAATATAAGGGAGAACCATTCCCAGAGTTTATGCAAAATATAATAGATAATGACGGATTAATTGGATATATAAGAAATAAATAAATTGGGGGTTAAAAAAATGAAATATCATATAGCAGTTATACCTGGAGATGGTATTGGACCGGAGGTAGTAGAATCAACTATTAAAGTTTTAAATGCAGTAGGAGAAAAATTTGGTCATAGATTTGATTATGAATATTTATTGGCAGGGGGATGTGCAATAGATAAAACAGGCAATCCTTTACCTCAAGAAACAATAGATGCATGTAAGAAAAGCGATGCTGTATTACTGGGGGCAGTAGGAGGGCCAAAGTGGGATAATCCAACAGCTAAAGTAAGGCCTGAACAAGCTTTGTTAGGTTTAAGAGGTGGGCTTGGACTTTATTGTAACTTAAGACCAGCATTGTTATATGCACCACTTAAAGATGCGTCACCATTAAAGGAAAGCATAATTGGTGATGGTATAGATGTACTTGTGGTAAGAGAATTAACTGGTGGAATTTACTTTGGAGATAGAGGACAAACTACTGTAGATGGAATTCCTGCAGCATATGATACTGAAAGATATAACGGAGAAGAGGTTAGAAGAATTGCTAAAATTGCTTTTGACTCAGCAATGAAGAGAAAGAAGAAGGTAACTTCAGTAGATAAAGCAAATATACTTGAAAGCTCAAGGTTATGGAGAAGAATTGTGGAAGATGTAGCTAAGGATTATCCGGAAGTAGAATTAAATCACTTATATATTGATAATGCAGCAATGCAAATGGTAAGAGATCCAAGACAATTTGATGTAATAGTTACTTCAAATATGTTTGGAGATATATTATCAGATGAAGCAAGTATGGTAACAGGATCTATTGGTATGCTTCCATCAGCATCATTAGGGAAAAATAGTTTTGGTATGTATGAACCTATACATGGAAGTGCACCTGATATTGCAGGTAAAGGAATTGCAAATCCTCTTGCTACAATACTTTCAGGAAGTATGATGCTTAAGCACACATTTAAACTAGACGATGAGGCTGCATTAATAGATAAGGCTGTTTTAAGAGTTTTAGAATCAGGATATAGAACAGGAGACATAATGAGTGAAGGTATGAAACTTGTTGGTACTGAAGAAATGACAAAGTTAGTTTTAAGTGAGATAGAAAAGGGGATGTAAAATATGAGAAGTGACGTTGTAAAAAAAGGTCCTCAAAGGGCTCCGCACAGGTCACTATTCAAAGCGGCAGGTCTTACTGAAGAAGAATTAGAGAGACCTCTAATAGGAGTAGTAACCTCACAAAATGATATTATTCCAGGGCATGTGCATTTAGATCAAATTGTTGAAGGTGTAAAAAAAGGAGTACTTATGTCAGGTGGAACTCCACTAGTATTTCCAACTATAGGAGTTTGCGATGGAATTGCTATGGGACATGAAGGAATGAAGTATTCTTTAGTAACTAGGGAGCTTATTGCAGACACAATTGAGTGTATGGTTAAAGCTCATGGATTCGATGCATTAGTGTTAATACCTAATTGTGATAAGATTGTTCCAGGTATGATGATGGCAGCGTTGAGATTAAATATTCCAGCTGTAATTGTTAGTGGAGGTCCAATGCTACCAGGAAAGTTTAAAGATACAGATGTTTCTTTAACAACTGTATTTGAAGCTGTAGGAGCATATGAAAATGGAACAATGCTTGAGGGAGATTTAAAGGAGCTAGAAGATAATGCATGTCCAACTTGCGGCTCGTGTTCAGGAATGTTCACAGCAAATTCAATGAATTGCTTGGCAGAAGTATTAGGATTAGCTTTGCCTGGAAATGGTACAATACCTGCTGTTTATTCAGAAAGAATTAGATTAGCAAAGCAAGCTGGTATGGCAGTAATGAATCTTTTAGAAAAAGATATAAAACCAAGAGATATAGTAACTGAAAAAGCTATTGAAAATGCATTAGCCTGCGATATGGCGCTTGGTTGTTCGTCAAACTCTGTATTGCATTTAACTGCTATAGCAAATGAAGCAAAATTACCAATAAATCTTGATATTATAAATGAGGTTTCTAGTAGAACACCTAATCTTTGTCACCTTGCACCAGCATCACAAACGCATATTATAGATCTTTATTATGCAGGGGGAATTGGAGCAGTTTTAAATGAATTATCTAAGAAAAATATTATTCATTTAAATTGCATTACTGCTACAGGTAAAACTCAAGGTGAAAATATAGAAGGTAAGAAGGTCAAAGATTATTCAATTGTTAGGCCAATAGAAGAGCCATATAGTGAAACAGGTGGTATTGCTATTTTAAGAGGAAACCTTGCTAAAGATGGGGCAGTTGTAAAAAGATCAGCAGTTGCAAAAGAGATGTTAAAACATAAAGGACCAGCAAGAGTGTATGACTCAGAAGAAGAGGCAATAGAAGCTATTATGGGAAAACAAATAAAAGTTGGAGATGTTATTGTTATTAGATACGAAGGACCAAAGGGTGGTCCAGGTATGAGAGAAATGCTATCACCAACATCAGCAATTGCTGGAATGGGACTAGATAAGGAAGTTGCTTTAATAACAGATGGTAGATTTAGTGGGGCAACTAAAGGAGCTTCAATAGGACATGTATCACCTGAAGCAGCTGAAAGTGGAGTAATAGCTTTAGTTGAAGAGGGGGATATTATATCAATTGATATAAATGCAGGAAAACTAGAACTAGAGGTTTCTGATGAGGAGTTAGAAGGAAGAAGAAAAAGATTAAAGCCAGTAGAACCAAAGGTTACTGAAGGATATTTAGCAAGATATGCTAAATTAGTAAGTTCTGCAAGTACTGGAGCTGTATTTAAATAAAAAAAATTATGGTAAGGAGGGGGAGGGATGATTTTAACAGGGTCAGATATAGTTGTTCAATCACTTATAGATGAGGGTGTAGATATTGTATTTGGTTATCCAGGTGGACAAGTTATTAATTTGTATGATTCGTTATATAAGTACCAAGATAAAATACGTCATATTTTAACTTGTCATGAGCAGGGGGCTGCTCATGCTGCAGATGGATATGCAAGAGCTACTGGAAAGGTGGGAGTATGTATTGCAACCTCTGGACCAGGTGCAACAAACTTAGTAACAGGTATAGCCACAGCTTATATGGATTCTATCCCTATGGTAGCGATAACTGGGAATGTTCCTATGAGTTTATTAGGTAAAGATAGTTTTCAAGAGGTGGATATAACAGGAATAACAATGCCTATTACTAAACACAATTATATAGTTAAGGATATAAATGATCTTCAAGAGGTTATAAAGAAAGCATTTTATATAGCTAAAGAGGGAAGGCCGGGACCTGTTTTAATTGATATTCCAAAGAATATTCAAGTAGAAAAAGTAGAATACAAAAAGTTAGAACCATTAGAAGTAGCAAGAAAAGAAAAATTAATTTATGAAGATAAAGTTAATGAAGCTATTGAATTAATTAATAATTCTAAGAAGCCATTTATATGTGTAGGGGGAGGAGCTATTACTTCAGACGCTAGTGAAGAGGTTATTGAGCTAGTAGAAAAGATTAACTCGCCTATATGTAATTCTTTGATGGGTATTGGAGTTGTTCCTAAGGGACATCCGTTATTAACTGGAATGATAGGGATGCATGGCACAAAAGCTTCAAATATAAGCGCTACAAAGTGTGACTTATTTGTTGCGCTAGGAGCAAGATTCTCTGATAGAGTAATATCTAATCCGGAAAATTTAAGCAATGCAAAAATTCTTCATATAGATGTAGACCCAGCTGAAATAAATAAAAATATAAAGGTTGATTTATCAGTAGTTGGTGACTTGAAGTTAGTGCTTCAAAGAATTTTACCACATATAGATGAAAAGAAGAATAAAGAGTGGTTAGAGCATGTTGAATATTTAAAAACATTAACTGCTTATAAGAAGGAAGAAGAGGAGAAGTTAACTCCACAGTATTTTTTTGAAATATTAAACAAGTTGAATCAAGGTAACTTAATTATATCTACAGAAGTAGGACAACATCAAATGTGGACAGCTCAATATTTTGATTTTAATGCTCCTAGAAGATTGATAACTTCTGGAGGTCTTGGAACTATGGGATTTGGGTTGGGTGCTTCAATTGGTGCACAACTTGGTAAACCAGATTGTAGAGTTATTAATATTGCTGGTGATGGTAGCTTCATGATGAATTGTAATGAGTTAGCAACAGCAGTTAAAAATAATTTGCCAATAGTTATAGTGATTATGAATAACAATGTTTTAGGTATGGTAAGACAGTGGCAAACATTATTCTTTGATGGAAGATATTCTAATACTACATTAGATAGAAAGACAGATTTAGTTAAGCTTGCAGAAGCTTTTGGAGCAGAAGGTTATAGAGTAACTAAAAAGGATGAGTTAGAGAGTATTTTAGAAAAAGCTTTGAAGTCAAAGGGACCTGTAGTTATAGATTACGTAATAGATAATGACAAAAAGGTATTTCCTATGGTTGCACCAGGTGCACCAATTAATCAAATAATAAGCGAGGAAGATATTCAATAAATATTAGGAGGAATAAAAAATGGTAAAAATGTATTATGAAAAAGACACAAACCTAGATTATTTAAAAGGAAAGAAGGTTGCAATAATTGGTTATGGTAGCCAAGGACATGCTCATGCATTAAACCTACATGATAGTGGAATAGATGTTATAGTTGGTTTATATGAAGGAAGTAAGTCTTGGAAGGTAGCAGAAAATGATGGATTACAAGTTGCTACAGTACCAGAGGCTGTTAAAGCGGCTGATATAGTAATGATGCTTATTCCAGATGAAAAACAAGCTGCTATATATAAAGAACAAGTTGCTCCATATTTAGAAGCAGGAAATGCTTTAGCATTTGCTCATGGATTTAATATAAACTTTGGTCAAATAGTTGCACCTAAAGATGTTGATGTATTTATGGTTGCTCCAAAGGGACCAGGACATATGGTTAGAAGAACATATACAGAAGGGTCAGGAGTACCATGTTTAGTAGCTGTACATCAAGATCCAAGTGGAAATGCTAAGGATATTGCTTTAGCATATTCAAATGCTATTGGTGGTGCTAGATCAGGAGTGCTTGAAACTACATTTAAAGATGAAACTGAAACAGATTTATTTGGTGAACAAGCAGTTCTTTGTGGAGGTGTAACAGCCTTAATCAAAGCTGGATTTGAAACTCTAGTAGAAGCTGGATATGCTCCAGAAAATGCTTATTTTGAATGTATGCATGAAATGAAATTAATAGTAGATTTAATGTATCAAGGTGGTATGGCAACAATGAGATATTCTATCTCTGATACTGCTGAATATGGTGATTACATGATAGGTAATAGAATAATCACTGAAGATACTAAGAAAGAAATGAAGAAAGTTCTTACTGAGATTCAAGATGGAACTTTCGCAAGAAACTGGCTAATGGAAAACCAAGTTGGAAGACCAAACTTCAATGCTAAGAGAAGAATGGAAGCAGAACATCCAATAGAAAAGGTTGGCTCTGAATTAAGAGAAATGATGACTTGGATTAATAAGAAGCTGGATTAATAACTACTTTAAAAAAACGCTAAAATCCCACTAATATCCACTGAATTGTGTAACAGCAACTCTCCCCAGGATATTAGTGGGATTATTTATATTAACATTTTTTAGACTATATCAATTTTGGTTGATATAGTCTTTTAATATTTAACGAAAAAGTTAATAATGTAAATACTTGTGCTTTTTGGTTATTAATTAAGTAATATAATAGATGATATTGTTTACAAAGATTAGTCGGCTAATAATTATTTTATGAAGAATTTATTAAATAGCGCACAAAATATTGAATGATAAAATATTATGCATTATTATAATAGTTAGTCGACTAATTAAAGGAGGGCTAATTATGAACAAAAACATAGATGATGAAGAATCTTTGAGATATGTTTTTTCTCAGGTTATGCGACTTCATTTTATAAGAACTCATTCATTACTTGAAGAAACTGGTTTGTATCCAGGACAGCCGCCATTATTATTTTCTTTAAATAAGAAGAATGGTCAGAGTCAGAGAGAATTATCAGAAAATCTTAATGTTAAAGCATCTACAATGGCTGTGATGATTAAGAGAATGGAGAAGACTGGTTTAATAAAAAGAGAGCAGGATGAGAAAGATCAAAGGATTTCAAGAATTTTTATTACAGATGCAGGAAAAGAAATTTGTTCAAAATTAAAAACTGTACATGAGCAAATAGAGGAAGAGGCTTTTAGAAACTTTACAGTTGAAGAGAAGTTACTACTTCGAAGATTAATGATGCAGTTAAGAGAAAATTTAGAGGAAGCTTGCGGAAAAGATAAAAATATAAGTTTTTGTAATCATCATAAGTAGACAGAGAAAGGAGAAAGGATATGCTAAAGCTTTTAAAGTATTTAAAGAAATCAATTGTACCAATTTTAGTAATAGTTCTATTCTTAATAGGGCAAGCAGTATGTGATTTATCCTTACCAGATTATACTTCTAAGGTAGTTAATATTGGTATACAACAAGGAGGAGTTGAAAATCCTGTTCCAGATGTAATAAGAGCTACTGAAATGAATAAGCTTATGCTTTTTATGAATGAAAGTGATAAGAATACAGTGTTAAGCAATTATAATCATTTAGATAAGGCATCTCTTTCAGATAAAGATTTAACAGGGGATGAGCCTATATATGAACTTAATACAAAAGATAAAAAAACTATAGAAGAGTTAAGTAATATTTTTGGCAAACCTATGTTAATAGTAGAGGGGTTTGAAAGTGATAGTAAAGAAACTAAAAAGATGAAGGAACAAATGATGGCTAATCTACCACCTCAAATGATTCAAAATGGTGACGTAGATGTGTTCCAAGTATTTTCATTAATGCCAGAAGAAGAATTATCAGAAATGAGAAAAACTATTGATGAAAAGTTTAGTGATATGCCAGATAGCATAATAACACAAAGTGCTATTTCTTATGTAAAAGGAGAATATAAAAACTTAGGAATTGACACAGATAAGCTTCAAACAAATTATATGTTTTTAGCTGGAGCTAAGATGTTAGGAATTGCATTATTAAGTGCATTAGCAACTATAGTTGTTGGGTTCCTAGGGGCTAGAGTAGCAGCTACTCTAGGTAAAAATTTAAGAAGTAAAGTCTTTAATAAGGTAATGTCATTTTCTAATACAGAGATGGATAAATTCTCTACAGCATCATTAATTACACGTAGCACAAACGATATTCAACAGGTTCAGATGCTAATGGTAATGATGTTAAGAGTAGTTATTTATTCACCTATTATAGCAATAGGAGGAATAATAAAGGTAACTAAGACTAATACATCAATGACTTGGATTATAGCAGTAGCAGTAATAGCAATACTTTCATTAGTAATGATTTTATTTATTGTTGTAATGCCTAAGTTCAAGGTTGTTCAAAAATTAGTGGATAGAGTTAACTTAGTAACACGTGAAATATTAACTGGTATACCTGTTATACGTGCATTTAGTACTCAAAAGTATGAAGAAAAGAGATTTGATAAAGCAAACTTAGACTTAACAAAGACAAATATATTTGTAAATAGAGTAATGGCTTGTATGATGCCAGCTATGATGCTTGTTATGAATGGAATTAGCGTTCTTATAATGTGGAATGGTGCACATGGAGTAGATTCAGGAGCAATGCAAGTTGGGGATATGATGGCATTTATTCAATATACAATGCAAATAATAATGTCATTCTTAATGATATCTGCAATATCAATAATGCTTCCAAGAGCAGCTGTTTGTGTGCAACGTGTTGATGAAGTAATATCTACAGATTTAATAATAGAAGATAAAGAACAAACAGAAAACTTTAAAGAAGATAAAAAGGGATATATTGAATTTAATAATGTATCGTTTAAGTATCCTAATGCTGAAGAAGATGTTCTAAGCGATATATCATTTGTTGCAAAACCAGGAGAGACAACAGCTTTTATTGGTAGCACAGGTAGTGGTAAATCAACACTGATTAACTTAATACCACGTTTTTATGATGTGACAGAAGGTAGTATTAAGGTTGATGGTGTAGACGTTAGAAATGTATCTCAACATGACTTAAGAGAGAAGATAGGATATGTTCCTCAAAAGGGTATATTATTCTCTGGAACAATAGATTCAAATTTAAGATATGGGAGAGAAGAAGCTACTGATGTAGAGATTGTAAGGGCTGCTGAAATAGCACAGGCAATGGAGTTTATTTCTTCAAAACCTGAAAGATTTGAAACTGAAATTTCTCAAGGTGGTACAAATGTATCTGGTGGACAAAAACAAAGACTTTCTATTGCAAGAGCAATAGCTAAGAATCCAGAAATTTATATATTTGATGATAGTTTTTCTGCTTTAGATTTTAAGACTGATTCAGCATTACGTAAGGCACTTAAGCAAGAAACAAGTGATAGTACAGTGTTAATAGTTGCGCAAAGAATAAGTACTATTTTACATGCAGATCAAATTATTGTTTTAGATGAAGGAAAAGTAGTTGGAAAAGGAACTCATAATGAGCTTCTAAAGAACTGTGAAGTTTATAAGCAAATAGCTTTATCACAACTTTCAAAGGAGGAGCTAGAAAATGAGCAATAATAAAAGTGGCGGAATGAAAAGAGGATTTGGTGGACACGGTCCTATGGCAGGAATGCGTGGCGGAGAAAAGGCAAAAGACTTTAAGGGCACAATGAAAAAGCTTTTAAAATATATTGCAGACTTTAAAGTTGCTTTAATTGGTATTGTGATTTTTGCATTTGGAAGTGCTGCGTTCTCAATAGTTGGACCTAAGATTTCAGGTGAAGCAACTACAGAAATATTTAATGGATTAGTGGAAAAGGTAACCGGAGTAGAAGGTGGAGGAATAAACTTTGATAGAGTAGGTCAAATACTTTTATTCCTAATAGGATTATATGTTATTAGTGCTATGTTCTCATTTATTCAAGGGATAATAATGAGTGGAATAACACAAAAAATATGTTATAACCTTAGAAAAGATTTATCAGAAAAGATAAATAGAATGCCAATGAAGTACTTTGATACGAAGACTCATGGAGAGGTTTTATCAAGATTTACAAATGATATAGATACCCTAGGGCAAAGCTTAAATCAAAGTATGAATCAGCTTATTACTTCTGTAACAATGATAATTGGTGCATTAATAATGATGTTATCAATAAGTTGGCAAATGACTCTTGTTGCTTTACTAATGTTACCATTATCAATGGGACTAATAATGGGTATAGTTAAAAAGTCACAAAAATACTTTAAAGATCAACAAAAGTATTTAGGAAATGTTAATGGTCAAGTTGAAGAATTATATGGTGGCCATACTATAGTTAAGGCTTTTAATGGTGAAGAAAAAGCTGTAAAAGAATTTGATGAGTTAAATAATCAATTATATGGATCAGCTTGGAAATCACAATTCTTATCAGGAATTATGCAACCTATGATGATGTTTATTGGTAATTTAGGATATGTTGCAGTTGCTATACTTGGAGGCTTCTTAACTATTAAGAAAACTATTGAAGTTGGTGATATACAATCATTTATTATGTATATAAGGAACTTTACTCAGCCTATAACACAAGTAGCTCAAGTTACTAACCTTTTACAATCTACAGCAGCTGCTGCTGAAAGAGTATTTGAATTCTTAGATGAGGAAGAGGAAGACCAAACAGTTGATAATCCAGTTCGTATAGAAGGTTTAGAGGGTAGAGTGGACTTTAATAATGTTCATTTTGGATACAATTCAAATAAGACAATTATTAATGACTTTACAGCTCATGTAAAGCCGGGGCAAAAGGTTGCAATTGTTGGACCAACTGGTGCTGGTAAAACTACTATGGTTAAACTTCTTATGAGATTCTACGATGTAAATAGTGGTGAAATTTTAATAGATGGTCATAATATAAAAGACTTTAATAGAAGTGAATTAAGAGAAATGTTTGGTATGGTACTTCAAGATACTTGGTTATTTAATGGAAGTATCAAGGAAAACATTAGATATGGTAGATTAGATGCAACTGATGAAGAGGTGATTGAAGCATCTAAGGCGGCTCATGTTCATCATTTTGTTAAGACATTACCTGATGGATACAACATGGAACTTAATGAAGAAGCAAGCAATGTATCTCAAGGGCAAAAGCAATTACTAACAATTGCAAGGGCGATACTTGCTGACCCTAAGATCTTAATACTTGATGAAGCTACAAGTTCAGTTGATACAAGAACAGAGGTATTAATTCAAAAGGCTATGGATAACTTGATGGAAGGAAGAACTAGCTTTGTTATAGCTCATAGATTATCGACAATACGTGATGCTGATTTGATTTTAGTTATGAATCAAGGGGATATAGTTGAGCAAGGAAACCATGAAGAGCTATTAGCTAAGGGTGGATTCTATTCTAAATTATATAATTCACAATTTGAAAAAGAAGAGGGAACAGCAGTATAGCATTATAAAGAACTCTTTAAGAAACTAATATTATTAAGATAAGATTTCAGAATTAAATATAATTTCAAAGAGCAAGGTGTGAAATAAATGTCTTGCTCTTTTTTAGTGAAAATACTTGGAGAATAAACGGGTTCTTTAAATTTTTCTTATTTTCTTTTATACTTGATTTATAAGTTTTAGATAGGGTGAGTTTATGAATTATGTTTATATATTAAAATGTGGCGATGATTCTTTATATACAGGTTGGACTAATAATTTGGAAAAAAGGTTTAAGGACCATTGTAGTGGAAGGGGAGCTAAGTATACTAAGGGAAGAGGTCCCTTAGAATTAGTTTACTATGAAGAATTTGAAGATAAAAGTGGAGCTATGAAAAGAGAGTATGAAATAAAGCTACTAACTAGAAAGCAAAAAGAAGAGTTGATTTTTCAGAAAGTAAATTTATAAGTTATTAGTTATATAATAAGTGAAGCTCAAGGTTTTAACCTTGAGCTTTTGCTATTGTTGAGAAACTTCATTAAAGAATGAAGCAGTAGCATCTATTAAAGGTTGAGGGGCAGGAGATAATGGATAGAATCCCTTTTTAACCATCCACTCCCAAACTTCATAAGCGTGATTACATGCCATTGTAAAAGCATCTTTTAAAAATTCTCTTAAAGTAGGATTACCGGCTTCCATGGCACTCCAAGCATACTCTCTGCCTGCTCTTTTTAAAGTTAAAAGATATGCTGTAGCCATCTCTCTATCATTAAATTGTTGAATGCTAGTGTTAGGTGTTACCGGAATCGGTGGTATAGGGGAAGTTGTAAAATCTACTAGTGTTTTATTTAATGGTGGAACATTTAGTTTTTCAGAGGGACCATTTGCTTCTTTAACAAATTTAACCTTCATATTATAGTCTTGAACATGAGCTGCGAATTGACTTTCAAAAATAGCCTTTAATTCAGGATCCATAGCTTTTTCCTTAAACATAGCCATATTTGTAATTGTGTTTACACAGCTCATCATTAATTCGCTTAAATTATGTAATTCTCCAGGTGTAAGTTGCATATAAATACCTCCTAAATAAAATTATTAACAGTATTAGGATTAGTAAAAGAATTGGGAAATATACAAAAGAATAAATGAATAATAATACAATATAAATGAATAATTATTCTTAAATAAACCTCGTGGCAAATACGATGGGAACTAGTTATATAGTTAAATAGAGGTCTAGACATCTATGAAAATAACTAAAAGAAATTAAATTGTCACAAAAATAAATGCAATTTTATACAATATTACTATAGACAAACTTTAAAAATATGATAAAATTTCAATAGGGTGTAAAATATTAATGAATGGAAGTGATTTTATAGATAATAAGATAATTAAAGATAAATAAAAGCGCCAGAACTATATTTTATATAGTTGACGAGGTTGGGGAGTATCGAAACTTTTCGGCGGGTGCCCCACGGTATCGCACTACCGTAAACAACTGGCAAAACTATGGAGCAATTCGTAGCACAAATCCAGTTTGGTGTTAAAGCCTTCAAGGTTATGGCTTTTGAGTCCTAGGATTATTATACCCTTTTATGATTTTGCTAGGAGAAGTCTTAACAGAAGATGACAATTAAATATAGGATACAAAAGGAAGGAAGAAAAAATATGTGCGGAATAGTTGGATATGTAGGAAATAAAGGAGCAAAATCTTTCTTAATAGATGGATTATCAAAACTTGAGTATAGAGGGTATGATTCAGCAGGTATTGCAGTTTTAGATGGGACAAGTATATCTCTTGCTAAGCAGAAGGGAAGACTTTCAAATCTAGAAGGAGCTTTAAAAAGTAAAAGTTCAGAAGGTACTATAGGAATTGGTCATACTAGATGGGCTACTCATGGAGAACCATCAGATAGAAACTCTCATCCACATAAAAGCTCAAAAGGAGATATAGCAGTAGTTCATAATGGAATTATTGAAAATTACCTTGAACTTAGAAAGTGGTTAATATCAGAAGGGTATGAATTCTTTTCTGAAACTGATACTGAGGTGGTTCCAAATTTAATTCACTATTATTATGAAGGAAATCTTTTTGAGGCTGTTGTAAAAGCTACTAAGAAGCTGGAAGGAAGTTACGCTTTAGGAGTGGTTTGTGGAGATGAACAAGACAAGCTAATAGCAGTAAGAAAAGATAGTCCACTAATTGTAGGATTAGGAAATGGAGAAAATTTTATTGCTTCAGATATTCCAGCAGTAATTAAGTATACAAGAGATGTATATCTTTTAGATGATAATGAATTTGTAGTTATGGATAGAAACGGAGTTTCTATTTTAAGTGCAAATGGAGAAAGAATAGATAAGAACATTTATAAAGTAACATGGAGTGAGGATGCTGCTGAAAAGGGTGGATATGATTCATTCATGTTAAAAGAAATTCATGAACAACCCAAAGCTATTAAGGACACTATATCTTCTAGAGTATCAATAGAGAATGGTGTCTTTTTTGATGACTTTAAATTATCTAAACAGGATTTGGATAATGTAGATAGAGTGTTTATAGTAGCCTGTGGTACTGCATATCATGCAGGATTAATGGGAAAAACATTAATTGAAAGAATGGCAAAGATTCCTGTTGAAGTAGATATAGCATCTGAATTCAGATATAGAAATCCACTTGTAACAGAGAAATCTTTAGTGATTATAGTAAGTCAGTCAGGAGAAACTGCAGATACATTAGCTGCATTAAGAGACTGTAATAGGATAGGGGCAAGGACTTTAGCAATAACAAATGTAGTAGGAAGTACAATTTCGAGAGAAGCAAATGATGTAATTTATACAATGGCAGGACCAGAAATAGCAGTTGCATCTACTAAGGCATATACAACACAAGTTGTAGTTATGCATTTATTAGCTCTATACTTTGGAAAGATAAAAGGAATTTTAGAAGAAACAAAGGAAAAAGAAATTGTAAGGGCTTTATTAATATTACCAGATAGAATTGAAAAACTTTTAGAGGAAAAAGAGAATATAGAAGATATAGCTAGATTGTTAGCTAAAGAAGAAGATTTGTTCTTCTTAGGAAGAGGTATGGACTATGCATTAGCTTTAGAAGGATCTCTAAAACTAAAAGAGATATCTTATATTCATTGTGAGGCTTATGCAGGTGGGGAATTAAAGCATGGAACAATAGCTTTAATTGAACCAGGTACAAAAGTAATAGGATTATTTACTCAAGGTGATCTTAAGGACAAGATGGTAAGTAATATGGTTGAAGTAAAAGCAAGAGGTGCTAATATAATTGGGTTAGGATACCATGGAGAAGAACTTGATAAATCGGTATTTGATTATGAAATTAGGATTCCCCAAATATCAGATATAGTAGCTCCAGTTTTGGCTGTAGTAGCGTTGCAATTATTAGCTTACTATACAGCAAAGGAAAAAGGTTGTGATATTGATAAGCCAAGAAATTTAGCCAAGTCAGTAACAGTTGAGTAGGAGGATAGTATTATGAGAGAAGAATTAAATAAATTAATAAGTGAATACAATGAAACTAAAAGATGCTTAGAGATGGGAATAGAATGGTTGCCAGAAAATGATTTTGCTAAAGCAAAGTTAGATATGCTTAATGTTATAATTGGAGATTTAGAAAAGTTATCTAAAAAAGAAATGAACTAATCAAAAGTTATCTTGTGAATAACTAATAAATTTGGTGGATAATTTACAAAGAGCTGTGAATAAAAAGTAATTTTGTTTAGGAGAAGGTGAGGATCACTTTCTCCTTTTAATTTTAAGAATTAGGAATATATATTCTTTTAAAAGAAAAATAATATTAATAATTTATCTTTTAAAAATATTATTATTTATTTTAATTTGTTTTTTAAGTAAAGACTAGTTAAGCAACAAGCGATTGTTATTGTAACAGAAAAAATTGCAACTAATGTTTTCATCTTAAAGTTCCTTAATAAATATTCTATATTTTATCTTATGATAGAAAAATTAATGTTGATAAAATAAATTTCTATTAGAAGTTAAATATTTAGTTCATAGAATAATAATATAACTTTAATTCAATGAGGAGTAATATGTATACTAAGGGAGACTTTCACATACATTCAACTGAGTCAGATGGGGAGCTTAAGCCAGGAGAAATTATTTTATTAGCTAAGGAAAGAAAAATTGATATAATTGCTTTAACAGATCATAATACTGTATCAGGAGATAAACAAGCAATAAAGGTTGGAAAGATTCATGGAGTAAAAGTTATTCCAGGTATTGAATTGTCAACGAGATACAAAGGAAATAGAGTTCATATACTTGGATATTTTAAAGATAATAGATATGAAGGTGAAGAGTTTAAAAAGATGCTTAACTCTATGAAAAAAGGGAAATTTAAAGAGTGCCAGATATATCATAAAGGAAAATTAAGTTTCAAATCAGAGGGAGGGAAGATAAGTACCTCTGCTGGAGTAGAATTTTTACATCATTATGGAGCTTTTGTTGTTTTAGCACATCCAACCTTATTAAAAAGAGAAGCTTTTAATGAATTAATTAATTTGAATTTTGATGGTATTGAAGCTAAATATTATAGGAATAAAGAAAATGAAACTGAATATTTTATTAGCATGGCTAAAGAAAAAGGAATTATATATACAGCAGGATCCGATTTTCACTCTTTAAGAAAAGTGGATTTAAAGCATGGGACCTTAGGACAAATTTTTTTGGAAGAGGATGAAATAAAAGTTTTTTTAGATAAACTATATGAGAAGGGTGTATAATCTTTCTCTATACATATAAAAGGAGAGCAAGAAGAATGCAAAAGATTATTATTGTTGAGGATACAGAGAAGATTAGAAATGAGTTGAAAGAGTTCTTAAGTAAATACGGCTATGATGTTAAAGTGCCCAAAGATTTTAAAAATATAATTAATTACATTTTTGAGGAAAATCCAGATTTAATATTGTTAGATATTAATCTACCTGTTTTTGATGGATATTATATTTGTAGAGAGATTAGAAGTAAGTCAGATGTACCTATTATTATTGTAACAAGTAGAGATAGTGAGATGGATGAGTTGATGAGTATGAACCTAGGTGCGGATGATTTTATAACTAAGCCATATAATACTCAAATCTTATTAGCTAGGATAAGTTCTATATTAAGAAGAGTTAATAGTTCATCATCTCAATTATTAATGCATAATGGACTTAATCTAAATTTATCTAGTGGGAGTATATCTTACAACAATAATATATCAGAGCTTACCAAGAATGAACTGAAAATATTAAATTATTTAATATTAAATAAGGAAAAGATAGTGTCAAGAGATGAACTAATGGAGTATTTATGGTCTTCAGAAGCATATGTAGATGATAATACTCTTTCGGTAAATGTAACTAGGCTAAGAAAGAAGTTAGAGGAAATAGGGTTGAAGAATGTTATAGAAACTAGGAGAGGATTAGGTTATATATTAATATGAGTTTGAAAGCATATCTAAGAGATAAAGGAATGTTTTTAATAGTAAACTTATTTCTTCTATTAACTTTTTCGGCATTTTTATTATTTTTAAATATAAAGAGTGAATATGTAATTATAGTAATTTTAGCCTGGAGTATGCCAATTACATCACTTTTAATAATTGAATATTGGAAAAGGAGAGAATACTATACTTCAACAATAGAGCTTTTAAATAATTTAGATAAAAAGTTTTTATTATCAGAGCTAATACATAAACCAGACTTTATTGATGGAGAAATTTTATATGAAATTTTATTTGATACCAATAGAGATATGCATGAATTTTTAAAAGAATATGAAAGAAAGCAAATAGAGTATAGAGAGTATATTGAGACATGGGTTCATGAAGTGAAAACACCTTTAGCATCTAGTAAACTAATAATAGATAATAATAGAAATGAAATAACAAATAGTATAAAAGAAGAAATTAGTAAAGTAGAAGAGTATGTGGATCAAGTATTATATTACTCTAGGAGCAAGGATACCAGTAAAGATTATATAATCAAAGAGTTTTCATTAGGAGATTTAGTTAGAAAGATAATAGGAAAAAACTACAAAGATTTTATTAATAAAAATATTAAGCTAGAGTTAAGTGAAGTTAATGAAAATGTATTTAGTGATACTAAGTGGTGTGAATTTATAATAAATCAAATATTAATTAATTCTATAAAATACTGTGATAAAAATGATCCTAGGATAGAGATAAAATCTATTTCAAAAGATACAAAAGTGATTTTATCGATAAAAGATAATGGTGTAGGAATTTCAGAAAAAGATATAAAAAGAATATTTGATAAAGGATTTACAGGAGAAAATGGAAGAGACTATGGTAAATCTACAGGTATGGGTCTGTATATATGTAAAAGTCTTTGTGAAAAGCTATCTATAGGGATAGAAGTGACATCAGAAAAGGATAAATGGACCAATGTAGATATAATATTTCCGTTGAATAAGAAGGAGCTATTTAAGTAGCTTCTTTTTCTTATCTTTCAAAAATGAAAGGTAAGAGTAATGTTAATCAATACTACAAAAGATAAAATAATTATAAAATATGCTTAAAGATGATAGATGGAGGAACTAAAATGAAAGAGATTTTACAAGTTAAAGATATAGAAAAATATTATGGAAATAAAGGAAATGTTACAAAAGCTATTAATAACATTAGTTTTAATGTAGAAGAGGGTGAATTTGTTGGAATAATGGGACCCTCAGGAAGTGGTAAAACTACATTGCTAAATTGTATTTCTACTGTTGATAATATAACAACAGGAAATATTAAAATAAATGGTAAGGAAATAACTAAGTTAAAGTCTAAAAGTATAGAAAAGTTTAGAAGAGAAGAATTAGGTTTTATATTTCAAGATTTTAATCTTTTAGATACTTTAACTGCTTTTGAGAATATTGCATTAGCATTAACTATTCAAGAGGGGAAAAAAGCTAAAAATATAAGAGATAGAGTTTTAGAAGTTGCTAGAAAGTTAGATATTGAAGAGGTTTTAAG
Organism: Clostridium paraputrificum AGR2156; assembly: GCF_000424025.1. Lineage (NCBI taxonomy): Bacteria > Bacillati > Bacillota > Clostridia > Eubacteriales > Clostridiaceae > Clostridium > Clostridium paraputrificum. The sequence goes on from NZ_AUJC01000011.1 coordinate 105,806, forward strand.
TAAGTTTCCATATGAAATGTCGGGTGGACAAAAGCAAAGAGTTGCAGCAGCTAGAGCTATAATTACTAATCCATCTTTAATATTAGCTGACGAACCTACTGGAGCTTTGGATTCTAAAGCGTCAAGATTATTATTAGATTCCTTTGAAAAGTTAAATGAGGAAATGAATGCTACAATACTTATGGTTACACATGATGCTTTTACGGCAAGCTATGCCCATAGAATTCTATTTATAAAAGATGGAAGAGTATTTAATGAACTAATTAGAGGAAATGATTCTAGAAAAGAGTTTTTTAATAGGATTATTGAGGTTGTAACCTTACTTGGAGGTGACACAAATAATGTATTCTAAAATGTCAGTTAGAAATGTCAAAAGAAGTTTTAAGGATTATGCAATATATTTCTTAACGTTAACTTTTGCTGTATGTATATTTTATTCTTTTAATTCTATATCATCACAAAAGGCAATGATGGATGTTACAAACAGTAAAGCTGAAATAATACAAATGCTTTCTAAAATAATTTCTATGACATCAGTGTTTGTGTCAATTATATTAGGATTTTTAATAATATATGCAAATAATTTTTTAATAAAAAGAAGAAAGAAAGAAATAGGGTTATATATGACCTTAGGTATGGGGAAAAGAAAGATATCCTATCTATTAATAAAAGAAACCTTTTTAATTGGACTCTTATCACTTGGGTTAGGTCTTATGGCAGGTGTAGTGGTATCTCAAGGATTATCTTTATTTACATCAAAACTATTTGAAGTGAATGTATCAAAGTTCAATTTTGTATTTTCTACTAACGCAGCTATAAAAACATCCTTATATTTTGGGCTGATATTTATACTTGTTATGATATTTAATACTTTGGTAATTTCTAAATATAAGTTAATAGATTTATTAAGAGCAGGAAGAAAAAATGAAAGCATAAAAATAAAGAGTACAAAAGTATCTTTTTTATTATTTCTATTATCAATAATTTTAATAGGAGTAGCCTATTTTATAATTTTAAAATTTGGATTTGATAATGGAATTAGCTATGTTCAAATTTCTGTTATCTTAGGCATAGTAGGGACAGTGTTATTGTTTTTATCTTTATCTGGTTTCTTAATTAATGCATTAGAAAAAAGTGAAAAATTTTATCTGAAGAATTTAAATATGTTTGTTCTAAGGCAGATAAATAGTAAGGTTAATACTACATATATTTCTATGTCAGTTATTTCTTTAATGTTATTTTTAACAATTACTCTCTTATCTACAGGGGTAAGTTTTAAGAATTCCTTACAAACAACTTTAAAAAATAACACTCCCTATGATGTGACTTTCTATTCATTTTCAACAGGGGATGAGGAAATTGCGAATATATCAAAATCTTTAGATAAAATAGGACTTGATTATAATAATGCTTTTAGAGAATATTTTTCATATAACTTGTATACAAGTAACGAAGGAATTAAGAAGTATATATATAACTATGGAAATGATAAAGTTAAAAAGAATTTGGATTCTTATGATAAGAATTTAGATTGTATTGCAATATCAGATTATAATAAGTTAAGAGCAATGGCTGGAGAAAGTACATTTAATCCACAAAAAGATGAAGTTATTCTAATATCAAATGTGAATGATTATGATAAGGCTGTGAATAAGTTTATAGAAAATAATAAAACAATGAGAATTGGTAACAACGATTATAGGATTATAAATAAAAAAGCTTTGAAAGATAATTTAGAAACAAGTGCATTAGCCACGAAGTTTATGGTAGCTGTATTACCTGATGAAGTAGTAAAGGATATGGAGATAAGTACTACTTATTTAAGTGGTAATTATAAGGAGAAGTCTGAGAAGATAGAGAATGAAATATATGATGTATTTACAGGATTTACAACAAGAAAATATGGCTATGATGAATATGGATTTATTTTAGGGGAAACTAGAGATATGGCTTATGATGCAAGCGTTGGAATGTCAGTTACAGTAATGTATATAGGTATATATCTAGGAGTAATATTTTTAATATCAAGTGCAGCAATATTAGCACTTCAACAATTATCAGAAGCAAGTGATAATATAGAAAGATATGAAGTGTTAAAGAAGATAGGAACATCAAGTAATAATATTAATAAAGCAGTGTTTTCACAAGTATTTATATATTTTATGATGCCTCTCACGATTGCTATAATTCACTCTATAGTAGGAATTATAATAGCTAGTAAAGTAATATCTATGTTTGGGGCGTCAAGTATTTTAGTATCAGCTATAATTACTGCAATAATAATTATAGTGGTTTATGGTGGATACTTCTTGACTACATATGTTGGATATAAGAATATAATTAAGGTAAGAAGATAAAGAGGTAAGAATGGAAAAAGTAGCTGTTGAATTAATCAACAGCTACTTTTGTATTAAATACTTAAATTTTTTTCTGCATTTTTTTCTTCTGCTCTATCACTATCTTTAGCAAATACCTTGTACACTTGAATTACAAGTGTTGGGAAGAAAGCTAATAAGTATATGGCTAAAACCAATGAACTACTTAAGCTAGCAACTTGGAATAAGTTTTGTAGTGGTGGTATAAATAGTACTGCATTTAAGAATATTAATCCAGTTCCAAATGCATACCAGCTAAATTTGTTAGAGAATACTCCAAGACTAAATACAGATTTCTTACCTCTACAGTTAAATCCATGGAATAATCTAGCTAGACATAAAGTAGAGAATGCCATTGTGCTTGCGATTTCTTTGTTTCCAGTAGATAAACCAATGTGGAAAGCAATTATAGTAAATATTGCAATTAATAAACCTTCAAATGCTATTTCTATCATAAAGTCTTTTGTTAAGATAGATTCTTTACTATCTCTAGGCTTATCTTTTAGTAAATCTTTACTTGATTTCTCCATTCCTATTGCAATAGCAGGAAGTGAGTCAGTTAATAGATTTATAAATAATAGATGAACTGGAGCAAAAGGTACTGATAAATTCATGATTGAAGCATATAAAACAGCTATTATACCGGACATATTACCAGATAGTAAGAACTTAATAGAGTTCTTTATGTTTCTATAAACATTTCTACCATTGGTAATAGACTTAACTATTGTAGCAAAATTGTCATCAGTAAGGATCATTGAAGCAGCATCTTTAGAAACTTCAGTTCCTGTTATCCCCATTGCAATACCAATATCAGCTTGTTTTAAAGCAGGAGCATCATTAACACCATCACCTGTCATAGCAACAATTTTTCCTTTGTTTTGCCATGCGTCTACTATACGAATTTTGTTTTCGGGTGAAACTCTAGCATAAACAGATATATGAGAAAGTTTTTTGTTTAATTCCTCATCAGACATTTTATCAAGCTCAAGGCCTGTTACAGCCATATCACCTTCTTGAAGAATACCAATTTGTTTAGCAATAGCAGAAGCAGTGATTTTGTGGTCACCAGTTATCATAATAGGTTTGATACCTGCCATGATACAATCCTTAACAGCTTCAGCAGACTCAACTCTTGGAGGATCTATCATTGAAATTAATCCTAAGAAAGTATAGTTGTTTTCATCATCTAAACTCAATTCTTTTTCAGAATCTAATTCCTTATAAGCAAAAGAAAGAACTCTAAGGCCATTTTCTGATAAGTATTGGTTTGTATTTAAAATTCTATCTTTATCAGCTTGAGTTATTTCTTTAACACCTTCAGAAGTTCTTATATGAGTAGTTCTATCAAGAAGAACATCTAATGCACCTTTTGTATACATAACATATTTATTATCTATGTAGTGCAATGTACTCATTAGTTTTCTATCTGAATCAAAAGGAATTTCTTTTAATCTCTTAAATTCATCTCTTACATCCTGCTCGTTTAATGAATGAACATGTCCTAAGTTAACAAGAGCAACTTCAGTAGGATCACCTATTTCTTTTCCATCTACAGAAGTAGAGTCATTACAAAGAATTGCAGCTCTCATTAAATCTTTTTGAACTAGGTTATCATTGAACTTTATATCTTCTGATTCAATTAAACTATTATCGACAAAAATCTGTTTTGTAGTCATTTTATTTTGAGTTAATGTACCTGTCTTATCTGAACAGATGATAGATACACAACCAAGTCCTTCTACAGATTTAATATTTTTAATAATTGCATTTTCTTTAGCCATTTTTTGAGTACCTAAAGCTAGTACAATTGTTACAATAGAACTTAAGGCTTCAGGAATAGCAGCAACAGCAAGGGCAACAGCAAACATTGATGCATCTAATATTTCGGTTTGTCTATATACGCTTAAACCAAATACAATAATACAAATTATTAAGATGATTGTAGCAAGCTTTTTACTGAAATCATCTAAAGTTATTTGAAGGGGAGTCTTCTTTTCTTTAGTTTGCTCCATTAAAGTAGCTATTTTTCCAAGTTCGGTTGTCATACCTGTATTTGTTACTACAATAAGAGCACGTCCATAAGTAACTAGTGAACTTGAGAATACCATATTCTTTTGATCACCAAGTGCAACTTCTTCGCTATCAATTACCTCTTCAAATTTATTAACACTTTCAGATTCGCCAGTAAGTGCACTTTCATTTACTTGTAATGAGAAGCTTTCAATTATTCTACCATCTGCAACAACTAGGTCTCCAGCTTCTAATACAACTATGTCTCCAGGAACAACTTCCCTTGAAGGTATCTCTACCTTTACACCATTTCTTATAACCTTAGCATTAGGTGAAGAAAGTGCTTTTAAGCTATTAAGAGATTGCTCTGCCTTTACATTTTGTACTGTACCTAAAATAGCATTCATAATAATAACAGCAAAAATTACAAGGGTGCTTTCAACATCTCCTGTAGCCATAGAGATAAGGGCAGCTACTATTAATATTCCTACTAAAAGATCTTTAAATTGCTCTAAGAAAACAACTAATACACTCTTTTTCTTTTTTTCTGTTAATTCATTAAATCCATTTTCCTCTTTTGATTTATTTACTTGTTCAGTAGATAAACCTTCTTTAGTCACATTAAAGTGGTTTAAAACATCCTTGGATGATTTTGAAAAAAACTTGTCCATAATATCTTCTCTCCTTTTTTGAGTAATAAAAAAAGACCCCTAATATAATTTACGCATTGCGAAAATTATATTAAAAGTCTGGTAACCTTGATTATTAGGCATATAACACCAGGTTTAAATAACCGCGATTGTTGATGCTATATTTTAAACTACTCCCTCTTAATAAAAGAAATTTATATTTAATTATATTTTTATGATAAATTGTAAATGTAAAAAAGTCAAGAATCTAAATTGAAAATGGAAAAATTATTAAATACACAAAGTGATAAATAGTTCATATACTATAATATAACATTACATGGAGTTGAAAAGTTGTGATATACGGGCTGATTTTAGCTGGAGGCAAGGGAAGTAGGCTATACCCCCTATCAAGAGCCGATCAACCAAAGCAGTTTTTAAAACTAATTAACGATAATAGTTTCTTAGTTAATACTGTTGATAGGATTGTACCTTTAATAAGTAGAGAGAATATTTATGTAGTAACTAATAGAGACTATGAGGATAAAATAAGGAACGAGTTAAGTGATATTAAAGAAGAAAATATTTTTACTGAACCAAGTAATAAAGAAACTGCTACGTGTATAGGTCTTTCAGCTGTTAAGCTTTTAAAGAAAGATGGAGATGCAGTTATGGTTGTTCTTCCGTCAGATCATTATATTGAGAATGAAAAGAATTATGTAGAAACATTGAATCAAGCTGTAGAACTAGCTAATAGAAGAAGAGGAATAGTTACTTTAGGGATAGAGCCAACTAGACCAGAAACGGGGTATGGATATATTGAAATGGGAGAAAGAATTAGTGGGAATATTGCCACTTATAAAGTAGCTAGATTTACAGAAAAACCAAATGTAGAAGTTGCTAAAGACTTTTTAGTTAAGGAAACCTATCTTTGGAATTCTGGAATGTTTGTTTTTAGAGCTGATGTAATATTAAGAGAAATTGAAAAGTATTTGCCTAAGATGCATAAAGCTCTAATGGAAATATATAAGCATGTTGGAGAAGAGGATGAGGAAGAGGTTATAAAGGAACAATATGAATTAATAGATGGTATTTCAATAGATTTTGGAGTAATGCAAAAAACTAGGAAGGCATATGTAATTAGATGTGATTTTCCGTGGGATGATATAGGGAGTTTTTCAGCATTAAGCAGATTTTTGGTGAGTTATAGGAATAATAATGTTTCTAAAAATGTTTATCTTGAAGAGTGCGAGAATTGTTCAATATTTGGAGAAAAAAATTTAATTATTGGGTTAGGGGTAAAAGATTTAGTTGTAGTAGATGCAGGGGATGTTATATTAGTTATGGATAGGGCTCGGGATCAAGAAATAAAACATTTATTAAATAATTTAAGTAAAAATGAAGAGTACCATAGGTTTCTATAAAACATAGTCGTTACAGAATGTAACGACTATGTTTTTTATTATCTTAGTGGCGATGAGGAAAATAAATCAAAAAATGTTGACAAATATACTCTGGATTCATATAATAAAATTAACATATGAACAAATGCTCATACGTTTGGAGGGATGAAAATGGAAAATGATAATTTAGAAAAATGTAGCTGTAATATAATTCATGGTGATGTTGTTGTAGAAGTAAAAGACAAGCTACCTAAAGAGGAAACTTTATATGATTTAGCAGAGTTTTTTAAGGTATTTGGTGATTCTACAAGGATAAAAATAATTTGTGCCTTATTTGAGGCTGAAATGTGTGTGTGTGATTTATCAGCTTTATTAGGAGTTTCACAATCAGCGATTTCACATCAGCTTAGAACTTTAAAAAGTGCAAGGTTAGTAAGGTATAGAAGAGAAGGTAAAATTGTATACTATTCATTAGATGATGAACATATTAAGCATATTTTTGATGAAGGTTTAAGACACATAACTGAATAGCAAATAGGAGGGTATTATGACAAATGAAATAAAATTATATTTAAAAGGATTAGATTGCGCTAACTGTGCAAATAAGATAGAGAATAAGGTAAACAAATTAGAAAGTGTAGAAGAAGCTGTTTTGAACTTTTCACTAAGTTTATTAATAGTAAGCTTAAAGGAAAATAGTGATGTAAATAGAGTCGAAGAAGAAATAAAGACTATAGTAAGTAAGCTTGAACCTGATGTTATAGTATCAAAATATAATAATAATATAAAAGAAAAGAAAAATGTATGTACTAGTGAATGTTGTAGTGGACATGCACATGACATTGAGGACAAACATGAAGAAAGCCATGACCATGATCATAGTGAAGGTATTTCTTTAAGAGATAAAGTATCCTTAGCAATAGGATTTATATTATTTGCTATTGCTATATTTATTGGAGAAGAAAAAAGTTATGTTCCATATATATACGCATTAAGTTATGTATTAGTAGGAGGTAAAGTTGTATTAAGTGCCATTAGAAATATATTTAGAGGGCAAGTATTTGATGAAAATTTCTTAATGACAGTTGCAACTTTAGGAGCTTTTGCTATAGGGAACCATCCAGAAGGTGTAGCAGTAATGATTTTCTACGAAATAGGAGAACTATTCCAAAGCTATGCAGTTAATAGGTCAAGAAAATCAATATCTTCTCTTATGGATATTAGAGCAGATTATGCAAACTTAATTACAGATGGAGAAGAGAAAAAGGTAGATCCTAGTGAAATTAAAATAGATGATATTATAGTAATTAAACCAGGTGAGAGAGTTCCTTTAGATGGTATTGTTATTGAAGGAAATTCCTCTTTAGATACATCAGCTTTAACTGGTGAATCATTACCAAGAAATATTGAATTAAATGATGAAATATTAGCAGGAGTTATTAATTTAACTGGTGTAATAAGAGTAAAAGTAACAAAAGAATTTGGAGAATCAACTGTATCTAGAATTTTAGAATTAGTACAAAATGCAAGTAGCAAGAAAGCTCAAACAGAAAAGTTTATAACAAAGTTTGCTAGATATTATACTCCAGTAGTAGTACTATCAGCAGTTGCATTAGCTATGATACCACCTCTAGTAGTTGAGGGAGCATTATTCTCGGATTGGGTATATAGAGCATTAATATTTTTAGTAGTATCTTGTCCGTGTGCGTTAGTTGTTTCTATTCCTTTAGGGTTATTTGCTGGAATAGGTGGAGCCTCTAAAAATGGAGTTTTAATAAAAGGTGGAAACTATCTTGAAGCTTTAAAAGATGTGGAAACAGTTGTATTTGATAAAACAGGAACTCTTACAAAGGGTGTATTTAAGGTTGTAAAGATTAATACAAATAATATAGAGGAATCTGAGTTATTGAGAATAGCAGCAACAGGAGAAAGTTTTTCTAATCATCCTATTGCACAATCTATATTGAAAGCCTATGGAAATGAAGTAGACAAATCAATAATATCTAATTATGAAGAAATTTCAGGAAATGGTATTAAGGTTAATATAGATAATAAAGAAGTTTTATTAGGAAACTACAAACTTATGAATTCTAATGGAATCAAATATAATAATAGTGAAGAGATTGGAACAGTGGTTCATGTAGTTGTTGAGGGTGAATATAAAGGTAGCATTGTAATAGCTGACGAGGTAAAAGAAGATTCTAAAGAAGCTATAGAAATGTTGAAAAAGATTGGCGTTAAGAAATGTGTAATGTTAACTGGTGATAATAAGAAGGTGGCAGAAAAAATTGCAGAAGAATTAGGATTAGATGAAGTATATGCTGAATTACTACCAACAGATAAAGTTGTTATGGTGGAAAAGCTATTAAAGGAAAAGTCTGAAAAGGGGAAATTAGCTTTTGTAGGTGATGGTATTAATGATGCCCCAGTTCTAGCAAGAGCAGATGTTGGGGTAGCTATGGGAGGCATTGGATCTGATGCTGCTATTGAAGCGGCAGATGTAGTGCTAATGAGAGATAACCCATCATCATTGGTTGATGCTATAGAGATAGGAAGAAAGACAAATAGAATTTTATGGCAAAATATAATTTTTTCACTTGGTGTTAAAATTGCAGTATTAATTCCAGCAGCTATTGGAATAGCAAACATGTGGGAAGGAGTATTTGCAGATGTAGGGGTTACTTTAATAGCTGTATTAAACTCTATGAGAGCCTTGAGGAAATAAATGGATTTAATATATTTGTTGACAAAGTTTGTCGATAAAAGTATAATTATTAACGTTGAAATTAAAAACTTTCAGGCATGAGGGAGTAGCATGCAGAGATGTTTTATCTCTGTAACAAGGTCAACATACTGATGATATAATCATCTGGCTTTGTTTTAAATTGTGAGACTTATGTATAACGGATTAGGGTTGCGTTATACATAAGTCTTTTTTTATTTTTTAAGAAATTATACTTGCAATTAAATTGGAGATAAGTTTAATATTTAAATGCTAATAAAGTTTATTCTTTAGTGTTTATAATGATAAAAAATGTATAAAATAAAGATGTGCTATTTAGGAGGGAAAATATGAGTGTTATATCTATTTTAATGATAGGATTGGGGTTAGCTATGGATGCTCTAGCTGTTTCGATTACTATTGGTATTAATTCTAATAAAAAAAGTAAAATAAAGATGGCTTTTAAAGCTGGTTTATTTTTTGGTGTTTTTCAAGCTATTATGCCCTTTATAGGTTGGGCTGTAGGCAGAAACTTTACTAAGTATATTGAAATGATGGATCATTGGATAGCTTTTATTTTATTAGCTATTATTGGTGGGAAGATGATTTATGAAGCATTAAAGGGAGAAGAGAGTGAAGAAGAGAAAATTTATTCAAATAAAACATTATTAATATTAGCTATTGCTACTAGTATAGATGCATTGGCCGTAGGAATAAGTTTTGCGTTTTTAAATGTAAATATATTATCATCAATATTAATAATAGGAGTAGTAACAGCTATTTTAAGTTTTATTGCAGTGTATATTGGTGAAAAGTTAGGAGAAATGTTTAAGAGTAGAGCAGAAATATTCGGAGGCATTGTTCTAATTTTAATAGGCTTAAAAATATTGATAGAACATCTTTTGAAATAGTTGTTCAAAAATCGACAAAATTCATGCTTGTTATATTGAAAGTGAAAATATTATTTAAGAAAAGTAATGGATTAATAATTAAGTTTTATGGTAATATAATAAATGGTGTATTAGTTGCGTAAAAAGTAAAGTGTAGAATTTACATAACTTTGTTAAAAAATAGATAAAATTTAGAGAGAAGGTGCAGTATGGAAAAGAAAAAAAATATTTCTATGGCTGTAATTAAACGTCTGCCAAAATATCATAGATATTTAAATGAATTAATGAAAAATGATGTAGATAGAATATCATCAAAAGAATTAGGGGAAAAGATAGGATTTACAGCATCTCAAATACGTCAAGATTTAAATTGTTTTGGTGACTTTGGTCAACAAGGATATGGGTATAATGTTAGAGAATTATACAATCAAATAAGTAGTATTCTTGGACTAAGTCAAGAATATAACACTGTAATTGTAGGTGCAGGTAATATAGGGCAAGCAATTGCAAATTATAAGTTTGATAAGCAAGGTGTAAATTTAGTTGGTATATTTGATGCAAATCCTAAGTTAGTTGGACTTAAAATTAGAGATATTGAAATAAGTGAAATAGATACTTTAAAATCTTTTTTAAGTAAGAACAAAATAGATATAGGAATAATTTGTGTTCCTAGAATAAATGCTCAAAAGGTATGCGATGAAATGGTAGAAGGTGGAGTTAAGGGAATTTGGAACTTTGCCCCTGTAGATTTATCGGTACCAGAGAATGTAAGAGTTGAAAATGTTCATTTAAGTGAAAGTTTGATGACGCTTATTTATTTATTACACAGTAATGAGGAATAAAAATAGGAAAAATATCCTTGGGTATAGCTTATAAATTTAACATAAAATCACAATTTGATATTGAAAAAAATTTAACAAGGTATTATAATCTTAATTGAAGTTTGTTAAAAACTTCAATTATTTTTTTATCTAAGTTTGTTATATTATTAACAAAAAAGATAATAAAAAAGTATTTATTTTCAGAAAATTCGACAGACTCATGCCACTATTTAGTGTATAATATTGGATAGTTTGTAAAATTAAAAAAGATTAAGAAAAATAAGAGTGTAAATAAGGAGGATATGAGGGGATGGAATTGAAAAACGTGCTTCTTGAAAAAGAAGAGCATTTAGCTATTGTTACTATTAATAGACCAAAAGCTTTAAATGCATTAAATTCAGAAACATTAAAGGATCTTGACGCAGTTCTTGAGAATTTAGAAAATGATAGCAATATTTATGCTGTTATATTAACTGGGGCAGGAGAAAAGTCTTTCGTTGCAGGTGCTGATATAGCAGAGATGAGAGATTTAAATGAAGAACAAGGTAAAGAATTTGGAATGCTTGGAAATAAGGTGTTCAGAAGATTAGAAAAGTTAGACAAGCCTGTAATTGCAGCAATATCAGGATTCGCTCTTGGTGGTGGTTGTGAATTATCAATGGCATGTGATATAAGAATAGCTTCAGAAAGAGCAAGATTTGCTCAGCCAGAATCAGGTTTAGGAATAACTCCTGGATTTGGTGGTACTCAAAGACTACCAAGAATAGTTGGTTTAGGAAAAGCGAAAGAAATGATTTATACAGGAGCTATGGTTAAGGCAGATGAAGCTTTAAGAATAGGACTTGTAAATAAGGTAGTTCCTCTAGAAAATCTTATGGATGAAGCTAGAGCTATGGCTAATGCAATAATTGTTAATGCGCCAGTAGCTGTTAAGTTATGTAAGGATGCTATTGATAGAGGTATGCAAGTAGATATAGATAGAGCAATTGAAATAGAGGCAGAAGACTTTGGAAAATGCTTCAGCACAGAAGATCAAACAGAAGGAATGACTGCATTCTTAGAAAAGAGAGCAGAAAAGAACTTCCAAAACAAATAAATTGTTTTTTTAAATATAAGGAGGGTCAAATCAAATGGATTTCGAATTAACTAGAGAACAACAATTAGTACAACAAATGGTTAGAGAATTCGCAGTAAATGAAGTAAAACCAATAGCTGCAGAAATTGATGAAACAGAAAGATTCCCTATGGAAAATGTTCAAAAAATGGCTAAGTTAGGAATGATGGGTATTCCATTTTCTAAGGAAGTAGGGGGAGCAGGCGGAGATGTTCTTTCATACATAATCGCTGTAGAGGAATTATCAAAGGTATGTGCAACAACAGGAGTTATACTTTCAGCTCATACATCACTATGTGCTTCAGTTATCAATGAACACGGTACTCCAGTACAAAAAGAAAAGTATTTAGCAGACTTATGCTCTGGTAAGAAGATTGGTGCTTTCGGTTTAACTGAACCAGGTGCTGGTACAGATGCAGCAGGACAACAAACTACTGCAGTTTTAGATGGAGACCATTATGTATTAAATGGTTCAAAGATATTCATAACAAATGGTGGAGTTGCTGAAACTTTCATAATTTTTGCTATGACAGACAAGAGCCAAGGTACAAGAGGAATATCTGCATTTATAGTTGAAAAAGACTTCCCAGGATTCTCAATAGGTAAGTTAGAAAACAAGATGGGTATTAGAGCATCATCTACTACTGAATTAATAATGGAAGATTGTATAGTACCAAAGGAAAACTTAATTGGTAAAGAGGGTAAGGGATTTGGTATAGCAATGAAGACTCTTGATGGAGGAAGAATTGGTATAGCTGCTCAAGCTTTAGGTATAGCTGAAGGTGCTTTTGAAGAAGCAATAGCTTACATGAAAGAAAGAAAACAATTCGGTAAGCCACTTTACACTAAGCAAGGTTTACAATGGTACATGGCAGAAATGGATGTAAAGATAGAAGCTGCTAAGCAATTAGTATATAAGGCTGCTATGAGAAAACAAAATGGACAACCTTATTCAATAGATGCTGCTAGAGCTAAGTTATTTGCAGCAGAAGTAGCTATGGATGTTACTACTAAGGTAGTTCAAATCTTTGGTGGATATGGTTACACTAAGGAATATCCAGTAGAAAGAATGATGAGAGATGCTAAGATAACTGAAATCTATGAAGGAACTTCAGAAGTTCAAAAGATGGTTATTTCAGGTAGCTTATTCAGATAGGAGGAAGTTATAAAATGAATATAGTAGTTTGTGTAAAACAAGTTCCAGATACAACAGTTGTTAAGATAGACCCTAAGACTGGTACATTAATAAGAGATGGTGTTCCATCAATTATTAATCCAGAAGACAAGCATGCATTAGAAGCAGCATTACAATTAAAAGAAGCTCATGGTGGAAAGGTTACAGTTGTTTCAATGGGGCTTCCAATGGCTAAGGCTGCATTAAGAGAAGCTTTATGCATGGGAGCTGATGAAGCTATTCTTTTAACAGATAGAGCACTAGGAGGAGCTGATACATTAGCAACTTCAAAATCTCTAGCTGGAGTAATTAAGAAATTAGATTATGATATAGTATTTGCAGGAAGACAAGCTATAGATGGAGATACAGCACAAGTTGGTCCAGAAATAGCTGAACACTTAAATATTCCTCAAGTAACATATGTTCAAGATGTAAAAGTTGAAGGTGACTCTTTAATAGTTAACAGAGCACTAGAAGATGGACATCAAATAGTAAAAGTTAAGACTCCATGTCTATTAACTGCAATCGAAACATTAAATGAACCAAGATACATGAATGTTAGTAATATTTTTGCAACTAATGATAATGATATCAAGGTTATGAGTGCAGATGATATAGATGTAGATAAGTCAGAATTAGGTCTTAAAGGTTCTCCAACAAAGGTTAAGAAGTCAATGACTAAGGAAGTTAAGGGAGCAGGAGAACTAGTTAAAGAAGGCCCTAAAGAAGCTGCAGCTTATGTTTTAGGAAAATTAAAAGAAAAACACTACATCTAAGATAATAGGAGGGTAATTTATTATGAATATAGCAGATTACAAAGGCGTTTGGGTCTTTGCTGAACAAAGAGAAGGACAATTACAAAAAGTATCTTTAGAATTACTTGGTGAAGGTAGAAGAGTAGCAGATAAATTAGGAGTAAAGTTAACTGCTTTATTACTAGGACACAATGTAGAAGGATTAGCAAAAACTTTAGGTGAACATGGTGCAGATGAAGTTTTAGTTGCTGATAATAAGAATTTAGAGCATTATACAACTGATGCTTATACAAAGGTTATTTGTGATTTAGCAAATGAAAGAAAACCAGGAATATTATTTGTAGGAGCTACTTTCATTGGTAGAGATTTAGGACCAAGAATAGCTGCAAGATTAACAACAGGATTAACTGCAGACTGTACTTCAATAGATGTTGAAGTTGAAAATGGAGATCTTTTAGCTACAAGACCAGCATTTGGTGGTAACTTAATGGCTACTATAGCATGTCCAGATCATAGACCACAAATGGCTACAGTAAGACCAGGGGTATTTGAAAAGGTAAATACTGATGCTTCAAACTGTAAGATTGAAAAAGTAGAAGTTAAATTAGCAGATAGCGATATTAGAACTAAGGTTCTTGAAATAATCAAGGAAAAGAAAGATATAGTTGATATATCTGAAGCAAACATTATAGTATCTGGTGGTAGAGGCGTAGGATGTAAAGAAAACTTTGCTTTACTACAAGAATTAGCAGATGCTTTAGGTGGTGTTGTTGCAGGTTCAAGAGCAGCAGTAGAAAAGGGATGGGTTGAAAATGCTTACCAAGTTGGACAAACTGGTAAGACAGTTAAGCCAACAATCTATATAGCTTGTGGTATTTCAGGAGCTATCCAACACGTAGCTGGTATGCAAGATTCAGAATTAATTATTGCTATCAATAAAGATGAAACTGCTCCAATAATGCAAGTTGCTGATTATGGTATAGTTGGAGATGTTAAGAAGGTAATACCTGAATTAATAGCTCAGGCTAAAGAAATGAAAGCAGCTGAATAATATAAAAATATTGAGTTTTTAGGAGGAATAAAAATGAAAAAGGTTTTCGTACTTGGTGCTGGAACAATGGGTGCTGGAATAGTTCAAGCATTCGCACAAAATGGATTTGAAGTTATAGTAAGAGATATTAAAGATGAATTCGTTGAAAGAGGAATAGCTGGAATTAATAAGAGCTTAAGCAGATTAGTTGCTAAAGAAAAGATGACAGAAGAAGTTAAGGAAGAAATACTTTCTAGAATTTCTGGAACAACTGATATGAGTTTAGCTGCTGATTGTGATTTAGTAGTAGAAGCTGCTATAGAAAATATGAAGATTAAGAAGGAAATATTTGCAGAATTAGATTCAATCTGTAAGCCAGAAACAATCTTAGCTTCAAATACATCTTCTTTATCAATAACAGAAGTTGCTAATGCTACAAAGAGAGAAGATAAAGTTATAGGAATGCACTTCTTTAACCCAGCTCCAGTAATGAAGCTTGTTGAAATTATAAGAGGCGCTAAAACTTCTCAAGAAACTTTCGATGCAGTTAAAGAAATGTCTGAAGCTATAAAAAAGGTACCAGTAGAAGTTGCTGAAGCACCAGGATTTGTAGTTAACAGAATTCTTATTCCAATGATTAATGAAGCAGTTGGAATTTATGCTGATGGAGTAGCATCTGTAGAAGATATAGATACTGCTATGAAATTAGGAGCTAATCACCCAATGGGGCCTTTAGCATTAGGAGATCTTATAGGATTAGATGTATGTCTTGCTATAATGGATGTTCTTTATAATGAAACTGGAGATTCTAAGTACAGAGCTCATACTTTATTAAAGAAGTATGTTAGAGCTGGATGGTTAGGAAGAAAGACAGGAAAAGGATTCTACGATTATTCAAAATAATATATATCCTTAATATATTAAATATAGAAAATAGACAAGTGTTGTTTTTTAACAAATACTTGTCTATTTTTTATTATAATTATATTTATATTTAATAACAGTAGATAGGTGACAAAAATATTATGCAATGATAATGTATACATATAATAGACTATAGGGCAGGTTGAAGAATATGGCAAGTAATAAACAAAAGGTAGAAGAGATATTAAAGAGATTAACTGAAGATAATAATGAGAAAGAAGATTTTTGTGGAATAGATACATTAACTATTGCAGAAGAGTTAGATTTAAGAAGAAATGTTGTAAGTCAGTATCTAAATGAATTGGTTGAAGAGAAAAAGGCTATAAAATCGAATACTAGGCCAGTTTTATTTACATATATAAACTCTAATGAAATAATGAGTTCATCTGGAAATGATGGAGAGGATATTTTTAGAGAATTAGTTGGATATAATGGAAGTTTGAAAACTGCTGTAAAACAATGTAAGTCAGCGGCTTTTTACCCTAGTAAAGATATGTCAGTATTATTAACTGGACCAAGTGGGGTTGGTAAGAGTTTCATAGCTAACTTATTACACAAATATGCAGAACAAAGAGGGAGGATAGAGGAAGGGGCCCCTTTTATTGTATTTAATTGTGCTGATTATGCTGATAATCCAGAATTGCTTTCAGCAAACTTGTTTGGCTATAAAAAAGGAGCTTTTACTGGTGCGGACAAAGAGCATATAGGTTCATTAGAGTTAGCAGATGGTGGATATCTATTTTTAGATGAAGTACATAGATTATCTCCTGAAGGTCAAGAAAAACTTTTTGTTTTTATGGACAAAGGGTTGTTTAAAAGAGTTGGTGAAAGTAAGGCAGAGAGGAAAGCTAATGTAAGATTTATTTTTGCAACTACAGAAAGTCCAGAAGAAACATTACTTGAAACTTTCACAAGAAGAATTCCGCTAGTGGTAAATATACCTAAGTTAAGAGATAGACCTATTGATGAAAGATTAACAATGATATATAAGTTTTTTAGTATTGAGGCGAAGGAAATTGATAAAGATATTAATGTAAGTAAGGATGTAATAAACTATATTTTATCGCAAAAGAAAGCTGGAAACATAGGAAGTTTAAAGAATTTAATTAAGCTTTGTTGTGCGTGGTCTTATAAAGACCAACAAGATGAGGAGATAATCATAATAGGAAAAGAATATCTAAAAGATTTAGAAGGTGTAGAAAAAAATAATGTAAAACAGTTTTTTTATGATGATTTTATGTACATAAGTAGTAAAGGGGAATGTTTAAAAGAAATTCATACAATAAGTAATGATAACTTCATAAGAATAAATGAAATTATATATGAAGTAGAAAAAGTGTTAAATGAATATATACAAAATAAAGTATCAATAGAAGAGTTAAAAAAGAAAATAAATATAGAACTTAATAGAAGTCTTGGATTGATGGTTTATGAGGAGAGTTCTAATGAAGGAAATGATTTAATAGAGAGTTTATATCTAGATACAGTAACCAATACCCTAAAAGCTGTTGAAGGAACGTACGGAATTAAATATTATGGTAATACATCTAAAATAATAACAAAAATTTTATTGTATTTTAAAAATAATAACTTAGATGTACTATCTAATAGTAGCTTTAATAGTATAAATATCATAAAATCTATAGTTGCTAAAAAATTAAGTAAAGCATCTATTGTTGCAGAGAAACTTATAAGAAATCTAGAATCTAATTTAGATTATAAATTAGACCCTAGAATTGAGTTAATTATTTTAATGTATTTTTTTGCTATGATGAGTAATGAAAGTACTCAAATTAATGCTATTATAGTTGCTCATGGATATTCAACAGCTAGTAGTATAGCAAGTGTAGCAAACCAAATGTTTGAACAGTTCATATTTGAAGCATTTGATATGCCAGTGGACATGTCTCCTATAGAAGTTAAGAATCAAATAAAGCAATATATAAGTGGTATTGATACTTCTAAAGGAACTATTATTTTAGTAGATATGGGTTCTTTAGTAAATATAGATAGAGATTTAAGAGATGTAATAGAGGGAGATCTTGGGATAATTAATAATATAACAACTAATATAGCCCTCGATATTGCAGGAAGAATAATTAATGGGCAAGACGTTCGTTCAATGATAGAAGGAATAGAAAAAAATAATGTGCTGTCTTGTAAGTATATAGAGGGAAAGAAAAAGAAGAAAGCTATTTTGACTACTTGTATATCTGGAATTGGTACAGCTGTTAAGCTTAAAAAACTAATAAGAGAGTGTATTGGAACTGCTGATATAGAAGTGAAGGAATATGAATACTCTAAATTAAGCTTAATGGGAAAAGAAGATAAGATTTTTAGCGATTATGATGTTAGATTAATTATTAGCACTACTAAGATAGATATTGATGGGGCAGAATGTCTTCTTTTACAAGATCTTATGAGTGGGGATAGTGATGATATTTTTGTTAATGCTTTAAAAGAAATAACATTGGATAAAAACATTGATATGATTCGTCAGGATTTAGTAAAGATGTTTTCTATGGAAAATCTTGTGTCCAGGATGACTATATTAAATCCAGGAAAAATAATTAATGAGGTAGAGGATATTATAATTAATTATGAAAGAATACTAGGTACAATATTCTGCAGCGAGTTAAAAATGACTTTATATATACATGTTAGTATACTTATAGAAAGATTGATGATAAAACAAGGATTAGAGTTTGAGATAGGGGAAAGAGATTATGAAGAGAAGAATAATAAATTTATAGACATAACTAATAGAATTTTTAGTCCTTTATTAAGAGAATATAATTTAAGCATTACTACTAAAGAAATATCTATAATTCAAACTATTATAGAATCAAGAATAGGAAAAATAGAATTATAAATTTAAAGGTATGACACTTGTAAATAGTGTCATGCCTTTTTTGGTTTTGTGGGTGTGACAGAAAGAAGATGAGTATGACACTAGAGTTTTGAAAAGTTTTTTTAATTGAAGAATGGCTATTTTACTGCTTTTATTGTATGCAAATTAAAATGATAAAAAGTTGGCACGTTAATTGCTAATATAAATAAGTGTGAAAATCAAATAGAGAAGTAGGAGGATAAAGAATGTACAAAATAATTATAGCAACACATGGTACTTTAGCAGAAGCATTTAAATCAACATTAAAGATGTTTACTAATGATATAGACGATGTATATTCTGTAGGTTTAACTGAAACTGGTGTTGAAGAGTTTAAAGAAAAAATAGATAACATAATGAAGAAGGCTTACGAAGATGGGAAAGAAATTCTTGTTTTAGCTGACTTATTTGGAGGAACTCCGTTCAATACAGCAATGTTAGAAATCAAGGGGAAATATAAAAATGTAGAGGTTATAGCAGGAGTTAATTTACCTTTATTAATTGAAGCAACTTTATTAAGAGGTGGAGATTTAAAAAGTTCAATGGAAACTTTAAGAACTTCAGCTCAAGATGCAATTATGATTCCACCATCATCTGCTGTAGATGATGATGATGAATAGAAAAAAATCATAGGAGGATTTTTATATGCAAATACAATTATGGCAAATCATTATTCTAAGCCTATTAGGTGGGATAGCTCAATGGGACGAAACAAATATGAAAATTGGATTTAGAAATCCAGCAATTACAGGACTTATTGTAGGGCTTATTTTAGGAGATGTAAAAACAGGTTTATTAGTTGGAGGAACTCTTCAATTAATGACATTAGGTATAGGTAGTTACGGTGGAGCAACAATTCCAGACTACGCAACAGCAACGATTATAGCAGGAGCACTTGCAATATCAACAGGTCAAGGCGTTGATTTTGCAATAGGTATAGGTGTACCAGCAGCATTATTACTAGTTCAACTTGATGTATTAGCAAGAATGAGTAATGTATTCTTTCAACATAGGGCAGAAAAATATGCTGATGAAAGAAAATATAACAAAGTAGAATTAATGAACGTTTTAGGTTTATCAACTTGGATGATTTCAAGATTTGTACCAGTATTTATTTGTTTATATTTTGGAGAAGGTTTAGTACAAACATTACTTAGTTCATCACCGGCATGGTTAATTGGTGGATTAAAAGCAGCAGGTGGAGTATTACCAGCATTAGGTATAGCTTTATTACTTAAATACTTACCAATTAAAGCTTATGCTCCATACTTAATAGTAGGATTTGTTTTAGCAGCATTCTTCAACTTACCAATGTTAGGAGTAGCTTTATTAGGGTTTGCAGTAGCTTTATATAACTTCAAAAAAGCAACTGATGCAGATGCAAAAGCAGTAAACGTAGGATTCGCAGGAGGTGCAGACGAAGATGAGTAAATTAAGTAATAAAACAATTAACAAAGTTTTCTATAGATGGTTATTCGCGTCACAAACAGCATGGAACTATGAAAAAATGCAAGGTTTAGGATATTGTTATTCAATGTTACCAGCATTAAAAGAGATATATACTAATGAAGATGAGTTAAATGCAGCAGTTAAGAATCACTTACAATTCTTCAACTGTAATATAGTAACAGGACAATTTGTATTAGGAGCAAATTTAGCTATAGAAGAGGCAGAAGGAGCAAAATCAAGAGAAGCAGTTGCGGCAATTAAGACTGGTCTTATGGGGCCTTTAGCTGGTATAGGTGATACATTATTCGGTGTTACTTTAAACACTGTATTTGGTTCAATTGCAGCTTATATGGCATTAGAAGGAAGCTCAATTGGATGTTATATGTGGATTTTAGCTAACATTGCTAAGATTATAATCAGTAGAGGGTTTATAAAAGCTGGATATAAACAAGGTGCCAAATTAGTTGCTTCGGTAGGAAATGTATTAAAAAATATTACGGATTCAGCTTCAATGCTTGGACTAATGGTAATTGGTGCTTTGATACCAACAGTTGTTAAGGCAACAGTACCGTATGTTTATACATCTGGAGAAGCTCAATTAGTTGCTCAAGAAATCTTAGATAAGATTATGCCAGGGTTAGTACCAGTAGCAATTGTTGCATTAACTTACTGGTTATTAGGTAGAAAGAAAATGAATTCTACAAGGGTTATTTTAATTCTTATCGTATTATCAATAGTATTATTTAATTTAGGAATTTTAGCATAATATTTGGAGGTTGTAATAATGAAAGGGATAGTTCATATTAGAATAGATGATAGATTAATACACGGACAAGTTGCAGCGTTCTGGACAAACTCCTTGTCAATAAGCAGAATTATGGTTGTTAATGATGAGGTTGCAGTAGATGAAATGCAAAAATCTTTATTAAGAATGGTAGCACCAGCTTCGGTTAGAACTTCTATCATTAGTAAAGAAACAGCAATTAAGAATATTTCTGCAGGTAAATATGAAGGACAAAGAGTTTTATTAATAGTTAAGAATCCTAAGGATATTTGGGAATTAAAGCAAGCAGGATTAGACATTACTTCATTTAATGTTGGAAATATGGCTGCAAAAGAAGGAACAAGATCAATAAAGAGATCAGTAAATGTTACTGATACTGATGTGGAATATTTTAATAAGCTATTAGATGCAGGAGTAGATATATCTGCCATAATGGTTCCTGATGATCCAGATTGTAAGTTAAAAGATATTTTAAAATAGTAAAGATAAATAGGAGAATGACTTTAGGTGAATGGTGAAGTAGTAGCAACGAATAGTAACATATGTAATTTCGAAGAAATTGCTAATTATTGTTCATCTTCACTATTAACTAAAAAAGTCATTCTTTTTTAGTAGGAGGATAAACCATGGTAAAAGTTGATTTAGGGAAATTAGATACTGAGAAAGTTAATGAAAATACAAAGAATATAGATAAATTATCAACATTAGATATGATCAAACTTATTAATGAAGAAGATCATAGGGTAGCAGAAGCTGTGAAAGAAGATGTGGAAAACATAGCAAAGGCTGTGGATTTAATTTATGGAAGGTTAATAAGAGGGGGAAGACTTATATATGTAGGAGCAGGAAACTCAGGAAGGCTTGGTGTTTTAGATGCTTGTGAATGTCCACCTACATTTGGAGTTGAACCTGGTGTAGTTGTTGGTGTTCTTGCAGGGGGACACAATGCTACTGTCTATGCGCAAGAAGGATCAGAGGATTTTGAAGAACTTTCTATAGAAGAGCTAAAGAAATTAGATTTAAATGAAAATGATGCAGTGGTAGCTTTAAGTGCTTCTGGTAGAACTCCTTATGCAAAAGGGGCACTAAAGTATGCAAAGGAGGTAGGGGCAGCACATATAGCTGTTAGCTGTAGTAGAAATGCAGAACTTTCTAAGCTTGGTGAGGTTGCTATAGAAGTTGTAACTGGTGCAGAAGTTATTACTGGATCAACAAGATTAAAAGCAGGTACAGCACAGAAGATGATTCTTAATATGTTATCAACTGGTTCTATGATTAAGAGTGGTAAAGTTTATGGTAACTACATGGTAGATGTAAGAGCGGGAAATCATAAGCTTGTTGAAAGAAGTAAGAAAATAATTGTTGATTGTACAGGAGTATCTAGGGAAGAAGCTGAAAAGTATCTAGAAATAAGTGAAGGGAGAGTAAAACTTGCTGTATTTATGATTCTTTCTCAATTAAACAAGGAAGAAAGTATTAAGTTTTTAGAAGAAAATGATAATACAATTTATAAAGCACTACAAGCTATAAAGTAGTTGTATGATTTTTGGATTAAAAAAAGACGCTTGGGCGTCTTTTTTTAGTACTATGGGTTTGTAGTGAACAACTAATAGTAGATGAAAAATTAATACACCTATAAATATAATTAATGGTGTCTATACCTATCACAAATTAAGAAGATACACCAAAATATATTTTTCTAGATAGATGTATTTTGTGAATTTATTGATAAAGTGAAAGATATTATTGTATAATATACAATAATATACCAAATAAGCAAAAGCATGGGGGGATGAAAGTGTTTAAAATCACTAACAAGAGATTATTGACAGAAAATATTTATCTTATGGATGTTGAAGCACCAAGAGTTGCTAAATCTGCTCATCCAGGACAATTTGTAATTGTTAAGATAGATGAAAAGGGAGAAAGAATTCCATTAACTATTTGTGATTACGATGCAAATAAGGGGACAGTAACTATTGTTTTTCAAACATTAGGAGCATCTACAAAAGAAATGGCAGAGTTAGAAGTTGGGGAATACTTTAGGGATTTTGTGGGTCCTTTAGGACAAGCGTCAGAAATGGTGCATGAAGATTTAGATGAATTAAAAAAGAAAAATATCCTATTTGTTGCAGGTGGAGTTGGAACAGCTCCTGTATACCCACAGGTTAAATGGTTATCTGAAAGAGGTATTAAAGCAGATGTTATAGTTGGGGCAAGAAATAAAGATATTGTAATTTTAAAGGAAGAGATGGAACAAGTTGCTGGAAATTTATACATAGCTACAGATGATGGATCTTCTGGATTTAAAGGATTAGTAACAGATAAAATAAAAGATTTAGTTAATAATGAAGGAAAGAAATATGATTTGGTAGTAGCAATTGGACCTATGATAATGATGAAGTTTGTTGCTTTACTTACAAAGGAATTAAATATTCCTACAATAGTAAGCATGAATCCAATTATGGTAGATGGTACAGGAATGTGTGGTGCATGTAGAGTTACTGTAGGAGGGGAAGTTAAGTTTGCATGTGTTGATGGTCCAGAATTTGATGGACATCTAATAGATTTTGACGAAGCTATGAGAAGACAATCCATGTACAAAACTGAAGAAGGAAGATCAGCTTTAAAGTTAGCTGAAGGAGACACCCATCATGGTGGATGTGGACATTGCGGAGGTGAAGAGTAATATGCCTAATATGAAGAGAGTACCAATTACAGAACAAGCTCCTAAGGTAAGAGCTACAAACTTTAAAGAGGTTTGTTTAGGGTATACAAAAGAGGAAGCAATGGAGGAAGCATCAAGATGTTTAAACTGTAAAAATCCAAGATGTGTTTCTAAGTGTCCAGTAAGTATTCAAATACCAAGGTTTATAGAACAAGTTAAATTAGGAGACTTTAAAGAAGCAGCTAAGATTATAGCAGAATCATCAGCATTACCTGCTGTTTGTGGAAGAGTATGTCCTCAAGAAAGCCAATGCGAGGGACAATGCGTTCTTGGTATTAAGGGGGAAGCTGTTGCAATAGGTAAGTTAGAAAGATTTGTGGCAGACTGGTCTAGAGAGAATAAAGTAGATTTATCTGAAACATTACCTAAGAATGGCAAGAAGGTTGCTGTTATAGGAAGCGGTCCTGCAGGTTTAACATGTGCAGGTGATTTAGCTAAATTAGGATATGATGTTACAATATTTGAAGCTTTACATGAAGCTGGTGGTGTTTTAGTGTATGGAATACCAGAATTTAGATTACCTAAAGATACTGTAGTTAAGACAGAAATAGACAATGTTAAAAAATTAGGAGTAAAGATTGAAACTAATGTTATTATAGGAAAGACTATAACAATAGACGAATTATTTGAAGATGAGGGATTTGAAGCTGTATTTATAGGTTCAGGTGCAGGATTACCTAAGTTTATGGGTATACCTGGCGAAAATTCAAATGGTGTATTTTCAGCTAATGAGTTCTTAACAAGAAATAATTTAATGAAAGCATATAAGGATGGATACTCAACTCCAATTAGAGCAGGACAAAAAGTTGCTGTAGTTGGTGGAGGAAATGTTGCTATGGATGCAGCAAGAACAGCCTTAAGACTAGGTGCTGAAGTGCATGTAGTATATAGGAGAAGTGAAGCAGAACTACCAGCAAGAGTTGAAGAAGTACATCATGCTAAAGAAGAAGGTGTTATTTTCGATGTACTTACTAACCCAACAAAAATATTATGTGATGAAAAAGGTTGGGTAAGTGGAATGAAATGTGTAAGGATGGAGTTAGGAGAACCTGATGAATCAGGAAGAAGAAGACCAGTAGAAATTAGGGGATCTGAATTTATTTTAGATATAGATACAGTAATAATGTCTCTTGGAACTTCGCCAAATCCTTTAATATCATCTACTACAAAAGGATTAGAAATAAATAAAAGAAAATGTATAGTAGCATCTGAAGATACTGGATTAACTTCAAGAGAAGGGGTATTTGCAGGTGGAGATGCTGTAACTGGAGCTGCTACTGTTATATTAGCAATGGGAGCAGGTAAAAAAGCAGCAGCAGGAATTCATGAATACTTATCAAATAAAATAGAAAACTTTAAGTAAAATAAACCCTAAATGTGATGGATTTTTAATTATATATCATATTTAGGGTTTTTTATTTAAAAAAATAAAAAAATATTTTAGAAAATAGTTAAAAAAATAACATAAATATGGATTTTATAATTAAAATTGCTATAGAAATAATTTGTAGGTTTTAAATATTAAGAAAATTATCAATAATTAGAATTAAAAAAGTGGTTGTTAAAGTTTATATAAATAGAAAAAACGTTAAATATTCTTA
The DNA here is from genome assembly GCF_000424025.1 of Clostridium paraputrificum AGR2156. Lineage (NCBI taxonomy): Bacteria > Bacillati > Bacillota > Clostridia > Eubacteriales > Clostridiaceae > Clostridium > Clostridium paraputrificum. The sequence continues at coordinate 131,108 of NZ_AUJC01000011.1, forward strand.
CCAGAATCCATAAAAAGAAAAATATGGAGTATTTAAAAGAATATAAACAAATAATCTTGAATCTCAATTAAGTTTATGTAATCAACATTAAAGTGGTATATAAAACTTTTTAAGGAGTTTTATTGTTTGTATTAAGAGTTAAATGGTTAGATATCATTGTTAAATAGCCATCAATGCTAGGTATTGCCTTATTTATAAAAATTAAATATACTAGTTCAAGTACTTAAGAAAAAACAGTAAAGAAGGTTAAAAATATGGATTTTACACAAAAGAGATGGAAGCTAGCAGATACAGTACAAAATGTTATTAAATCAGAACTATTACCAGGTGCATTATTGTTAGCAGCAACTTTATGTGCATTAGTAATAGCAAATACGTCTTTAGTTAACGAATATCATCACTTTTTTGAAACTGAAGTTGTAAAAGGTGTAACAATGCATGCATTTGTTAATGATTTCTTAATGGCAATATTTTTCTTGGTTGTAGGTTGTGAAATAAAAAAAGAAATAGTTAGTGGACATTTATCAAATATAAAAAAAGCATCTTTTCCTATAGTAGGAGCAATAGGTGGAGTTACGGTTCCAGCAATAATATTTTACTTAATAAATAAAGGTACAAGCTATTCTAGTGGTGTTGGTGTACCAATATCAACGGATATTGCATTTGCAGTTGGAGCTTTTATGATTTTTAAGAAGAGCTTAAACCCAGCGTTAAAGATTTTTTTATTAACATTAGCAGTTGTAGATGATTTGATGTCTATAATAGTTATCGGGGTGTTTTATTCATCAAGTGTGAGAATGGTGCCTTTAATAATTGCAGGATTAATAATGTTTTTATTATTTACTTTAAATAAGTTTTTTAAGTGTAGAAAAGTTTCACCATATATAATTTTAGGATTATTTTTATGGTATTTTGTATATCAAAGTGGTGTTCATGCAACAATAAGTGGAGTTCTTTTAGCCATGCTTATTCCAATAGCAAGAGATGAGAAGGAAGAATGTATTTTATCCAAGATTGAACATTCCTTAAGTCCCTATGCAAATTTAATTGTTTTACCTTTATTTGCATTTTCAAATACTGCTATAGTTCTAAATTTAAGTTCTGTAACAATAGATACAATTCCGCTATCATTAGGAATTATAATTGGGTTGGTTGTAGGAAAACCTGTTGGAATAGTATTATTTACTTCAGTATTATCAAAATTAAATGTAGTAGAAAAACCGAAAGGTGTTAAGTGGAAAGAATTATTAGTAGTTGGAATGCTTGCAGGAATTGGATTTACAATGTCAATATTTGTTTCAGAGATAGCATTTGCAGGTATGAATAAGGCTCTAGATTTAGCTAAAATATCAATACTATTAGCCGCTATAGTATCATGCTTAATCGCCTTTATAACAATAAAATTATTTGGAAGTAAGAAGAGTTACGTATAACGTAGCTCTTTTTTGACATCTAGAAGAATATAAATATCCAACTTACCTTTTTACTTTTAGTTTCTAGAATATAAGTAAATCATAATAAAAAGTTGTAATAAACTACTTAAACGTATATAAAGTAAGATTATTTGATATTAATTATTAAACAATATATAATATAAATTATAATAATGAATAATATTTTTGTATTAAGAGGAAGAATATTATAAGAAATATAAGAGAAATAGGTGAAATATATGGATGTTAACAATATAGTAATTGATAATGATAAAGTAATTTTAGATGGAGTAAAGAATTTTAATATAAAACAAATTTTAGAGTGTGGCCAATGCTTTAGATGGGAAAAAGTTGGTGAGTTAAATTATATAGGTGTAGCTCATGGAAGAGTAATAGAAGTTATTCAAGAAGATGATAAAGTAACTATTTTAAATACTAATGAAGAGGATTTTAATAATATATGGTTAGATTATTTTGATTTAAAAAGAGACTATTCAGAAATTAAGGCTGGCCTAGCTCATGATGAGATATTAGGAAAAAGCGTTGAATATGGCTATGGAATAAGACTTTTAAACCAAGAACATTTTGAGTTGTTAATAAGTTTTATAATTTCTGCAAGAAATAGTATTCCTTCAATAATGAAAACTATAAAGAAGATTTCTGAAAAGTGGGGAACGCCAATTGAGTATAAAGGAAATACTTATTACACATTTCCAACTCCAGAACAATTGAAAGATGCAACAGAAGAGGAAATAAAGGAGACAGGCGCGTCTTTTAGAAGTAAATATATAGTTGATACAATAGCTAAAGTAAATGAAAATAGCTATGATTTTGATTTGGAGAGAATATCAAAACTTAATACAGATGAGTGTCATGTAGCGCTACAAAACTTCAAGGGAGTTGGATCAAAGGTTGCAGATTGCATAATGCTGTTCTCTATGAGAAAGTACTCAGCTTTTCCAGTTGATGTATGGGTAAAGAGAGCAATGATATTTTTCTATGGTGCAGAAGATGCTTCTCTAAATAAAATAAGAATATTTGCTAGAGATAAATTTGGTGAATTAGCTGGATTTGCTCAACAGTATTTATTCTATTATGCTAGAGAGAATAAGATAAAGGTTGGAGAAGAATAGATAAGTTAATAATGAACTTGTAGTATAAGAGAAATCTCTAGAAGATTTCTCTTATACTATATTTCTTATAAAAATAATATTATTAATATAAATTATATTTTTAAAATAAATTCTTTTATTAAAAAAATTCTTATTATTTATATTATAAAAATTAATAGTCAAATAGGAATAAAAAAACTCTATGTGAGAATCTAATCACATAGAGTTTTAGTTTTTGCAACGAACAGCTTTTGATTTTTTTATTGTAATGTGAGTATCACCTGAGTGCTTGGATATAAATTTTAAGTAACGTTTGATTTTTTCATCATTTCTTAAACGATCAAGGGTAAAAAGTCTAGCGGCTAATTCACGATTAGTATATAAAGCATGAATTTGTTTGTGACAAGTAATACATAAATTAGCTGTAGGAAAATCTTTTCCACCACGTTCTTTTGGAACTAAATGATGCTCAGTTAATTGAGATACTTCTCTATTACATAATTCACATTTATAAACTGCTATCATAATTATCACCTATGAATATAGAATTTAGACAAGAACAATTATAACATGAAATATACATACAAACAAAATAAAATCAGAAAATTCCGACAATATATTTCACCTTTTTTACCAATGAGTATATATGTTATAATTTAATAGTAATTACAAATAAAGTAACTATGAGGGTATAAAAGAAGGATGAAGAGGTGATTGTATGTTCCAATTTGAAACGCAACTAAATAAGTTGAAGCATGAAGTACTAACAGCTGTAGCTAAATTAGCAAAGGATGATAAGTTAACTAAAGAGGCGATTGAAAAAGTGCCCTATGAAGTAATTAAAGGTGATACAGCAATGTATAGGTGCTGTGTCTATAAAGAGAGGGCTATTGTTTTAGAAAGAGCAAAGCTTGCATCAGGGTTTCTAGCTAATGGGGATACAGAGGATTTAGAGCTAATAGACATTAGACCTGATGAACAAATTATCTATGTTATCGAAGCAGCTTGTGATAAGTGTCCTATAAATAAGTATAGTGTAACAGATTCTTGTAGAAATTGTCTTGCACATAGATGTCAAGAGGCATGTAATTTTAATGCAATTAGTTATATTGCTGGACGAGCATATATAAATCAAGAGATATGTAAAGAATGTGGTATGTGTAAAAAAGCATGTCCTTATGATGCTATTTCAGAAGTTATGAGACCTTGTAAAAAAGTTTGTCCAACAGGAGCTTTGGATGTTAATCCAGAAACAAGAAGGTCTATTATAAAAGAAGAAAAATGCGTAAACTGTGGAGCTTGTATGTCAGCATGTCCTTTTGGTGCAATTTCTGATAAGAGTTTAATTGTACCAGTTGCAAAGAGATTAGCAAGGGGAAGAAAGATGTATGCAGTAGTAGCTCCTGCTATAACTGGTCAGTTTGGAGCAAAAATAGGATATGGACAAATTAAAAATGCAATAAAGAAACTAGGATTTATTGATATGGTAGAAGCAGCATGTGGTGCTGATGGAGTTACTGTTCATGAAAGTAATGAATTTGTTGAAAGAATGGAAAAGGGAGAGAATTATATGACTAATTCTTGTTGCCCAGGATTTTTAAATTATATTGAAAAGATGTTCCCAGATCAAAAGGATAAGATATCAGGTACAGTTTCGCCAATGGTAGCTACAGGTAGATATATTAAAAAGAATGATCCCGATTCAAAGGTGGTATTTATAGGTCCATGTACAGCTAAAAAGAGCGAAGCCGTTAGAGATGGTATTAAGGGAGCTGTAGACTATGTACTTACATTTGAGGAGCTTATTGCATTATTTGAAGCATTTGATATAGATCCTGCAGAATGTGAGAATGAAGTTGTAGATGATGCATCTATATTTGGTAGAGGTTTTGGAACTGCTGGAGGATTAACTGCAGCTATAGAAAACTATATAAAAGAAGCAGGAGTAGATGTAGAATTTAAACCAGTTAAGGTATCTGGTGGAATAGAAATAAAGAAAACTATGAATATGGCTAAGGTTGGAAGATTAAGTGGTAACTTTATTGAAGGTATGATGTGTGAAGGTGGATGTATAAATGGTGCAGGTACAATAGTTCCATCTTTAAGAGCAAAAGGAGTATTCAATAAGACTAATATTCAAGCCACTAAAAAGACGGTATTGTCAAATAAATCTTTAAAAGAATATAAAGAAATTAATTTAGAAAGATAGGTATCTAAAAACTGCAAGAATAATATCATAATTAGTATTCTTGTAGTTTTTTCTTATGTATAAATAATTATTTGAAATAGTTAGAAAAATTAAGCAAATAGAAAATATTTAAGCCTAGTTAGTTATAATTAGGTTATTTAAGGTAATAATATAGAAGATAATATTTGAATAAAATGGATAGGGAGGATATTATAATAATTGTATTAGCACTCTATTAAAGTGAGTGCTAACAAAGGATAAAAATAAGTTTTTATAGGCCTACAAAAACTATAGATTCTAACTATGTCGGGTTAGAAACAGGGTTATAAATATATAAGGAGATTATAGGAGGTATTGTTATGAATATTAAACCACTTGGAGACAGAGTAGTAATTAAAAAGTTAGAAGCCGAGGAAACAACAAAAAGCGGAATTGTTTTAACAGGTAGTGCAAAAGAAAGACCTCAAGAGGCTGAAGTTGTTGCTGTAGGTCCAGGAGCAATGGTAGATGGAAATAGAGTAGCAATGGAAGTTAAGATTGGGGATAAAGTTTTATATTCTAAATATGCAGGAACAGAAGTTAAAGTTGATGGAGAAGAATACACTATTTTAAAACAAGAAGATATATTAGCAGTAGTGGAATAGGAGGAGATTTATTATGGCTAAAATGTTAATGTTTGGTGAAGAAGCAAGAAGATCAATGCAAGTTGGTGTTGATAAGCTAGCAGATACAGTAAAGGTAACTTTAGGACCTAAGGGAAGAAACGTAGTTTTAGGTAAGAAATTTGGTGCACCTCTTATAACTAATGATGGTGTTTCAATTGCAAGAGAAATAGAATTAGAAGATCCATATGAAAATATGGGAGCTCAACTTGTAAAAGAAGTTGCAACAAAAACTAATGATGTAGCAGGGGATGGAACTACAACAGCTACACTTTTAGCACAAGCAATTGTTAGAGAAGGTTTGAAAAATGTAACAGCTGGAGCTAATCCAATGTTAATAAGAAATGGTATTAATATTGCAGTTAAAAAAGCTGTTGAAGAAATACAAGCAATATCTAAGCCTGTAGAAGGTAAAGAAGATATATCAAGAGTTGCTGCAATATCAGCTGCTGATGAGGAAATTGGTAAGTTAATTGCAGATGCCATGGAGAGAGTAGGTAACGAAGGAGTTATTACTATTGAAGAATCTAAGTCTATGGGAACAGAATTAGATGTAGTAGAAGGTATGCAATTTGATAGAGGATATGTATCAGCTTATATGTCAACTGATATGGAAAAGATGGAAGCTAACCTAGATAATCCATATATATTAATTACAGATAAGAAGATTTCTAACATACAAGAAATACTTCCAATACTTGAACAAATAGTTCAATCAGGAAAGAAGCTATTAATTATTGCTGAAGATATTGAAGGAGAAGCAATGGCTACATTAGTAGTTAATAAGTTAAGAGGAACATTTACTTGTGTAGGTGTAAAAGCTCCTGGATTTGGTGATAGAAGGAAAGAAATGCTTCAAGATATAGCTATACTAACAGGTGGTAGAGTTATTTCTGAAGAATTAGGAATGGATTTAAAAGAAACAACTATAGATATGTTAGGAAAAGCAGATAGTGTTAAGGTTACTAAAGAAAGCACTGTAATAGTAAATGGTAAGGGAGATTCTAATGCTATAAAAGAAAGAATCACTCAAGTAAGAAGTCAAATAGAAGAAACAACTTCAGACTTTGATAAAGAAAAGCTACAAGAAAGATTGGCTAAACTAGCTGGTGGTGTGGCAGTCATTAAAGTTGGTGCTGCAACTGAAACAGAGCTTAAGGAAAGAAAGCTTAGAATAGAAGATGCTTTAGCAGCTACAAAAGCAGCTGTTGAAGAAGGAATAGTACCAGGTGGTGGAACAGCTTATGTTAATGTTATAAATAAGGTAAATGAATTAAAGTCTGATGTTGCAGATACTCAAGTTGGTATAAATATAATTGTTAGATCTTTAGAGGAACCAATGAGACAAATAGCTAAGAATGCTGGTGTAGAAGGTTCAGTTATAATAGAAAAAGTTAAGAATAGTGAAGCTGGTATAGGTTATGATGCTTTACATGACCAATATGTGAACATGATAAAGACCGGTATAGTTGATCCAACTAAGGTTACAAGGTCTGCGCTTCAAAATGCTGCATCTGTAGCATCAACATTCTTAACAACTGAAGCTGCAGTTGTAGATCTTCCTGAAAAGGAAGCTCCGATAGCTCCAGACCCATCAATGGGTGGAATGTACTAAGAAGTTTTAGAGAGATAAGGAAAAAAGTCCTTATCTCTCTTTTTTACGTGTGTAGTAATAAAATATCATAAATGTTAAGAGTTTTTTAAAAAAATTAAATTTATATAAAAAGCATAGGAGATATATGAAGAAAGTAGAGCTAGTAAGTAAATGGATTTAGTGGAAAATGTCGTCAAAAAAACTGTGTAAATTATTTAAATTTATTCCATAAAAGTGTATAATTAATATAAAGTAGGAAATAGTGGTGAGAAGATGATTAGGACTAAGAAAAGGTTAGGAGATATTTTAGTACAAGCAGGGAAGATAAATCAATCGGATTTAATGTCGGCCTTAAAGAAACAAGCTTTAAGCGGAAGACGACTTGGGGAAATATTAGTTGACGAAGGACTAGTTAGTGAAAACGATATCTTGTCTGTTCTTGAGTTACAATTGGGAATAAAAAAAGTTAATTTAGATTCCATTGATATAGATGAAAATGCCATAAGATCAGTATCAGAATCTATTGCTAGAAAACATAATATTTTACCTATAAAAATTGAAGGAAATGATATATATATTGCAATGTCAGACCCCTTTAATTTAATGGCTGTAGAAGATGTTAAGGTAGTAACTGGACTTAATGTTAAAAAAGTATTAGAAAAAAAAGACTCTATATCAAAAGCTATTAAAAACTTTTATACGAAACAATATGCAGAAAAAGTAGCACAAGATTTAGTTCAAAAAGAAAAAGAGAATACTAAGAAAAAGCAAGAAGAAAAGCAAGTTTCAGAACTTGAAAAAGCTACGGCTAATGCTCCAGTTGTTAAATTAGTAGATACTATAATACAAAACTCTATCAGAATGGGTGCGAGTGACGTTCACGTAGAACCATTTGAAAATGAAGTTAGAGTAAGAGCAAGAGTAGATGGAAGCTTACAAAATATGCTTAGTATACCTAAAGAGTCACAAAATACTTTGATTACAAGAATCAAAATATTAGCAAATTTAAATATTGCAGAAAAAAGAATTCCACAAGACGGTAGAATTCTTACCAATATAGATGGAAAAGCAGTTGATTTGAGAGTTTCTATCCTTCCAACCGTAAATGGTGAGAAGGTGGTTATAAGAATTCTTTCTAAAGATTCTAGCCTTATGAATAAGGAAAGCCTAGGAATGAGAAAGGATGACATGAAAAAACTTGAACAGATATTGCAAAATCCTTTTGGGATAATCCTAGTAACTGGACCTACAGGAAGTGGTAAATCAACTACCTTATATGCAGTTTTAAATGAATTAAATACTATAGATAAAAATATTATTACAGTAGAAGATCCAGTTGAATTTATGGTTGATGGTATAAATCAAGTAAATGTTAATGCAAAAGCTGGATTAACATTTGCATCAGGTCTTAGATCAATATTAAGACAAGACCCTGATATCATAATGGTTGGAGAAATTAGAGATGGTGAAACGGCAGAAATAGCCATTAGAGCAGCTATTACAGGACACGTAGTTTTAAGTACACTACATACAAATGATGCACCATCCTCAGTTGCTAGATTAGTTGATATGGGAATTGAACCATATTTAATATCAACATCTGTAACAGGAATAATTGCACAAAGACTTGTTAGAAAGGTTTGCACCAAGTGTGCTAAAAAGTACTATGCCTCAGAATATGAAAAAAGAATTCTTGGTAGGGATAGTGATGAAAAGATAATTTTAACTAAGGGAGAAGGATGTCCACATTGTAATGGGACAGGCTATAAAGGAAGAATTGGTATTTATGAAATACTTCCTATTGAAAGAAATGTTAGGGATGCAATTACAGCAGGAAAGAATTCAGATGTGTTAAAAGATATTGCTATTAGAGATGGAATGAAAACACTAACAATGGCATGTATGGAACATGTTTATGAAGGAATTACAACTGTAGATGAATTATTAAGGGTAGCTGTAGTAAGAGAATGATGTATTCATAAAGGAGAGGGGGAGTTCTAGTGGCTATATTTAGATATAGTGCAGTTAATGATAGCAATCATGCTATTAGTGGGAGTATGGAGGCTAATTCAAGCAAGGAAGTTGTAACTAGCTTGAGAGAAAGAGGATATTACATTACTGATATACAAGGAGAAAGTGCTTTAAATAAAGATATTGATTTGAATTTCTTAAAAAAGATAACATTGAAAGATTTAGCTTTATTTAGTAGACAGTTTGCATTTACTCTTCAATCAGGTATGCCAATGTTAAGATGTGTAGAACTTTGTATAGAGCAAACTGAGAATAAGGTTCTTCAAGATGTTTTAAGAAGAGCAAAGGAAGAAATAAAAAGAGGTAGAGCTTTGTCAGACGCTTTAAAGTATGAGGATGGAATTCCAGACTTTATGGTAAATATGATAACAGCAGGTGAAGCATCAGGTAATTTGGATACAGTAATGTATGAGGTATCTGAGTATTATGATAAGTTATATAAACAACAAAGAAAGATAAAGTCTGCAACCGCATATCCGAAAGTAGTAGGAGTTTTTGCTGTACTTATAGTTATTTTCTTACTTATATTTGTTGTTCCCCAGTTTGTAAATAACTTAGCAGCAGCTGGAGGGGAGTTGCCGTTACCAACAAAAATAATTTTAGCGATAAGTAATTTTGTATCAGCTTATTGGTATATAGTTTTATTAATAGCAGTAGCAGCTATAGCCTTTAAGAAGTTAGTTTTAGATAAGGATGAAAACTTTATCCTTTGGAGAGATAAAAATAAAATAACTGGTCCATTGTTTGGATCAATTAATGCACAAATAATGGCTAGTAGGTTTGCAAATACATTTTATATTTTAAATAATTCTGGAATGTCTATTTTAAAAAGCTTAGAAATATCTACTAATGTATTAGAAAATTCTTATGTTGAAAGTAAGATGGAATATGCAAAAGAGGATATAAAAAGAGGAAATCTAATAGGAAAAACTATAGAAGATTTAGATATATTCCCGTTAATGTTAACTCAAATGATAACTGTTGGTGAAGAAACAGGAGCCTTAGATGCTTTGCTTAAGAAGACGGCTGAATATTATGATGGTGAAGCAGAAGCAGCAGTAGATAAATTAATTACAATGATAGAGCCATTGTTAATTATTGGACTTGCTGGAGTTGTTTTAATTATAATTCTTGCAGTAATGCTTCCAATGTTTAATATGATGGATGCTATTCAAGGAATGTAAAGTTGTATATAAATTTAAAGTTTATATAAATATTAATTAATTTTTAGGAGGTATAATTTATGAATGAATTAGCTAAGAAGAAAAAGAAAGGTTTTACACTTATTGAACTTATTGCAGTTATCGCTATTATTGGTATTTTAGCTGCAGTGTTAGTACCAAAAGTTATTGGGTATATGGAAGATGCACAAGATTCTAAGGTAATTACTCAAGCAAGGAATGTAAGAATGGCATATGAGACAATGATATCAAAGGATCCAGATATAACTTTTGGAGGTGTTGGAACAGATCCAGGTACTGTTACTGTAGACGATGTTGTGTCAGAGTATACCACCAATACAAGTACTTGGGAAAAATATGTATCAGTTACAAGTAATGATGTAAGCGAATTAAAAGGTGATGTAGATATGGATGAATTAAAAGCTGCAACTGCATCAGGGGATCCTTCATCAATAGCAAACTAGTATATATTTAATTATTAGAATAGCCTCTTTAATGTATAAGAGGCTATTCTGAAATAGGAGAATTAAATGGATTTTATTATTAGCATAATGATATTTATCTTTGGAACAATTATTGGAAGTTTTTTGAATGTATGCATATATAGAATACCCAAAGAAGAATCAATAGCATATCCGCCTTCTCATTGTGGAAGTTGTGGACATAATCTTAAAGTATGGGATTTAGTGCCTATATTTAGTTGGTTATTTTTAAAAGGAAAATGTAGATATTGTGGAGAAAAGGTATCAAAGCAATATCCATTGATTGAGGGAGCAACAGGGTTGCTTTTTGTATTTTTATATTTAAAATTTGGACTTACAATTGAATTATTAAAATATATGATTTTTACAAGTATTTTAATAGTTATTGGTATAATAGACTTTAAAACTCAAGATGTGTACGATTCAACAATTATAGTTTTAGTGGTAATTGGAGTATTTTTTACTATAATTGAGTTTTTTATGAATAAACAAGTAGGCTTTATTAGTATTATATTAGGAATAGCAATTCCAGTCCTAATAATATCAATCTTTGCCTGGTTTGGAGCAATGGGCTGGGGGGATGTAGAAATAATAGGTATTGTAGGATTGTTTCTAGGATTTAAGATGAATATGTTAAATTTATTCATCTCAATAGTCTTAGGAGGAATGGCTGCATTTGTATTAATGATATGGAAAAGAAGAGGGGGCAAGGATACCATGGCATTTGGTCCTTATATAGCTCTCTCATCATATATAACACTTCTTTTTGGAAGTGAAATTTTACAATGGTATTTAAGTTTTATAAGGTAAGTGAGGTGGGGGTATGTTCGAAAAAGACTTAATTGCAATAGACATAAATAAAGAAACTATTTCAATTTTAGTTGGAACAAGATACAAAATATCTAATGGTACTACAATTGAAACTCCGAGAAATTCATTTGATAATGGGAGAATTTTAGATGTAAACATAATATCAGGAGCAATAGCACCGCATATAAAGAAGGCAAAAACTAAGGATGTTGCTTTTGTTGTAAGAGGCGAGGATATTATTACAAGACATTTAAACATTCCATTTGCAAAAGATGAAGCTATGAGAGATTCAGTAGATTTTGAGTTAAGGCAGTTCATGGGAGATAGAGTAGACGAATATTATTTTGATTACCAAATCATAAATCAAAATAAAAATGATGGAACAGGAAAATGTGATGTTCTTGTAGTAGCTTGTTCTAAGGATAAGATTGATGCGTTTATGGAACTTGGAAAAACTTTAAGGCTTAATGTAAAGGCAATAGACTTATATGCGAATGTAGTAGCTAGAGTCTTTGGAGATTTAAGAAAATCTACAACAAAAGGAATAAAAACTATTGGAGTAATTGGAATAGATTCTGATGATTCCAATATTACAATTATGGAATGGGGAAAACTTATACTAGAAAAATATAAAGATAGTGGAATATTAAGTACAGTAGATAAGGATTTTACTAATTTAACTGAATATAATTCTATATTAGATACTGTGGACTTAATTGAGCCTAAACAGTCAGGAGAAGAAAGTGATATAGAATTATACTTTAAGGATGAGGCTAATGACTATAATACTCTAATACAGTACTATACATCAGGTAAAGTTAAGAAAAACTTAGATAGAATATATGTAATGGGATCAGCTACTAGAATTAAAGGGATTGAACAATATTTTGAAGTTAATTTAAGTTCTAGGGCAGCTAAGTTACCTATGTTTTCTGATTTAAAGACAAGCGTAAAGACACCTAAGAAGATTAAGTTGAAAGACTATATTATGTGTTATGGATTATTATTGAGGAGGGATTAGGGTGAGTAGAGAGTTAAATTTAGTCCCTCAGGTAAATTCCAATACCAAAGGTGCTGTGAAATCAAGTAAAACAATAATGTTAATTTTATTATTAGTGGTTGTGTTTGTTGGAGGAAGCTTTGGCTATAGAATAGGGAAAGAGTATCTATTAAATAAGAAAGCAGAAAATTTAAAGAATGAGTTAGCTTTAAGTAATGTTAAAGTAAAGGAAAAAGAAGAGCTAGATCAACAAATAGCGGCAACAAATCAGCAAATTACTAAAGCAGAACAATTGAAATTGCTTATGGATATAGATACAGATGAGTTAATAAAAGAGTTATATAAATTAGTAGAAATAGATGGAATAAAGATAACAAGTATTAACTATAAAGGGGGAGTATCTTCCAGTGTAGAAATTAATGGAAATTCAGGTGATAAGAGTGCTATACAAAAGATGTGGGCTAATCTTAGAGAAAATGAGAAATTTGCTGATTCTCATGTTAATAGTTGGAGTGGTGAAGGTGAAATAAAGTTTTCAGTAAGTGTAAAGACAAAGGGAGGTAGTGCAAATGAAAAGTAAAACTAATGGACGAGCTACCACAAAAAATGAAAAGATAATATTATATGTGTTAGGAGTATTATCTATATTTGCTCTTTGTTATTTATTCATAATATCTCCAGGTGAAGAAAAAACTAAAAATTTAAAACAAGAAATTAAAAGTTTAGAGAGTCAGTTAGTTTCTGTTCAAAGTATTGACTATGATATTGAGCAGAGAAAAAAAACATTGGATGATTTGATGGTTAAGTATAAAGAAGCTACTATAACGTTACCTAAAACAGATAGATATCCAGAAGTTTTTAGAGATGTAGAAAAAATGGTTACAGAATCAGGCCTTTCCTCATCTAATGGCTCTTTTGAAAAAACATCAGTTATTCAATTAGTCGGGGTAGAAGAAGGACAAGAGTCTTCTAATTTAAAAGGAATGAGAAAGATTCAAATAACTTATTCTGTTAAAGGGGATATAAACAAGGTATTATCATTTATTGATAAGTTAGAGAATTATGACAGAATTGCAGAGTTAAACTCTTTTAATCATAGTGGTGAAGGGTGTTCTATAGTGTTTTCATTCTATGATTCTGGAGAAGGCGGAGCAGAAGAATATGATTTTAATTAATAAAACCTTCTAATTAAAGATGGAGGTGTAGTTTTGAAAGTAAAAAAGAAAAAAGGATTTACTTTAATAGAGATTGCAGTGGCTTTAGCAGCTTTTGTAATTATTATGCTTGCAATAACTGGACTGTTAATATCTGTTATTAAAATTAGTTCAATAAATAGTGCAACATATAGTACAGATAATATTTCAAAAGTATTTTTTGAAACATTGAAGGAAGATAGAGTTGCGTTGAACAATATGCCCAAAACAGTAGGTACAAAATATAAGTGTAGCTTTTCAAATGCAGATGAGGTTAGAGCATTAGTAAAAGAACATTTGTTAGATGATGATTCAAGTAACAAGCCAGATGGGGTCTCTGATCCAAGTGATTTTAATTTATGTAAGCAAAGTTCATCAGAGTATAGTATGGGAATATATATTAATTGGAATGCTGATGGATTCTATGAAATAGAGACTTGGTGTTGGGATACAAATAAAGGTGAATCAAGCCTAATTAATAGAAAAACCTATGTAACTCCTAGGTAGATGAGGAGGTAGAGTATATGAAAAAGAAAAAAGGTTTTACATTAGTTGAACTTATAGCAGTAATAGGAATAACAGTTATATTTGGGGCTATTGTACTTGGAATATCAATTACATCTGGAAAATTATTTTCAATGACACAATCTCAATCAGTTTTTAATGATGAAGCAAGACTAATTATAAGTACATTAGAAGAAGATTTAAGAATTGGTAAAGAAATAGATGCTACAGCTTTAAATCTTACAGGAAGTAGTAGTATTACAATTAATGGAATTATAGATACTTGCTATAATTTTAATTTGCCATCCGGTAGCTTTGAAAAATTATTATCGTTAAAGGTAAAGGGAGATTTGTATTATTATATTAAGGTAGGAGATAGAGTTGAAAGAAAGAAATTTGGAGGGGCTGCATTTACATCAGATGTTTCTGGAATTGAAAAAATTAAAGATATAGAGATAAAAAAAAGTGTTGATTCAACGGATAAAAGATATTTTATAACTATTGAATTTGTAAATTTACATGGTGAAATTACAGAATATAAGTCAGCTGTAATGCCAAGAAATTAGGAGGGGAAGTATGAGGAGAAAAGTTAAAAAAGGATCAGCATTAATAACTGTACTAGTTTTTTCCCTTTTATTTGTGGTTATATCTGGAGTTTCTACTTTAGCAGTAGTAAATACAATGAAGGGAAATTCTGGTGAAGAGAAATATCAAACTTTATACTATGAAGCAGAGGCTGGAATTGAAAGAGCATTGGCTAATGCAAATAGTGGTGATTATGATGCATTAGGGGATTTAGGAACATCATCATTTACAATACATGATTCTGCAATGTTTGGAGAAGTTAATGTGAATTTAACAAAGCATATAAATGCATCAGATGAGTATTTACAAGTTGTAAGTACATCAACAACAACTTCTGGGCAAAGTAGGACAGTTAATGCAAAAATAAGAAAATATATTTATGCAAATGATATATTTAGGTATTCAATATGTGGTGAAAATGTAGAGGTAAATGGTGGAGGTTCTCTTAATTTAGATCCTTCTTTAATTAATTCTTCTAATTCAACAGCTAATGTGGGGGCAGGCAGTGTAGCTGCAGGCTCAGAAACAAATGAGCAATTTGAGTTGCCTATTTTTGATAATAGTAAAATACCATATTATAATGGAACACTAGAAATAAATTGTTCAAATAGTAATACTTTAATAAATAATTTAGAGTCCATGAGTTCAGATTTTAGTAAGCCTGTAAGAAAAGTTCCATTATCAACTCCTAATTTTAATGTGTATCTAATTAATGCTGATAAAGTTAAGGTGGTTACACCTGCATTTAATATAGAGAATGTGATGATATTATGCAATGGAGACTTGGAGTTTGTGTTATCAGGACCTTGCCAAATGAAAGGATCTAGTTTAGTGGCGAAAAGTGTAACTGTTGGTAATTTTAATATGCAAATATCTTATAGACCATATGATGAAAATAGTCCAGATTCTCCAGCTATAACATTTTCTCCTTTGTATAGAGCGCATTTGGAAATGTTAATGGATGGATATACTGATGCTTCTAGCAACACTGTAAATGGAATTTCGTATTATGCACCTAATTATAGTTATGGTGGCGGTCCAAGTGCTGGAGGTAGCTTATCAGGGATAATATCAGATTATGAGTAGAAATAAAGTGTTAGTTTGGCTAACACTTTTTCTTTTTGCAATTTTAATTTCATATTTTATTGACAGAAAAGAATAAATAATCTATAATAAGTTTAATTTAATAAGTAGCACATTTACAACTCGTATATCCCCTGAATAAGGCAGGGAGTATCTACCGGAAGCCGTAAATTTCCGACTATGGGTGAATTTGATATAACTTAGTATAGATTACTATAGGCATATTAACTTCACTTAGGTAAGTTAATGTGCTTTTTTTGTACTCAAAAATAGGTAAAAAATGAAATTATACTTGCAAGAAAATTTAGAAATGCAAATAATTATTCAAAGATATGGGGAGGCAATATTATGGCAAGAATTTTAAAACAAGCTTATACATTTGATGATGTATTATTAGTACCTAACAAATCAGAGATTTTACCAAGGGAAGTAACATTAAAAACAAACTTAACAAAGAAAATAGCTTTAAACATTCCTCTAATTAGTGCAGGTATGGATACAGTTACTGAATCTAAGATGGCAATAGCTATGGCTAGAGAAGGTGGAATAGGAATTATACATAAAAATATGACAATAGCAGAGCAAGCTAAAGAAGTTGATAGAGTAAAGAGACAAGAAAATGGAGTAATAACAGATCCCATTTATCTTTCACCAGAACATACTTTAGCAGATGCAGAAGAATTAATGGGCCAATATAGAATTTCAGGTGTACCAATAACTGTTGAAGGAAAGTTAGTAGGTATCTTAACTAATAGAGATACTACTTTTGAAACAGATTATTCTAAAAAAATAGGTGATGTAATGACTAAGGAAAACTTAGTTACTGCACCAGAAAATACAACTGTAGAAGAAGCTAAAGAAATTTTAAAGAAACATAAAATAGAAAAGTTACCTTTAGTAGATAAGGAAGGAAATTTAAAAGGACTTATTACAATAAAAGATATAGAAAAAACTAAATCTTATCCTGATGCTGCAAAAGATGGACAAGGTAGATTACTTTGTGGAGCAGCAGTTGGTGTAACGGCTGATATGATGGATAGAGTTGATGCTTTAGTAAAAGTTAAGGTTGATGTTATAACTTTAGATACAGCTCATGGTCATTCAAGGGGTGTTTTAGATGCTGTTAAGAAGATAAAAGCTAAATATCCAGAACTTCAAATAATAGCAGGTAATGTTGCAACTGCAGAAGCAACTGTAGATTTAATAAAGGCAGGAGCAGACTGTGTTAAGGTTGGTATTGGGCCTGGATCAATCTGTACAACAAGAGTTGTTGCAGGGGTTGGGGTTCCTCAATTAACAGCAGTTATGGATTGTGCTGAAGCTGCAAGAGAATACGGAGTTCCAGTTATAGCAGATGGTGGAATTAAGTATTCTGGAGATATAGTAAAGGCTTTATCTGCAGGAGCAAAGGTAGCAATGATGGGATCATTATTTGCAGGATGTGAAGAAGCTCCTGGGGATATAGAAATATATCAAGGAAGAAGCTACAAAGTATATAGAGGCATGGGATCATTAGCTGCTATGGCTTGTGGTTCAAAGGATAGATATTTCCAAGAAGGAAATAAAAAATTAGTTCCTGAAGGTGTTGAAGGTAGAATTGCTTATAAAGGATATGTTGCAGATACAATATATCAATTGCTTGGTGGAATTAGATCAGGTATGGGATACCTAGGATCGAAAGATTTAGATACATTATATGAAACTGCAACTTTTGTAGTTCAAACATCTGCAGGGTTAAGAGAAAGTCACCCTCATGATATTAATATAACTAAAGAAGCACCAAACTATAGTGTAAGCCAATAAAATGTTGTAAAAAAGTGAGAACTGTAAGATAATATAAAATAATACTATTATTTGGAGGTCAGCATGAAAAAAGAGTTAGTTTTGGTTATTGACTTTGGTGGTCAATATAATCAATTAATAGCTAGAAGAGTAAGAGAGTGTAATGTATATTGTGAGGTTCATCCGCACAATTTAAGTATTGATAAGATTAAGGAAATGAATCCAAAGGGTATAATTTTCACAGGTGGTCCAAACAGTGTATATGGAGAAGATTCACCTTTATGTGATAAAGCTATATTTGAATTAGGAATACCTGTACTTGGTATATGCTATGGTTCTCAACTTATGGCTCATATGCTTGGTGGAAGTGTTGCAACAGCACCTGTAAGTGAATATGGAAAAACAGAAGTGGCTGTAGATTCAAAATCGAAATTATTTAATGAAGTTTCAGAAACAACAATTTGTTGGATGAGTCATACAGACTACATAGAAAAGGCTCCGGAAGACTTTAAAGTAGTAGCTCATACTCCAGTTTGTCCAGTTGCAGCTATGGAATGTGAAGAAAAGAACTTATATGCTGTTCAATTCCATCCAGAAGTTATGCACACACAAGAAGGTACGAAGATGCTTTCAAACTTTGTTTATAATGTTTGTGGTTGTGTTGGGGATTGGAAGATGGATTCTTTTGTTGAAAAAACTATTGAAGAAATTAGAGAAAAAGTTGGAGATGGTAAAGTATTATGTGCTTTATCAGGTGGAGTTGATTCATCAGTAGCAGCTGTATTACTTTCAAAAGCTGTTGGAAAGCAACTAACATGTGTTTTTGTAGATCATGGATTACTTCGTAAAAATGAAGGGGATGAAGTAGAAGAAGTATTTGGACCTAATGGTGCTTATGATTTAAACTTTATACGCGTTAATGCTCAAGAAAGATTTTATGAAAAGCTAGCA
The DNA here is from genome assembly GCF_000424025.1 of Clostridium paraputrificum AGR2156. Taxonomy (NCBI): domain Bacteria; kingdom Bacillati; phylum Bacillota; class Clostridia; order Eubacteriales; family Clostridiaceae; genus Clostridium; species Clostridium paraputrificum. The sequence goes on from NZ_AUJC01000011.1 coordinate 149,699, forward strand.
GGAGTAGAGGACCCAGAAACAAAGAGAAAAATAATTGGTGAAGAGTTCATTAGAGTATTTGAAGAGGAAGCTAAGAAGATAGGCTCAGTAGATTATCTTGTTCAAGGAACAATATATCCAGACGTTATTGAAAGTGGTTTAGGTAAGTCAGCTGTAATTAAGTCACATCACAATGTTGGAGGGCTTCCTGATTGTGTAGACTTTAAAGAAATAATTGAACCATTAAGATTATTATTTAAGGATGAAGTTCGTAAAGCAGGACTTGAGCTTGGAATTCCAGAAAAACTTGTATTCAGACAACCTTTCCCTGGACCAGGACTTGGTATAAGAATAATTGGAGAAGTTACGGCTGAGAAAGTTAGAATTGTTCAAGATGCAGATGCTATATATAGAGAAGAAATAGCTAAGGCTGGTATAGATAAGGAAATAGGACAATATTTTGCTGCTTTAACTAACATGAGATCAGTTGGTGTTATGGGAGATGAAAGAACGTATGATTATGCAGTTGCCCTTCGTGCTGTAACAACAAGTGACTTTATGACTGCAGAATCTGCAGACCTTCCATGGGAAGTACTTGGAAAAGTAACAACTAGAATAGTAAATGAAGTAAATGGGGTTAATCGTGTAATGTATGATTGCACTGGTAAACCACCAGCTACTATAGAATTTGAATAATAGATAAATATTAACTTAAGTAAAAAAGCCTGTTTTATAGTATTTGTTTTAATTAATAAACTATAAAATAGGCTTAAATTTATGTAGTTCCCCCCTAATTCTACCACCAAATTATTTATTATAAATACATTAAATAATATCAATATTATTTTTTAAAAATATGTATTCTGGGAATGTTAAAGAATCAGCAAAGATAATATCATTAGTATTATTGTAATGAAAAAAAGCTAGAAACTTTCCATTGCAGTCTATTTCTAAATTATTTATTATAATTTTTTTTGACCAATTTAATCTAGGGGATGGTATTGGGTCGGGTATTATTAGTATTTTATTAATATAATAGTAGTCGAAATAATTAACCTTAGAAAGTTGTTTAAAAATTTTATCATTTTCTTTAGTATCAGTTATCCAATCAAACTCCATAGTATCAATTTTTAATAATGCTATTGAAGGCTGGTAAGCAAAAGCTATCATAGAATCTATTATAATCATTTCCTTTCTAAAATTTATTTATATCTTAACTAAAAGTTAGGTTGGTAAAAGCTATTTGTTATTACTTTATTATACTATATGTATTTAAATTAAATAAGTTTTTAAGAAGTCTTTATTTGTTTAAGGGCTTCTTTTTATATTTATATTTATTAAAAAATAAAAAGTTGTTGCAAAGTGGATATAAGAGGAATATAATGAGTTTATGATAAGGTTATGAAGGGAGGTGAAATGGAGGCGAGTTATGGGTGAGAGCTTTAATTTTGAATTGTTTAAATAAAAAAAGTATCAATAAAAGAGAGGAGTTTCGCAAATGAAACTAAAATTAGAATTAAACTACAAATACCATATTATTTTATCATTGGCTAATAAAGAAATAAAGATGTCAAGAATAGAGGGAAATATTTTAGACGCTATTGAAAAGTATAATAGTTATTCATTAAAAAGTGTCAATAAGAAAAAAATATCTCATTATGAGGTAGATGATAACACCGATTTATTCTCGTTAATATTGGAGAGTAAAGAACCACTGCCTATACCAGTACGTGGATTAAGGTATTTCACTCAAGTAATAATGAATGATGTTGGTGAGGAATTACGTAATGAAATAGTTAGGAAGAAATCATTTTTTAGAGTAGTAGATGTAAAAGAAGTTACTAATTTAAAATTAGAAAAATCAGAAGAAGCAGGAGAAGTTAAAGAATTTCAAGCAACTAATTTTAGTTTAAATAAGATAAGCGAGTCATTGCAAAGTCTTATAGCATTATTCTTAAATACAACCCCTAATGAGGAGGATAGAGAGAAGATAAATAAAATATTAGAAATTTTAAATAAATAAATTATAGATGATGTAAATATCTTTAATTCTTATAAATAATAATGAGGGAAAGGGGGTGAAAAAATGAATGAAAGCAGTAAAAAAAATAATATTTTAGGTAAAATAAAGGTTATCTCGATTTTAATTACTCTGATTGTAATGGTTCCGTTTGTTATATCTGAATACTTAAGTCTTTTTGGTCTGAATTTGAAATATTACTTAGATAATTTGCCAATCTATGAATGGATTTGCTCTCAACCATTTGCTTTAACAACTGATGGTAGGATGTGGATGCATTCATCTCCTAGATATGCTTTTTTAGGAAATATGCAAGAATTTATCACTGCAAGTATTTTTATGATTTTAGCTGTATTACTATATTGTGTTATAAATAAAACTTTAAATTTTATTTTTAATAGAAAGGAAATGAAATGATTAGAAGAAAGGAAGGTATAAGAATATGTTAGTAAATGATATTTTAACTTATATAAGCAAGAAAGAAGGCGTTTATAATTATACTCAAATTCCGTTGAAAAGATGGAGTGAATTTCAAAAAGCAAATATTACAAAGATTGTAAATCTTGATAGTAATATAAATATAGACAATGATAAAGATTTTAATGAGTTTTTTATTTTTTTGAACTCCATTTTTTTAGGTAGAGTTAATAAACCAACAGCTTTTAAAATTTTTAATAATGCTTATTACCATATATAAGTGATATAGGAGAAAATATTATGATTAATAAATTTTTAAGCTTAATAAAGAAGAAGGGTAAAGGTTGGCAGACCGTTACTTACCCTCCTTCTCCAGTAATTAAATTGTTTTATATACCACTAAGATTAGCATTGGTAATTTCACTAATATTTCTAGAAATAATTATTACTGTTAATATTTCGGATAAGATTCACAGTAATATTTTACAAATCATATTAACACTAATTTTCTTTTATGTGATATATAAAACTATAGTTTATTATAAAAGGTTTCGAGGAATGAAACAAGAAGGAATAAACAAGAATATTGAAAAAGCATTGCAATACTTAATTCATTCTTTGAAGCTATATGATGAAGATATATTTGAAATAGGAGAAAAAAAGGAAAAAAGAATAGTTAGAACTATAAAAATTTTTTATAAAGAAGATGACAAAAAAGTATATATTAGGATTGCAAAACTAGGCGATAGGTTTGTTAAGATTGCTTCAACATTGGGAGAAAATCTTGAGAGCACTTTAGGATTAGAATTAGATAGCACTAATTCAACAGTAGATTATTTTGAGTATATATTTCTAAAAGAAAGAGATGAGAGAATTGATTTATCATCAAGTATCAATAATCAACAGAAAAATTCTGATGTTATTCAAATTACTGGAAATATATCTTATAAGTTAAGTAAGACTCCGCATTCCTTGATTGTGGGAGGAACTGGTTCAGGAAAAAGCTTTTTTATACTGGCAAAAATTGTAAATTACTTAAGTTTAACTCCACAAGCCGAATTATACATTGTAGACCCAAAGAAGGCAGATTTAAGTCTTTTAAGATTTATAGAAGGAATGGAAGATAGAGTTGTTACTGAACCTAATCAAATAGCAAAAATGTTAAAAGAAGTAGTTGAAATAATGGAAGAGAGATATAAGACTTATTTTAATGATATATCTGCATTTGGTAAGGATTATGTAGACTTTGGATTACCACCTATAATTCTAATATTTGATGAATTTAGTGCATTTATCCATTCGGTTGATAAGAAATTAAGTAAAGAAGTATTAGACTATATTTTTACAATAGTTATGAAAGGAAGGCAGTGTGGCGTGTTTTTTGAGTGCCTTATGCAACGTCCATCGGCTGATGACCTACCGACGAATATAAGGGCACAAATGGGATTTAAAGCAGGACTTGGAAATATGGATAAAATTGGGTACAATATGATATTTGATACCAACGATGTTGATTATAAAACTGTTACAGAAAAAGGGGGAGGTTATATTAAAATAGATGGAATACATACTGCTCCAGTATATTTTGAAACGCCGTATATTGACAGAGATTTTGATTTTATAAAAGAGATAACAAAGTTAGTTAAATATAAGAAATAATGATAATTGTTATTTTGATAGAAGATTGTAGACGAAAACGGAGTTTTCGAATGGAATGTTCGGAAATATTCTATCGAAAGAACAATTGAGCGATAGCTCAAAATATTAAAAAATTAATTTTAAAAAAATTTCTCACGTGAGTAACACGTGAGAATCTCCCTCAACGAAAAATCCGATAAGCGTTGATATATAAGGGGGTATAGGTAGTTTGAAATTCCGAGAGTTCGGAGTTTTCATAAATTAATTATTGAATAAAATTTTTGAAAAGGAAGGTATTAAAAATGGAAAAATTGATTTTAAAAAGTTCGACATTACATAATTTAAATGATTCTGAATCTATAGATTTAGGGGAGTTATATTTCGATATTTCACAATTTAAAGTTCCTGTAGCAATGGTAACTCCTAAGGAAGGAATTAATGTTAAATTAGAAAGAGCAAAAAATTTAAATGGTGAATTGGTTGAAACTGGAAAGTATACTTTAATTTTTAAAGTTTATGATTTGAATTTTATAAAATTAGTAATAGCAAATGGCTCAACAGAGATAGGAAATCCAATAACTATAGTTTTAGAAGGGCAAAATGATATTCCTAATAATTTAGAAAATTTTGAAGAAGGAGAGTTTATTCCAATATCATTTAAAGGTCTTAAAGTCAAACCTAAAAGGATATTGAAAAAAGTATTTGTAGGTCAAGGGAAGTCAATGGTTGATGCTTGGATGTATGATGACATTAAAATAGAAGCTGATAGTTATAGTATAGGTAAAATGAATGAATCAAAAGAAAAATAATCATTGTTTAATTGATTATTTACGTTGTTCAATTCCGAATAGTAATTTTTCTATTGTATCAAATGATGTATTGGGGATTCCTATATTAGAATTTTCAAGTTTAAAGGGATCCTCTCCTTATCCCACTTACGATAGTAGTATAAGCTATGCTAATATTACTCTTCATTCAAGTCAGACACATAATAATATTCTTATAGATATGAGCGGTCAAGCTTGTAGACAATATGAAGAATTTATGTGTAGAAGCGAAGGATGGCATTGGTATAAGTTGATTTCTTTTATATTAGATATTGATGGAGTATTTTCAAGATTAGATTTAGCCTTGGATATATTTGATGATTCAAGTCCATCTGTAAAAGTTATACAAGATTATATTAAACGAGGACAGTTAAGCACCAAAAGTCATAAGTTTGTTGAAATAAATAGTGGAAGAATTTTAGATGGAAAATTAACTGGATTTACCATTTATATTGGAGCTTCGCCACAAATACTTAGAATTTATGATAAAAAACAAGAAAGAATAGATAATGTAGGTGAAGTTTTCAATGTGGAGAAGTGGGTTAGATGGGAATTAGAATTGACAGGTAAAAAAGCTATGTTAGTAGCTTATAAAATATCTAGTGGTAAACCACTTAATTCTATAATAAAAGGAATTTTATCAGCTCATTATTCATTTAAGACAAGACCTAAAAATAAAAGTGATTTACATAATAAAAATAGGTTACCTAATATGAGATGGTGGGAAAAGTTTGTTTGTGGAATTGAGGAGATACCTTTAAAAGTTCAACGTGAAAAAATGACATTAAAAAAGAAGAAGAATTGGATTGAGAAGAATACAGCTAAATCAATAAGTATGGTATATGAAGCTTTTAGAAGTGTATATGGAGAAGAATATGCAGAAATTTATTTAAAAGAACTAATTGAAAGTGGGAGAGAAAAAATCACAAAATTAGATGAAACTTTAATAGAGCAACGTATATTAGAACTTGTAAGTGAAGATGAATATTAAATATAGAAGGAGTAGATTTAATTGGGTGTAACTATATGTAAAGATGATTTAATAAAATTGGGATATAAGAAGTATCAAGCTATTTCATTAATTAGAGAAGCTAAAGCTATTATGGTTCATCAAAAGGGATGTGCATACTACAATAATAAAAGATTAGGAAGAGTTCCGAGAGAAGTTGTTGAAGAAATTTTAGGAGTGTCTTTTGAATCTGAAATGAGTGGTATTAATGAAAAATAAGACTCAACAAACCACAAAATATCCAGGAGTATATATTGATAATAAAGGAAATTACTTCTATCAGACTGAGTTTGGGGTAGATAGATTTACGGGAAAAAGAATAAGAAAAAAGGGAAGAAAAGATAGGAATGGTAAGCCTTTTTCTTCCGCTTTTGAAGCTAATAAAGAGTTAACTCGTTTAAAAAGAGAATATCATAAAGCTAATGGTTATGGCAACTATAAAATGACATATGGTGAGTTTATGGATAAAGTATATATACCATATTATAAAACAGAAGTTGAAGAAAGCACATTTAATGTTAAAGAGGGAATATTAGAAAAAATAAGGGATAGATTTAGTTCTATCCCACTTCGTTCTATATCAGTAGAAAATGTTCAAAACTTTCGCACATGGCTATTAAGTAGTAAAGAAAATGGTGGGGAAGGATATTCTCAATCATATGCAAGTCTTATTTTTGGTATGTTTAGAAAAAGTTTAGATAAAGCAGTAGAAATGCAATACTTAGAACATAATATAGCTAAAAATGTTAAAGCAATTCAAAAAGGAAAGGCAATAGTTCCATATTGGACAAAGCAAGAATTTGAAAAAGTTATTAATCAAATTTATATTGGAGATTTTTACGAGCATTTAAATTTTGTTATGTTATGGGTGTATTATATGACAGGAATTAGAGTAAATGAAGGTACGGCATTATATTGGAATAATGTTGATTTAACAAAGAAACGATTAACTATTCATCATATGCTTATTATTAAAAATAAAACGGAGTGGAAAAGAAATTCATATACAAAGACGGAAGATGGCAAGAGAATAATTGCGTTAGATGATGATACTATAAAAATTTTAAAAGAGTGGAGAATAAGACAGAAGGAAATTGGGTTAGGTGGAGAAGAAGATTTTGTTTTTACTTATGATGGATTACCAATGATTAAATCAACAATATCTAGAATAATTAATCGTTATTCTAAATTAGCTAAAGTAAAGAAGATACAAGCGAAAGGATTAAGGCATTCTCATGCTAGTTATCTTATTAATGAATTTAATGTATCTGTACTTGTATTATCTCAACGTATGGGTCATAGTAGCCCAGAAATAACATTAAAGCATTATGCACATATGTGGAGTGGAGCAGATACAGAAATAGCTGCGAAAATAACAGGTAATATAAATATTGAAACTGCGAATGAAACAAAAGTTAAATTTAATGGAAATCAATCATTAAAAAAATAGTATAATATTTATGTAGTGAATGGAAAATGACGTGAGTGCACCATTTACAGTGAGAGGGGGGGATGATAGCCTATTTGGTATGAGCCTATAATTAAAAATGAGGTGGCTCCGTAGGCTCTTAAGAATTATCACCCCAGAGCCTCACTGTCAATGGCATTTGGAATGGATTGCGTATAAAATAAAGTATATTAACTTATGAAGGTGATCATAATGATTTATAATATTACAGATAATAGAATATCTATAGATGATTATTTTTTTGAAATGGATACGAATAACAATATTCATATTTATACTAATGGAATGAAATATCTTGGTATTATCAAGGTAGGATATCTTCTTGATTTTAAGCAGTTTAAAGAAATTTGTAATGAGTGGATACTAAAATGTGAATTAAAAAAAAGATTTTAGATGTTTAATTGTATAATTGTGTTGATAAGATTATGAAATTTATAAAGGGTGATATTGGTTGAAAAAATATATTATCTTATCAGATTTACACTCTAATTGGGGAGCTTTGCAACAATTAGAACATATAGAAGAATTTAAAGATGAAAATAGTCATATTATTTTTGCTGGTGATTACATAGATGGAGAAGAGCAAGAGTTTGAGTATGGTATAAAAGTTCTTGATTATGTTATTGAGTTGGTAGAAGATAAGAAAGCAACAGCATTATTAGGAAATCATGATGAGTTTTGGGTAAAAACGAGTAATTACAATTTTGAGGCGTATAATTTGTGGTTATTAAATGGAGGGAGAGAAACCTTTGATAAAAATGGACTGAAAAATGTTGATGGGTTTCTTGAAGTTGTTGGGATGCTTAATTTAGAACCTTTATCTAAATATACTAAATTTTTAAGTAAGCTTCCTAAAAAATTTATTACAGATAATATTCTAGTAGTTCATGCAGGAATTGACTGGAGAGTTAATATTAATGAGCAAGATGATTATGATTTACTTTGGATTAGGAATTCTTATATTTATACAAATTTAAGAATTGATATAAATGATATTCCGAAAGATAATTTAAAAAGGGTAATTGTAACTGGACATACTCCTACTGCATATATGACTAGAGAAGGTACATGTAACATAATTAGTTATGAATATCCATGTAAAAGATATTTTATAGATGGTGGATGTAAAATGGGGAGAGAAAGAGGACAAATTAATGTATTGGTTTTAGATGAATTGGGAAATGAACTTAACAGATATATATTAAAGTAAAAAAATAAGCTTTAAAATTATAACAATAAGTTACAGTACCCACCATATTCCCCACTTAATAGTTATGATTCTTTATAAATCTAGAGTTTAAGCACTTTATAAGGAACCGTATATAATTGAATTTGAATAAAATTTTAGATTTAGATAGTTATAGTAAATATGCTATAACTATCTTTTTTATATACCCTCAAATGATCGCTTTATGCTATAATTGTATTATTATGGAAGGCTGGTGGGTATGAAAGTAAAAGATAATTTACTAAGTAAAGATTTTGATGATGTTGATATATTAAATATGTTACTTTATTCTGTAGTTATATTTATGCCATTTATAGTAACAACTATAGCAAAACCATATTATGTGTCAGGTAAAGTAGTATATCTATATTTAATATTTTTTCTTATACTCTTTTTATTAGTAAAACTTAAAATGAAAATTAGGTTTAAAATAGAAGAATGTTTAATAATTTTATTTTTGGCGAGTTTGATAATAGCAACATTATTTAGCATTGAATTATCAGTTGCTATTATGGGAAATAAATATAGATATGAAGGACTTCTAGCATATATAATTTATATATTGTTATTTATGAGTTCTTTGTATTTTATAAAGTTTTATAAATACACAAGTCATATTTTTTGTATATCTGGAACAATTATGTCCATATATGCTGTTTTTCAATATTATGGTATTGATCCGTTAAGAATAAGAATGTTCGGTGGCGAAAAGTCTATAGATATGGTTGCGACCATTGGTAATAGAAATTTTCTATCTTCTTATTTACTTTTGTTTTTGATTTTATCAATAGGCATTTATATATTTAAGAATAAGAAAATTTTTTCTATATATTCATCAATAATTTTAGCAGGAGTATTAGTAACCTATACTAGAAGTGGGTGGCTATCATTAGTTGTATGTTGTATAATAGGATTGAGTTTTGTTTTTATAAATAAGGATAGAATTAAAAGAAGTTTAATTCTAGTAATGATGTTTTTTGTAGTATTTTCTGTTATGGAGGTAACAGGAAGAGGTGGGTTTGTTTTTAGGGCTAAAAGTATAGTTGAAGATGCAATAGATAAAAGTGAGAAATCAGGTTCAGGAAGACTTTTGATTTGGAAGATTACTAGCGATGCAATTAAAAAAAGTCCAATTATAGGTACTGGTCTTGATACATTACAATCAAGATTGTTAAGAGATAATTTTGATGGATATACTTATTATGTAAATACTAAAAAGGCAGGAATAGATAAAGCACATAACGAGTTCTTAGAGTATTGGGCATGCGGAGGAATATTAACATTAATTTCATATGTAGCACTTATAGGAGTTATTTTAACAAAATTATTTAAAAGGCGAGAAGATGACAGATGTAAGATATATTTCTTAATGATTTTAGGGTACGTAATACAAAGCTTCTTTAATATCAGTGTCATAGGAGTAGCACCATTATATTGGATTCTTCTAGGTGCAGCAGTTAAACATTATAGAGATTTAGATAAAGCAAAAACAGTACAAGCTATAGCTGAGTAATTTAAAGCGATGAAGAAATTCATCGCTTTTTCTATATTTTAAATACAAGAATAACAAACTATGATGAGAAATATGTATAAAGTATATATATTATTAATTTGTCTAAGTGTAGTAGTGATAAGGCTTCAAGAGAGATTGGAGATAATTATTAGTAATAAGTACTTCATTTTAAAATATAAATAATATGTAGCTTAAAAAGTGGGAATAATACATAAGTAATTTAAAAAATCATACTAATTATGATATAATAAATTAGGCAAGTTTCCATAATTAATATTTGGAGGTAACAATTATGAGAAGAGATTTAACATTAGATTTATCAAAAACAGCTCCATTTCTAAAAGAAAATGAATTAGATTATATGGAGGATTTAGTAAAAGCAGCTCATGAAAAAATACACAATAAAACAGGGGCAGGAAATGACTTTTTAGGTTGGGTGGACCTTCCTATAAATTATGATAAAGCTGAATTTGAAAGAATAAAGGCAGCAGCTAAAAAGATACAAAGTGATTCAGAAGTTTTAATAGTTATAGGTATTGGGGGATCATACCTAGGTGCAAGAGCAGCTATTGAAATGTTATCACATTCTTTCCACAGTGCATTAGATGCAAGCAAGAGAAAGACACCTCAAATATTCTTTGTAGGTAATAATATTAGCTCAACTTACATGGCTGATTTATTAGAAGTAATAGAAGGTAAGGATGTATCTGTAAATGTAATATCTAAGTCAGGTACTACAACTGAGCCAGCTATAGCATTTAGAATATTCAAAGCATATTTAGAAAAGAAATATGGAAAAGAAGAAGCTAAGAAGAGAATATTTGCTACAACTGATAAAGCAAAGGGAGCATTAAAGTCTTTAGCAGATGCAGAAGGATATGAAACTTTCGTAGTTCCTGATGATGTTGGGGGAAGATTCTCAGTATTAACAGCAGTTGGTTTACTTCCAATAGCAGTTGCAGGTATAAGTATAGATGAAATGATGCAAGGTGCAGCAGATGCTAGAGAAAAGTATTCTAATCCATCATTAAAAGAAAATGCATGTTATCAATATGCGGCAGCAAGAAATGCTTTATACAATAAGGGAAAAGCAATTGAAATATTAGTTAACTATGAACCATCATTACATTATTTTAATGAATGGTGGAAGCAATTATATGGAGAATCAGAAGGTAAAGATGGAAAGGGATTATTCCCAGCAGCAGTAGATTTTTCAACTGATCTTCACTCAATGGGTCAATATATTCAAGAAGGTAGAAGAAATTTAATTGAAACAGTACTAAATGTAGAAGAAGTTAGTAAAAAGATATTTATCGAAGAGACTCCAGATGATGGGGATGGATTAAACTTCTTAGCAGGAAAAGATATGGATTTTGTTAATAAAAAGGCATTCCAAGGAACATTATTAGCTCATAATGACGGTGGGGTTCCTAATATGATAGTTAATATTCCAGAATTATCAGCTTATTACTTTGGACAATTAGTTTACTTCTTTGAAAAAGCTTGTGGAATAAGTGGATACTTATTAGGTGTTAATCCATTTGATCAACCAGGTGTTGAAGCATATAAGAAGAATATGTTTGCTTTATTAGGCAAGCCAGGATATGAAGATATGAAGGCTGAGCTTGAAAAAAGATTATAATATGAGAATAATTATAGATGGGGATGCTTGTCCAAGCATCCCTATTATTGAAAGTATAGCAAAGGAAAATAATATAGAAGTTCTAATATATTGTGATATAAATCATTATATTAGAAGTGATTATTCTATAGTTAAAGTTGTAGATAGCGGTTTCCAAAGTGTGGATATGTATGTTGTAAATAATACAAAAGAGAATGATATTGTTGTTACTCAAGATTATGGTGTAGCGGCATTATGTTTGCCTAAAAAAGCTGAAGTAATTAATCCAAAAGGATACATTTATACGGATAAAAATATAGATAGATTATTAGAAGAACGACATATTTCTCAGAAAATAAGGCAGGCTGGTGGGAGAACACCTAATCCTAAAAAAAGAAGTAAAGAAGATGAAGAAAGATTAATAAAGAATTTGAAAAAGTTAATATTTAAACTAGAAATACCAAAGTAATTAAAATTATTTTGGTATTTCTTTTTCATATCTTAACTATTAAAAGAAAAAAATGTATAATAAAATTGAGAAATATGAGGCAATAACTTACAAAATATGGTAAAATAAATATGGCATTAAGATAGAGGGGTGAGGTTATTGGAGAATTTAGTTATTTTATTTGATAAAGATAGTCCTAGAAATAAAGAGGATGAAGTTCTTATAGAAGCAGTATTTGGTAAAGAACCATTGCAGTATAAATTTATTATAGGTAATGATGGAGTATGGAATACTATACAAGAGTTTTCTGAAAGTGATACATGTATATGGAATCCATCAGCTGAAGGAAAGTATATAGTTATGGTGCAAGGTAAAAAAGAGGGGTCTAGTAGACCTTTTGATTATCTTGCAAAGGAAGAGTTTGTTATTGGAGAAAAAGAAATTGAGAAATTAATTAAAGATGTAAATATGGATAAAACCCATTTAACTGTAGGAGAGAAAATTACTATAGATGTTCTTGGTAATGAACAAGGATTATTATATAGGTTTTGGATAAAGGGTAATCAAGATTGGGAGCTTATTAGAGATTATACAACAAGTAATAGGCTAGTGTTTACAGCTAATAAGGAAGGAAAGCAAGAAATTCTTATTGAATGTAAAGAGGTAAATTCAAGTGAAAATTTTGATGAGTTTACTACAATAAAATTTGATGTAGTATTACCTACTAAAATAGAAATCACTGATTTTAAATGCTTAACAGAAGAATTATTAATTAATCAGGAGTTAGTATTTAAAGTTAGTTCATCATTAGATGATAAGAGAAGTTTGTTATATAAATTTATAAAAATAAGTAAAGATGGAAAGGTAACTTGTATACAGGATTATTCTTCTAGGAGGTTAGTTTCATATCAAGAGAAGGAAGCAGGAGAATATAAGCTTTTATGCTTAGTTAGAGATATACTTTCAAATAAGGAATATGATGATAGAGCTATAATGTTATATTCTGTAAAAGCATATAATCCAATTAATATAAAAAGTTTTACTCCAGATACTAATTCACCACAAATGAATGGAAGTACAATTAATTTTAAAGCTGAAGTAGATGGTGGACGAGAAATAGTATATAGATATATTGTTGAGGGCGAGGTTGCAGAAGACTCAGGATATATAAGGAGAAATGAGTATACTTGGGAAACTCAAAAAGAAGGAGAGTATACAGTAACTTTATATGTAAAGGATATATCTTATGATGGAGATTATGAGGATAAAAAGGTAATAAATTATACTATTGATAAGAAGTCAGATAAACCTGTAAAAATAGTGGATATCATCACTGATAACAAGAAAACTGCATTAATAGGACAACCTATTAATATGAAGGTAAAGGCAGAGGGCGGAATAAGTTTAAAGTATTCCTTTGTAATATATAAAGATAATAAAGAAAAAGAACGTATAGGCTTTAGTGATTCTAACTGGATAAACTTTATCCCAGATGAAAAGGGAGAATATGAAGTTGAAATAAGAGTTAAGGATAAGTATTCAAACAAAGAATATGACAGTCATACATTTATATATGTTAGAGCAAAAGAATATTTACCAGGAGAAATAGATTATATACTACTTCCAAATAAAAGTAGTTATTTAGTTGGAGATTTAATTGATATAGAAGCTGTAGTTCAAAATACAAGAAGTGTTCTCATTAGATATGTTACAAAAATAAATGGTTATTTAGTGGAGGATACTGGATTTATACAAAATAAAAAAATACAATTAAAACCTAAGTGTTCAGGAAAGTATACATTTGAAGTTTATTCAAAAAACATAAAATGTGAAGAAGAGTTTGATAGTAAAAAAGAGGTAAGTATATATGTTTCTGAAGCAACACCAGTGACCAATACAAAAATTCTTTGTGATAGAGAAGAAATAGTGTGTAATGAGGAAGTAACATTTAAAGTTACTAGTGTTGGTGGAAAAGATGTATGTTATGAATTTTACATTATGGAAAAAGGTAATTGGATAAAAACTCAAAGCTATAGTAAAAAAGATTACTATACTTTTATTCCATTTTTAAGAGGGGAATATAGAGTGATGGTTTTAGCTAAAAGTTTTTATAAAAAAGTAAACTATGAGGATTACGGGGAGTTTTCTTTTACGGCTTCCTAAGGAGGAACAAATGAATATAAATGATATTTCTACAGAAAAGTTAGTTGGTATGACATTACTTCAAAATACATTAAAAAGTCAATTGGGTGATGGGATGGAGTTTGAGCTAGTATATCAAGCTTTATTAAACTCTATGGAAGGTCAAGAAGGAAATAAGGATGAGAGTTCTAATTTAATAAGTGTTGGAGTTGGTCAGGATTTAAATAACATACCAATAAGATATTCAAGTGGGATTAATTCAAGTACTTATTCAATAGGGGCTGTTAATAAAGTATCAACTATAAGTGATGATGAGACTATGCAAAGAATTTATAGCGCAGTAAATAAATATTCAGAAGAGTTTGGGGTAGATCCTAATTTGGTTTTAGCTGTAATTAAAGCAGAATCTAATTTTAATCCCAATGTAGTTTCTTCTGCTGGAGCGATGGGGCTTATGCAATTAATGCCTGTTAATTGTGAGGAAGATGGAGTTTCAGATCCCTTTAATGTTGAAGATAATATAAGGGGGGGCGTAAAACAGTTAAGAGGACATATCAACAGGTACAATGGAGATATAGAAATGGCTCTTATGGCATATAACGCTGGTCAAGGAACAGTGAAAAGAAGAGGTGTTACTTCAGCTGATGATTTATATAAGATGCCAAAGGAAACTCAAAACTATGTTCCTAAGGTTATGAAATATTATTTGAATGGACTTTAGAAAAGAAGTAGAATTATTGATGTAATAAAGTTATTTGAATTAAAAACTCCTAAGGGAGTTTTTTTCTTTAAATTTTTATGGTTTAATGGCTCAATAACTATCTTTTTTTTCTTTATTATTTATATTATCTTTATTATCCCATTTCCCTTGGGTATAATAATAAGGAATTCATTGTTTAGGAGTTGTTTTTGTGGAAAGATTAGATAAAATAATATCAAATTTAGGATATGGGAGTAGAAAAGAAATAAAAGCCTTAGTAAAGAAGGGGTTAGTTAAGGTAGATGGAGAAGTGGTAAAAGATAATGGGGTATTAATTGATCCGGAAAAATCAGTTATAAATATAAATGGAGAAGATTTATTCTATAGAGAGTATATATATTTAATGATGAATAAGCCAGATGGTGTAATATCTGCAACATACGATAATAGAGAAGAAACTGTTATAGATTTATTAGAGGTAGAACATCAAGTATTTAATCCATTTCCAGTAGGAAGATTAGATAAAGATACTGTAGGATTATTATTATTAACAAATGATGGGGAACTAAATCATAGATTAATTTCACCTAAGTGGCATGTTGATAAGGTTTATTATGCGAAAATTGATAAGGCAGTAGATGAAAAAGATGTTGAAGCATTTAAAAATGGAATAACTTTAGATGATGGGTATAAGTGTAAGGAAGGTAAGTTAGAAATAATTAATTCATCAAATGAAGGGGCAGAAGTGATGGTAACTATACAAGAAGGAAAGTATCATCAAGTAAAAAGAATGTTTGAAGCGTTAGGAAAAACTGTTGTGTATTTAAAAAGAACAGAGTTTGGAGGTTTGCCTTTAGACCAAGAATTGGAGGAAGGCGAATATCGTGAACTAACAGAAGATGAATTAGCTCTTTTAAAGAGTTATTAACGAATGATTAAAAAAAGTGCAAGAAAAACATTCATAATAAATCAAAAGTTAAATATTTTTCACAAAATCTCTTGCATTTTGATATCTAATAACATATAATATCAGTGCAAGGATAAATAAAAGGAATAAATAGCCCCCTTTTTATTTATTGCTTATTGCTAAAGCGCAACCTAGCCCCAAGGGTTGCGTTTTTTGTTTTAGAAAAATAATTATATGTAAAAGTTAACAAATTTTAAATTTATATTATTTAGCCTAATAAATTAAAAAAGTAATTTTTAGATAAGAAAATATAAGAGAAAAAATATAATTGTTCATAAATGAATTAAATCTTGCATAATAAAATTATGATGAATAATACAATTCGACAATAAACTTAAAGTTATTTACAATAATGTTTTGAGAAGTTATAATAATAAATAGTTTGTAAATAATATATATTAGAGACGTTGAAGAAGAAGAGTATATAGTGGAACTTTAAAGAGAGTTAAGTATATGGTGGAAGCTTAACAAGTAAAGCTATAGAAAGAAGCTTTGGAGTTGTTATGGGATTTTCCCCTTAAAGAGAATGAGTGGAATAGGCTATTGTTTATTCAATTTAGGTGGTACCACGGAAGTTAAGTTCTTTCGTCCTATATTTTAGGATGGAGGATTTTTTTATTTTATAAACAAAAAAGGAAAGGTGATAAAATGAGTTTAGAAAAATTAGCTGATATTCTGTTCCCAGAGATAGGTAAAACACCAGAATATTATTTAGAAAAGTACCCTAAAAGAAATTTAAAGGAGGGTGCAGTTGTAGGAAGATATGCACCAAGTCCAACAGGATTCCAACATATTGGAGGAGTATTTGCTGCTTTAATTAATGAAAGATTAGCTAAGCAAAGTGAAGGTATTTTCTTCTTAAGAATAGAAGATACAGATCAAAAGAGAGAAGTTGAGGGAGCAATAGAAGATACTATTGCAACAATGAAAAACTTTGGAATGAATTTTGATGAAGGAATGACAGGGGAGCATAGTGAAATAGGTAATTATGGTCCATATAGACAAAGTTTAAGAAAAGAAATATATTCAACATTTGCTAAAGACTTAGTAAAGAGAGGATTAGCATACCCATGTTTTTGTACTCCTGAGGAGTTAAATGCTGTAAGAGAAAAGCAAATGGCAGAAAAAATCACTCCAGGATATCATGGAGAGTTTGCAACATGCAGAAATTTATCCACAGAAGAAGCTATAAAGAGAATAGAAGCTGGGGATAAGTATATTGTTAGATTAAAATCCCCTGGAAATATAAATAACAGAGTAGAATTCCATGATTTAATAAAAGGAGATATATCTTTCCCAGAAAATGATCAAGATATAGTTATTGTTAAGTCTGACGGATTACCAACATATCATTTTGCTCATGCTATTGATGATGCCTTAATGAGAACAACTCATGTTATAAGAGGTGAAGAATGGTTATCATCATTACCAATACATGTACAATTATTTGATGTGTTAGGATTTGATAGACCAAATTATGCTCACATTCCAACAATAATGAAGAATGATAATGGTTCAAAGAGAAAGCTTTCAAAGAGAAAAGATGCTGAAGCAGCAGTTTCATATTATAGAGAAGTTGGATATCCAACTGAAGCTGTTGTTGAGTATTTATTAAATATTATTAACTCAACATATGAAGATTGGAGAGCTGAAAATCCAATTACTGACTATCACGAATTCCCAGTTGCTTTAGAAAAGATGAGTAAGAGTGGAGCTTTATTTGATATTGTAAAATTAAATGATGTAAGTAAAGAATTAATATGTAAAATGAAAGCTGATAAGGTATATGAAAGTTATATAGCTTGGGCTAAAGATTTTGATAAAGAGATGTATGATTTAGTTACATCAAATGAGTCTATGTCAAAAGAGATATTTAATATTGATAAGGATGGTCCTAAGCCAAGAAAAGACTTTGCTAAATGGGAAGATGTAAAAGAGAAAGTCTTCTATTTCTTTGATGAATTATTTAATAAGGAATCAGATGAAAATATAGAGTTACCAAAGACTCTTTCTTTAGAAGCTGCAAAGGAAATAATAAATGTATATGCAGATAAATTTACATTTAATATTGGAAGCCAAGAGGATTGGTTTGAAGAGTTAAAAGAGATAGGTACAGAATTAGGATATTGTACAAATAGAAAAGAATTTAAGGCTAATCCAGAGAACTACAAAGGAATGATTTCTGATGTAGCTGGTGCTGTTAGAGCTGCATTAACTCATAGAAGTAATACACCTGATTTATATACTATTATGCAAATAATGGGTGAAGAAAAGGTTAAATCAAGATTTAAAAACTTTATATAATAAAATTTATTAAAAAAATAGAGTACGTAAGTACTCTATTTTTTAATGAGCTGATTCTGCTTTCATTTCTGAATGAATTACAAATGCTAATAATGCTCTCAATAAAATAATTGCAGCAAGTATGTACATTTCGTCAAAAGAATTAATTATTACGGTTTTTAAAATCTCTGCACCCATTTTAAATTCTAAAGCTAAAGTTAGTGCTTTTGCAAACTCTACTTTTATAGGATAGCTTGTCTTAGAAATAAGTGATAATGCATATTTGTAAAAGGCTTTTATAGCACCTACAAATATAATTATTATTCCCATAAGTTCTAGTGTGTGAATACCTATAGGAACAATAGTGCCTATAGCATGTTCTAACATAAAATTTTCCCCCTTACCATCTAATCTTTTGTGTTTTAAAAGAGCATAGTAGTGTTTAACTATGCTCATATTTTAACTATTTGTTTAATTTAAAAGAGCTCTTTAATGATACTATTCTATTAAATACTAAATTATCAGTAGTAGAATCCTTTGAGTCTACATTAAAGTATCCATGTCTAAATAATTGATATTTTTCTTGGGCTTTAGCACCTTTAACTGATGGTTCTATAAATCCTTTTAAAATTGTTAAAGAGTTAGGATTTATTTGTTCTAAGAAGTGTTTGCCTTCGTTTTCTTCTACATCATCAAGTATAAGAGGTTCATACAACCTAAATTCAGCTGGAATAGCAGTTTTAGCATTTACCCAGTGAATAGTTCCTTTAACTTTTCTTCCTGTAAATCCGCTACCACTCTTAGTTTCGGGATCATAAGTACAGTGAATTTCAGTTACATTTCCTTCTTCGTCTTTAATTACATCAGTACATTTAACGAAATATGCCCCTTTAAGTCTAACTTCATTTCCAGGGAATAGTCTGAAATATTTCTTAACTGGAACTTCCATAAAATCTTCTCTTTCAATGTAAAGTTCTCTAGAGAATTCTACTTGTCTAGTACCTGCAGATTCATCATTAGGGTTATTTTCTATTTCAAGTATTTCAGATTGTCCTTCAGGGTAATTAGTTATTACTAATTTTAATGGGTTAAGAACAGCCATTGCTCTTGTAGCTGTTGGGTTTAAGTCTTCTCTAATAAAATATTCAAGCATTTGTTCATCAACTACTGAAGATGCTTTTGCAACCCCAATTGCTGAACAGAAATTTCTAATAGATGCAGGGGTATATCCCTTTCTTCTTAAACCAGCTATAGTAGGCATTCTTGGATCATCCCATCCATCAACAATGCCTTCATCAACAAGAAGTTTAAGCTTTCTTTTACTCATAACTGTATTTGTAAGATTTAATCTTGCAAACTCAATTTGTCTTGGAGTAGATTCCATTTCACATTCTTTAACGACCCAATCATAAAGCGGTCTATGATCTTCAAATTCTAATGTACAAATAGAGTGAGTTATTCCTTCTATTGCATCTTCTATAGGATGTGCAAAATCGTACATAGGATAGATACACCATTTATCACCTGTATTATGATGAACAGAGTGAGATATTCTATAGATTATTGGGTCTCTCATATTAATGTTAGGAGAAGACATATCTATTTTTGCTCTTAGAACTTTTTTTCCGTCTTCAAATTCACCATTTTTCATTCTTTCTAGAAGATCTAAGTTTTCTTCAACACTTCTATTTCTATAAGGACTCTCTTTTCCAGGAGCAGTTAAGCTTCCTCTATAGTCCTTCATTTCTTCTGGCGTTAAATCACATACGTAAGCTTTTCCTTTCTTTATAAGAAGTTGTGCTTTTTCGTACATAATATCGAAGTAATTAGAAGCAAAAAGTAGTTCATCCCAATCGAATCCTAACCACTTTACATCTTCTTTAATTGATTCAACATATTCAGTATCTTCTTTTATTGGATTAGTATCATCAAATCTAAGATTTGTTTTACCATTAAACTCATCTGCTAATTGGAAGTTTAAGCAGATTGATTTTGCGTGACCTATATGTAGGTAGCCATTTGGTTCTGGTGGAAAACGTGTAATTATTTCTTTGTGTTTTCCAGATTCTAAATCGTCTATTACTATGTTTCTAATAAAATTAGATGAGTTGATTTCGTTTGCCATAATATTTACCCTCTCCTAATGTATTTATCTTAATTATATTTATTTACTTTTACCTTTAATTTTAATCTAATATATAAAAAAAATAAAGTAACTATTGATTTTTAAAGAAAAAAATAGTACTGATATGTGCAAAATTAAGATAATTATATTATTATCACACATAAGTACTATTCATATTTGTCATATTAATGCAACTTGAGTTTCAATAGAGAAATCTAGTTCATTTATAAAACCTTCATAGATTAAGGTTTTGTTTGGTATATTCAATAAATCAGTAGGACTAGTTAATTCTGGTATCTTTGGACTATGCCATATATTACTTTGCTTCAGAAGAGTTGTTATAAATTGTGAACAGAAGTAGTGGTTGTCTCTATGTATTGGCTTGTCCATCAATACTCCAAAAAGTCCTATAAAGTTGTACCTATAATTTATATCAGAATCAAAAAATGATTTAATTTCTCTTTCTAAGTCAAGAAACTGTTTTTCTGTTATTTCTAGCTTGTAGATTAAGCAGCGTGCATTTGGAGACTTTTGAAAAACTCCTGTATAAATATTTTCAGTTGTTAAACCACCTGAAAAAGGATTATCTGGGTCTAATCTTCCAAAAGAATACATTGTTTTAAAAGATGAATCTAAACTTATTGAAACATGAGTATAATGTGTTTTTGTAACAAATCCGATTGAACGAGATAACCAAGTGCCTGTCCTAGAAAAAACTAAGTATATTGGCATTTTTCTCATAAGAGTATTCTCCTTTTGTCAATTTATAAGATAATTATATATTTAGACTATAGGAAAATCTATAACAATTAATTGGTAGAATTAGCTTTTTCAAGTTTGTCTGAAGAAAGGTACAATTCATATACCTTATGATTTTCATCCTCTTCTTTGAAAGCTACAGATACTCTAACCTCTTCTTCCTCATCAGAAAATTTTGTGTTATATATGGCAAAGTTATAACCATTTCTTTTTTCTCCATAATCAAATTCTAGTGATTCGAATACTCCAACTGTAGTGATTAAAAGTGCGCTTTCTTTTTGAAAGGTACCAGAATCATAAGATTCCTTCATATCGTCACTTAAGTGCTTTGAGAATGTATTATAATCATTATTGCTTAAAGCAGTTAAAACAGTTGATAATACTTCATCACTATATGAACTTATTTCACTATAATCTAGCTTTTTTACACAACCAATAAAAATAGAAGGAATAAAGAGTAGTAATAGGGATATAGAAAATAATTTCTTTTTCAATAGTTTCATCTCCTTGCGCTAATAAATAAACTATAATTTCATTTTAATATAACTAATAATATTTATGACAATAATTTATAAAAATAATTTTGTGGTAAAATATAGTATAAACATAAAAGGTTGTAGTATGGAGGGGCAGGATGTTAGGAACAGTAGTTAATTGTGGAACAATAATATTAGGTTGCATTGTAGGATTAGTAGTTAAGGGGAGATTAAAAGAAAAAGTTAGTACAACAATAATGAATGGACTAGCTTTGTGTGTTTTATACATAGGAATATCAGGAGCGCTAAAAGGAGAAAATACTCTTCAGATGATAATTTCTGTAGGGGTTGGGGCTCTTATAGGTGAGTTAATTGATATTGACAAAGGATTGAAAAGTGTAGGAGATTATTTAGAAAGTAAAATTAATAAAGGTAATGGAGAAAAATCAATATCTGAAGGTTTTGTAACAGCAAGCTTACTATTTTGTGTTGGTGCTATGGCTATAGTAGGATCTTTAGAAAGTGGTCTTCAAGGTAATCATACAACTTTATATGCTAAGTCAATATTAGATGGAATATCTTCAATAATATTTACATCAACTCTAGGAATAGGGGTTATGTTTTCTGCTGTAGCTGTTTTAATATATCAAGGTGGAATTACACTTTGTGCAGGAATTCTTGGGGGGATATTAAGCTCAGTAGTTATAGGAAATATGTCCGCAGTAGGTAGTTTGTTAATAGTAGGTCTTGGGCTAAATATGTTAGGAGTTACAAAGATTAAGGTGGCAAATTTGTTACCAGCTATATTTATTCCAATAATATTCGGAATCTTTTAAGAAAATGGGGAAAGATATAAATAAGAACATATGTTGTGTTATAATGGTTGAGAATTAGGAAGGAGGAATTTAATTATGGATTTAAAGTCGTTATTAAATAAGGAACAATATGAGGGTGCTATTACTGTAGAGGGACAGGTCTTAATACTAGCTGGAGCAGGTTCAGGTAAGACAAGAGTTCTTACATATAGAATGGCACATATGATTGAAGATTTAGGTATACCACCTTATAAGATCTTAGCGATAACCTTCACTAATAAGGCAGCCAAGGAAATGAAGGATAGAATTAAGAAAATTGTTGGAGACAAGGCAGAGGATATGTGGATATCTACATTCCATTCAACTTGTGTAAGGATTTTGAGAAGAGAAATTCAACATCTAGGATATAAAAGCAATTTTACTATATATGATACATCAGACCAAAAGACTCTTATTACAGAGTGCATGAAGGCTTTAAATATAAATGATAAGGATATTACTCAAAGAGAAATTATAGGTAAGATAGGTAGAGCTAAAGATAAAATGCAAAGTGCAGATAACTTTAAAAGAGAGAATGAATCTAACTTTAGAGAAAATAAAATAGCAGATGTTTACTTAATGTATCAAAAGAGATTAAAAGAAAATAATGCTATGGATTTTGATGATTTAATATTTAAAACAGTAGAATTATTTAAGAAAAATTCAGATGTTTTAGAGTTTTATCAAAGAAAGTTCCAATATATCATGGTTGATGAGTACCAAGATACAAATGGAGCACAATATGAGTTTATAAAACTTCTGGCAGCTAAGTATAAGAATCTTTGTGTAGTAGGAGATGACGATCAAAGTATATATGGATGGAGAGGTGCTGATATATCGAATATTTTAAACTTCGAAAAAGACTATCCATCAGCAAAAGTTATTAAACTTGAACAAAACTATAGATCAAAAGGAAATATCTTAAGTGCAGCTAATGTAGTTATTGCGAATAATAATTATAGAAAAGATAAGGCGTTAAGAACTGAACAAGAAGCAGGAAGTAAAATAAAGATATATAGATCTTTTGATGATAGAGCAGAGGGAGATTTTGTATCTAAGACTATTGCAGATATCAAACATAAAGAAGGAAGAAAAAATGAAGATTTTGCAATTTTATATAGAACCAATGCACAATCTCGTATATTTGAAGAAACCTTAAGAAGAAGAGGAATTTCTTATAAGATAGTTGGTGGCACTAGATTCTATGATAGAAAAGAAATTAAGGACCTTCTATCTTACTTAAAGGTATTAGTGAATCCACAGGATGATATTAGTTTAAGAAGAATTATTAATGTTCCAAAGAGAAGTATAGGAGATGCTACTGTAGGGAAAGTACAAGACTTTGCTGATGACTTTGAATTGGATTTATGGGATGCTTTAACTCAAGCTAGAAGTATTCCTTCATTAACAGCAAGAAATGCCGCTTGTATAGAGAAGTTTACAACATTAATGGATAATTTCATGGAATTAAAAGATACAGTTCCTGTGTCTGTACTTATAGAAAGCATACTTAAAGATACAGGTTATTTAGATGAATTATCTAAATCAAATGAAATAGAAGATAAGAGTAGAATAGAGAACTTAAAGGAATTAGTATCAGATGCTGTTGATTTTGAAAAAAGTAGTGAAGACAAATCTTTGGAAGCTTACTTGGAAAAGGTATCACTAGTCCAAGATACAGATAAGTTGGAGGAAGAAGATGAAGGAGAAGGTTCCGTAGTGTTAATGACTGTCCATAGTGCAAAAGGATTAGAATTCCCAGTTGTATTTATGGTTGGTATGGAAAATGGAATATTCCCTAGTGAGGCTGACTTTAATGAAGAAGACAAGATGGAGGAATCTAGAAGGCTTTGCTATGTTGCTATAACTAGAGCTAAAGAAATGCTATATATGACTTCTGCAGAAGTTAGAAAGCAATTTGGTAGAACAGTTGCATATAGTCAATCAGACTTTATAGGAGAAATAAAATCTGATTTAAAGGAATATATTAATGAAAGGGGTTTAGCTGGTACATCAACCTTTGCAAAGCCTATGAATACAGGAGTTAACAACCCTCATAGCCTAAGAAGTAATATGTATTCTTCTAATAGAAATATATCTGGGGCAAGTAATACTTCTGATGGAAGTGCCACACTTATTACATCTGATGAAATTACTATGGGAAGAAAAGTTAAGCATGATAAATTTGGTGTTGGAACAATAGTTTCAATAACTCAATCTGGCAATGATAAGAAGTTAACTATAGCTTTTGATAAGCAAGGTGTTAAAATGCTTATGCTATCTATGGCCAATTTAGAGGTATTATAATATTTAGGAGGAATCCATTAATGGATAAGAATAAAAGAATTGAAGAGTTAGTAAATGAGTTAAATAGGTATTCATATGAATATTATACATTAGATGCACCTTCAGTTTCTGATAAGGATTATGACAAAAAATATGATGAGTTAAGGATGTTGGAAGAGGAGACTGGATATATTCTTCCATATTCTCCTACATTAAGGGTTGGAGATACTGTTCTTGAAGGATTTAGCAAGTATACTCATAAAGGCAGATTGTGGAGTATGGATAAAGCTCAAAGTGTAGAGGAACTTAAGGAATGGCATAATAGAAATAAAAAATTCATAGAAGCTATGAGATCTCAAGGTGAAGATTTACCAGATTTAAAATATGTATTAACTAAAAAGTTTGATGGATTAACTATTAATTTAACATATGATGAAGATGGTGTACTTGTTACAGCTGCTACTAGAGGAACTGGAGAAATGGGGGAAGAAGTAACAGCACAAGTAAAAACTATAAAGTCTATTCCGTTAAAGATAGATTCTAAGGATATATTTGAGGTTCATGGTGAAGCCATAATGACTACTGAAGCTTTTGAAGAATATAATAAGAAAGCAGAAGTACCACTTAAGAACTTAAGAAATGGTGCAGCTGGTGCTTTAAGAAACCTAAATGTTAAGGAAACTGCTAGTAGAAATCTATCAGCATTTTTCTATGATGTTGGATATAAAGAAGGAAAAGGCTTTAAAACATATTTAGACATGATGGAATTTATTAAAGAAAAAGGTCTTCCAGTTGATGATTATTTAGAAGTGTGTACATCTATGGATGAAATAGAAAAACAAATAGAATATATAAAAAATATTAGATTTGATTTGAATTATGACATAGATGGATTAGTAATAGCCATAGATGATATTAGAACTAGAGAGTTATTAGGATATACAATTAAGTTCCCTAAGTGGGCCATAGCATATAAGTTTGAAGCTCAAGAGGCAACAACTAAACTTTTAGATGTTGAGTGGAATGTAGGTAGAAGTGGTAGAGTTGGTCCTACAGCATTGCTTGAGCCAGTTGAATTGGCTGGTGTAACGGTAAAGAGAGCTACACTTAATAATATGGACGATATAAAAAGAAAAGGTGTTAGAATTGGAGCAGAGGTATTTGTGAGGCGTTCTAATGATGTAATACCTGAGATAATGGGAGTAGTTCAAGAAAGCGTAGATAATTCTAAAGAAATTACTCCGCCAGAAGTATGCCCTGCATGTGGAAGCCATTTAGTGTTAGATGGAGCACATTATTTCTGTGAAAACACATTGTCTTGTAAACCACAGATGGTAAAAAGTATTGTTCACTACGCTTCAAGAGAAGCTATGAATATAGAGGGATTCTCTGAAAAGACAGCAGAACAATTATTTGAAAAGCTAAATATTAAATCTATCTCTGATTTATATAAACTTAAAAAAGAGGAATTAGTAACACTAGAGAAGTTCGGAGAGAAGAAGGCTCAGAAGTTACTTGATGCAGTAGAGAAAAGTAAAAATTGTGAACTATATGCATTTATATATGCTCTTGGAATACCGAATGTAGGAGTTAAGACAGCAAAGGATTTAGTTGCTAAGTTTAAATCTTTAGATGGAATAAAGAATGCTAGTTTTGAAGAATTGGTAGCCATACAGGACGTAGGAGATATTGTAGCAAAATGTGTATTAGAATTCTTTAGAGAAGAGAAGGTAATACAAACTATAGATGAACTTCTTGAACTTGGTGTAAGACCAAAGTATGAGGAAAAAGAAATTGTAGAGAGTCCATTTGTAGGAAAGACAGTAGTTGTTACAGGAACATTAAAGAATTATACAAGAGGAAGTATTAAAGAAAAGTTAGAGTCATTAGGTGCAAAGGTGTCTGGAAGTGTTAGTAAGAAAACTAATTATGTTTTAGCAGGTGAAGAAGCAGGTTCTAAACTTACAAAAGCTATTGACCTAGGAGTAAAAGTAATTTCAGAGGATGAATTTGAAGAGATTATAGGTAAGTAAAATGAAAAGAATAATTAATTTATTAAGTTTAATATCAGCTATAGTAACTTGTGGATTAATAATATGTACACTTATGACATCTTATCAGTTTTTTTATGTAGGGCAAGTATTTAATTCTTATATGCCAATACAAGTTGGATCGGCAGTAACTATGGCGTTGCTTGCATTAAGATTTTTGTTAAATGAGAATGGTAGCAAGAGGATAACATATTCAGCTATAAGTATTTTAATTAGTTTAATTCTTATATTTTCAATTTCATTAGTAAAGTAGGGAGAAGCTGCTGGAAGGTAGCTTCTTATATTTTTATAAACATATAAAGCTAAAAATATATAAATATATAAATTTTAAAATATATAAATATGCTAATAAAAAATAAAAAATCATACATGCATGTAGCGTGTATGATTTTTCTATTTAAAGTCCACTTGTTTTATCTTTTCTATCGAAGTCCTTAATGTTATCAATATTAGATGAATCCTCATTTTCTTCTCCAAAGAAATCCATAAAGTCAGAAGTTATTAAGTCTGCTTTATCATCCTTTATATAATTACTTTGGTTTTGAGATAAAAAGTCTAGCTTTTGATAAATTTTTTCTAATATATAATTCTTGTATTTTAATTGACGATAAGCTTTTAAGGCTGTAATAAATAACCATATACCAATAAACATAAATGTTGCCATAAAGATTATCGCAACTACACAACTTGCGCCAAATAATATAGACATAGCATAACCTCCTGAATAAATATATTATCATTATAGCACATAAAATAAATATTTATTATTAAAGTTAAGATTAAAAAAGTGATTATTAGGTATTATTCATGGATATAATCATAGATACTTAAAGAGTTAAGGAGAGAGGTATATGAAGAAAATTATTGCCCCTTTAATTATAGGGATTTTTATAGTGATATTTGTTTTAGGGTTTGTAGAAGTAGATAATACAGATACCTCTGTTAGCTCAGATACTATAGTCTATAGTGTTACTAGTATAGCTAACAATTTAGAAAAAGTTACTGGATTATCAAAGCGAGAAGAGGATATTATTTGCGCAACTAGTAAGGGGTTAATAAAAAAGAACTCAAAGGGAGAGATTGTTTCTGAATTAGCAAAAGAGATAAATGTAAAAGATGATGGAATAGAATATGAATTTATCTTAAATGATAATATATATTGGAGTAATGGGGATAAAATCACCCCTGATGATATAAAGGGATTTTTTAAAGAGTTAATAAAATCCGAAGATGAAGAAAATATAAAAGCGTTATTAGACGTTTATGGTGCAAAAGCATTTAGGGATGGAGAAGGATCCTTTGATAAAGGAGTTGCAATAACAACAGGAGATAATTCAATTAAAATAAGGTTAAATAAAAAGAATGATGAATTCTTAGATGATCTTACCAAGCCTCAATATAGAATAAGAAAATTATTGCCTGTTTGGGGCAATATAAAGGATACATATAATGAATTACTTTATAGTGGAGACTATATGATTACGGCTTTTGATGATAATAAAGTTACTTTATCAAAAAATAAGTGGGGGGAAGGTCCAAGTACTATAGATTTAGTTAAAGATGATAATGAGGAATTGGCTATGGCATCCTTTGAGATAGGAAAGAGAGATGTAGTTATCAATCCACCCAATAGTCAGTTAGAGAAGTTAAAGAGTGAAAATAAGCTATTAACATTTTCATCTGATGAATCATACTATTTATCTATAAATAGCGATGATAATGGATTACCTTTGTCTTCTAGAAGAGAAATATATAAACATATTTATAAAGCAACGGATGAATTTATGGATAATAATCCGGAAAGAGTAGAGTCGGCTGAGGGTAGTTATTTTAGAGAGGATAAAGAGGATTTGACTAAGCTTCAAACAAGGAAAGTAACCATTAATCAAGATGGAACTTTAGAAAAAATGGACTCTTTAACTTTATTAGCAAAAGATTCTGATGAGAGTAGAGATTTATGTAAGTTCTTAGTAAGTTGGTTTAAAGATAATCTTTCTATTAACCTAAAATATTCTCTTGTTAAAGCAGAGGATTTAGATGATTTAGATTTATTAAAAAGATATGATATGGTTCTTATAGATATTGAATCTAATTCAAATGAAAAAAAGGAATTCTATACAGAGTTGTCTACTTTTTTAAACGATAGTGAAAAGTTGATTTTAGAAAAGGAGATAAATGATGGTTCTAAAGACTTTAAACATATAGAAGAGAAGTTGTTTAATGATTGTACTATAATTCCTGTAATGTTTTCTAATGAGAACATTGCTATATCAAGTAAGGTGAGCAACATTAGTATGGATGGGAATGGAAATGTTGAATTTTCTAGTATTTCTAATAAGCAGAAATAAGAGCTGGAATTAATCCAGCTCTTTTGTTTCATTAGGTGCTTCTTCTATGATATCGTCCTTGTCTGAGTCTAATATATCTTCAGTAACTGTTATTGGTTCTTCTTCTCTTATAGAAGGAAGGTTAATATCGTCCTTAAAATTCATTGCATTTACTACATCATCATTTAAATAATGTATCAAAACAAAGAAAATTAGCATATTTTTACTACTATCAAATGTATCTTTAGAGCGGCTAAATGAGTTCTTCTTTTTAGAATAAGTAATAGATTTAGTAAAAATAGGTGCCATACCGGAACTTTCTGGAGTAGGTAAATTAGGCATTCTAAAGAAACTTTCATCTAGCATATCGGCAGATTTTAATGATAATCCACGGTAACGTTCTGTTTCGTCTAAAGTAGGTGCTTCTGGCCAACTTAATATTAGATTAGAATTTATAAAATATTTTCTATATAAATTAGATACCATATTTTTATGTTCTAATTGATTATCTGAGCTCCTTGAGTGTAAAAGTATAGCCAAAAAGTAGAAGCATATTTCAAAAGAAGAATATTTTACTTCTTTTTTGTCTGTCAATTTTAAAAAGATACCCTTCTCACTATCATAAAGCCCCTCTAACTTATAAAGAATTTCTTCGGATTTTTCATTAAAGGAAATAATGTTAGTATGCTTATAGGAGTCATTTAAAGCAATAGCAAAAAGTGAACAACTATCTAATGCTGAAACATAGTAATCTTTCTCGTCAAATTTATTTGTTAGAAAATCGGATAAATCTATTATAAGATTTTTACATTTTTCTTCATTTGAGAATTCATAGAATACATTAAATGCTAATAGGATTTTACATCCTTCCTCAAAAGAAAGGTTATATAATGCGTCCTTAAAATCGTAAAACATTTCTAATATTTGAAGAGAAAAGTTTTTATAGTCATCACTTATAGGATCATCAGGATTATAAAGAGAATAAAGATAATATGCATTCATCATAAAAGCTTGATCCGAAAAGTTGAATTTCTTATCTTTATCTATTAAGTTATATCCCTTTGAATTCCCTTCTGATAAATTTTTTTTCTCTACAAAAACTCCTTCAGAGTTTCTTAAGTTTTCATAATAAAAGCTAAGCTGTTCCTTCGCTAGGTGCTTGTAAGCATTCTCAAGTGAATCAGATCTGCGTGCACCTTTATTATAATTGCTATAATAGTTACTTAATTCTAATATATTTAAGGTCATTAGTGCATTTGTAGCAGGAATTATATCTTTCTTAAATGTATCCTCATCAAATCCATGAGATGTTTTGTTATGAATAAATACTGGAGATGATTTCCTGTACAGGCATATTAGTGGAGAAAAATTGTTTAATATGCTAATATCATTATTAGAAGATTTTTTTGATGACCTAAATGAGGTGGTTATCCCACACTTAGAGTTAAGCACTATAGTTTTTATAGCTTCTTTTGAAAGATGAAAAAGTTGACCACTTATATCATTTTGAGAAAGACTATTCATTCTGAAAAATGGTCCTATATATCTCAATTTATTCACCTCATATTTATTATTCTTATTAATTAATATGAGAGAATTTATGAAATAGTGCATAAAATCCAAATTAAAGGAGATTTTTTTGATGAAAGAAGGAAAATTAAATTTTGATGATTTAAGAAATATAATTTTAGATAGTAGAAAAATTAAGAGGGACGAAGTTACTATAAGAAATGACGTTGGAGAAGATTGCTCTGTTATAAATTTTGGTGATTATGAAGGGATATTTTCAACAGACCCAATTACAGGGGCATCAGAAAATGTAGGAAAACTAGCAGTGCATATTAATTGTAATGACATTGCATCTGCTGGAGGAGAGCCTGTAGCTTTGTTAGTTACAATTATGGCCCCAACTTCATCATCATTAGAGGACATAAAGAATATAATGAATGAGATAAGCGAGGAGGCAGGAAAGTTAAATGTGGAAGTAATAGGTGGTCATACAGAAGTAACTTCTGCTGTAAATAAGTTAATTGTGTCTATAACTGTTATTGGAAAAAGTTTGAAGGGAGCTTCTATTAGCACAGCAGGGGCCAATGAGGGAGATGACATAATTATTACTAAATATATTGCATTAGAAGGAAGCTCTATTTTAGCAAATGATTATGAAAATAGGTTAAAGCATGTTTTAACAGATAAAGAATTAGATGAAGCTAGGAGTCTGATTGATTATATAAGTGTTTTAAAGGAAGGGAAAATTGCCTCTAAGTATAATGTAAGTTCAATGCACGATATAACAGAAGGTGGGCTTCTAGGAGCGCTTTTTGAATTGGCTATGGCTTCTAATAAAGGCTTTATTATATATGAAGATAAAATACCTATGCTAGATGTTACGAAGAAAATAGTTGGTGAATTCAAAATAAATCCATTAAGGTTAATTTCTTCTGGAAGTATGTTAATAACTTCTTCTGAAGGGAATACAGTTGTAGATGCCTTACAAAGGGAAGGGATAAAAGCAACTATTATTGGAAAAGTAACAAAAAATAAAGGGATTTTAGTATCAAATGGAGTAGAATTAGAGGTAGAAGAACCTAAAAGAGATGAGTTGTTTAATATAAAATAAAACTAGAAGGTGAAAGAATGAGAATAGATAATAGAAAAAAAGATCAACTTAGAAGAGTAAAGGTAACAAGAAATTATACAAAATATGCAGAGGGATCTGTTTATATAGAAGTTGGAGATACAAAGGTTTTATGTAATGTATCAATAGAAGATAAGGTGCCACCTTTCCTAAAAGGTTCAGGAGAAGGATGGATTACAGCTGAATATAATATGCTTCCAAGAGCAACTGGTACAAGAAAAATAAGAGATATAGCTAGACTAAAGGTTGATGGACGTACAATGGAAATTCAAAGACTTATAGGTAGAGCTTTAAGATCAGTTGTAGATTTAAAAGCTTTAGGTGAAAAAACATTATGGGTAGATTGTGATGTAATACAGGCTGATGGAGGAACAAGAACAACATCAATATCAGGAGCTTTTATAGCTATGGTAGATGCAGTTAATAAACTTCATAGAGAAAAACCATTCAAAGTATATCCAATAAGAAGTTTTGTGGCAGCAACAAGTGTAGGAATAGTAGATGGGGAGATGCTACTAGATTTATGTTATGAAGAGGATTCTAATGCTAAAGTTGACATGAATGTAATTATGACAGATGAAGGTGCTTTTGTAGAGGTTCAAGGAACTGGAGAGGATAGTCCTTTTACTAGAGCTGAATTAAATGAATTATTAGATTTAGGGGAGAAAGGAATAAAACAAATGATTCATGTTCAAAAAGAAGCATTAAAGATGGATGCACTATGGATAGGTACTGGAGGAAAAAATTAGAATGAAGAAGTTAATAATAGCAAGCAACAATAAACATAAGATAGAAGAAATTAAATCTATGTTATGCGGAATGCCTTTTCAAATAAGGTCGTTAAAAGAAGAAAATATTGATATAGATGTTATAGAAGATGGAACAACTTTTGAGGAAAATTCTAAGAAAAAAGCTAGTGAAATAGTGGAATTTTTAAAAAACAAAGGTGAGAAAAGTTTTATTGTGCTGTCAGATGATTCTGGATTAGAAGTAGATTACCTTAATGGTGAGCCTGGTATATATTCTGCTAGATATTCAGGAGAACATGGCAATGATAGAGAAAATAATATTAAGCTATTAAAAAAAATGCGTAATGTTCCTTTTGAAAAGAGGGGGGCTTGTTTTGTTTGCCATATATCTTTAATTGATGATAATGGTGAGTATATAGGAATAAGGGGGGAAGCAAGAGGAAAAATTCTTGAGGAATTACCAGATGAAGATGGCTTTGGATATGATCCTATATTCTATTATGAACCTTTAGGTAAAACATTTGCGGAATTAGCAGGAAAAGAGAAGAATGAAATTAGTCATAGAGGGGTAGCATTAAAAGAACTAAAAGATAAAATAGCAAAGTTTATATAAGGTGGGAAATGAATTGTTAATAGCAGTGATAAGTGATACGCATAGAGTTGCAAAATATATTAATATAGCAAAAGAGTATATAAAATCTGCGGATGTATTAATACATCTAGGTGATAATTCAGAAGATATTGAGGAATTAACTAAGGGATTTAAGGGAAAAGTATATGGTGTAAGAGGAAATTGTGATTTTACTAATAATTATCCTAAGGAAAGTATAATTGTTTTAGAGGGCAAAAAGATATTTATTACTCATGGAGATTTATACGGGGTTAAGTATAGTCTAACTAATTTATATTATAGAGCTAAAGAGGTTGAAGCTGATATAGTCCTATTTGGGCATACGCATGAACAAATAATATTGAATGAGGATGGAATTATATTTATGAATCCAGGAAGTATATCTCTCCCTAAATTAAGAGGTAGACATATAGGGTATATTGATATGAACAATGGAAAGATAAAGGATGTTAGACTTAAAGAAGTAAAATGTTTGTAGTATTATGTAGAAAAGTAAGACTGTAAAAGGTGCTAAAATTTTAAATTATCTTTATTTAGGTCGATTTTTCTTTATTATTCAATAATATATATTTTTCTTTTAAAAAAGGTATTGACGGATTAATGGTCATACTGTAGAATAATCATTGTCGTCGCGAGAGAGCGATGCCGGTGATACCGGGGTGTGGCGCAGATGGGAGCGCGCGTGGTTTGGGACCATGAGGTCGCAGGTTCGATCCCTGTCACCCCGACCACTTTCCAAAACAAGATTAAAAAAAACTTGACAAATGCGGAGAGATATCATAAAATAATATTCGTTCTCGAAAGAGAAAATAAGCGTCTTTAGCTCAGCTGGATAGAGCAACGCCCTTCTAAGGCGTGGGCCAGGAGTTCGAATCTCTTAAGACGCACCATAT
>NZ_KE384123.1:0-31034 GCF_000424025.1 Clostridium paraputrificum AGR2156
TAACCTTAACTTCAAAGGTTGCTTCATAACAATGGATAGTGCAACTACAGTAAATAAAGTAATTAAGCAAAGTTTAAAGGAGTTACTTGGAGATAAAATGTTCAAATCTACAATAAAACAAAATGTTAAAGTTGTTGAAAGTACATTTAATGAAAGTCCTGTTGTATTCTCTTTTAAGAAAGCTAGGGCTAGTCAAAACTACAGAGAACTTTGCAAGGAGGTATTCTAATTATGAGTAAGAAATTTTCAATATCAGAAGGTATGTTAAATGGCATTTCTAAAAATGTAAAAAAAGTTACTGAACTTGAAGCTAAAGAAGGCTTCAAGATTCAGTACCTAGATATTAATAAAATACATAGAAGTGAAAAGAACTTCTACGAAATTATTGATATAGACGACTTAGCAGAAGATATTAAAATAAATGGTCTTAATCATAACTTAGTAGTTCGTCCTTGTAATGATGGCACTTATGAATTAATTAGTGGTGAAAGAAGATTTACTGCATTAAGTAAATTAGTATTAGAAGGTCATAAGCAATTTATTAATATCCCTTGTAAAGTTGTTGAATTAAATGACATTGACGCTGAAATTGTTCTTATTCAAGCTAATGCACAAACTAGAGAACTATCCGAAAGCGAAAAGCTTAAACAAGTTAATAGACTTCAAGAACTATATAAAACTAAAAAAGCTAATGGTGAACCAGTTGGTAGAATCCGTGAGGCTATTGCGAAAGACTTAAATTTATCAACTACACAAGTTGGTAGATATGAAAGGATTAATAACAGTCTTATTCCCGAACTTAAGGAACTTCTTGAACAAGGCAACTTATCAACTTCTAATGCTAGTGAATTTTCAAGCTTAAGTGAAGAAAGTCAAAAAGGTATTTTAGAAATTCTAAATAAAAATATATCTCTTTCAAAAGAAGAAGCTATATCTTTAAAACAAGAATTAAAAAGAGTTGAACTTCAAAAGGAAGAAGAAATAAAAACTAAAAATTCATTAATACGATACAACTCTGAATTAAAAACTAAACTTGATAAGGCAAATACTGATAAATCAGAAATTATTTCTGAAATAGAAGGACAACTTAGAGTTGATGTAAAAAAAGAATTAGATGATAAATACTCTATTAAAATTGAAGAAATTACCAAGGAATATTTAAAAGCTAATGAGGAAAAGAAAAAACTTGAAAATGAAATTAAAGAATTAAAGGCTAATGCTCCTAAAGAAAATATAGAAGAAATCACAGAAAATATAAAACTTAAAGAACTAATTAAAAATGCTGAAAGTGCTATCCTTGCAGTATCTCGTCAAAGTAGGATAATGGAAGATAAGAAAATTAAATTTGATAATAGTCTAAAATCAGAACTTGAACATGCTAGAATTAGTTCTACTTTATTTAAAAATTTACTTGAATATTTTAAATAGAAAAGTGTCCCCCGGGGACACTTTTTATTCCTTTACACTCTACTAAACATACTCTGAAACTTCTAAACAAAAATAAATATATTTCACTAATTATTTTTTCATCATATCCTTTCTAATATACGAAGCATCATATAAAACATTAAAAATTTCATCATATCCCTCCAGCAGTTTTGATCTATATAATCTTATATTTTTATGTAATCATATAATTTATCTAAATATCACCATTCCTTCCTTACTTTATTATTCTTTTACATTCATCACATTTATCTATATAAATTAATTTAGAATAGCTCTTATTACCTCTCTTATTTTTTCTTCTAGTATTTATTCTTATGCTATCCTTTATCTTTCTCCCACATCTATCACATATGTACCTATCTACTTCTTTTCCTCTAGTTACACTACTCATAACAACTACTTTTCTTAATATCTTCACCTTAACCAATCACTCCTCCATATTATCTTGTGTATATTCCTAAAAAAACTACAAAATTATATTACCCCTAGTGAACTTTCAAATAGAATCCAGTATAAATTCTTTCTATTAACCTATATTCTTCTAAAGCTATTCTTATAGCTTTAGTCAGTTCACTCCCCCCCTACTGGGACAAATTTCAAAAAAATTATCTTTTGGGGTTGGAGTAAAATTTGATTTACTCAGCTAAAAAGCCATACAACTCAAACTCGCTTAGGTCTAGTATTATCAAGTATAGTACCATCTAACTCGTTGTATCCCCCTCATAGTTTACTCTATGCTAGGACAGTCACACCACTATTATATATTAATATTTAATAGCAACATCTAAGAAAATTCAATCCCCTTCTAACGGTTATTTTATCGGTGGTGAACCGATAAGTTTTTTATAGTGTTATTCCTTTAACCACTTGCCAAAAACTCTTGGACTTTTTCTTTATTAATATTAATCTAAAAGTGTCCCCCGGGGACACTTTCTAATTCAAAACTTCTTTAAGTTTATCTCTATATTCTTTCTTTGCTTCATAAACTAAAGCTTTTTCTTTATAATAATTTTTCGCCTTCTCTATAGTTTCCTTATAGCATCCTTCTTTAACTACTCTTTCATATTCCTTCTTTGCTCTAATCATTTCTCTATATGCTATTTTAGTTTGTTCAATATACTCTTCTAGTATTGTTGGCTCAAACATTAATATAATTTCTTCTAATTTACTTTTTTGATTTTCTATATCTTTAATATCACTTTCATATCTACTTTGAATTGTTATCCCATTCAATAATTCAAGAAATTTCTTTGTTTCTTTTGCTAATTTATATACATCTTGCTTTTTGAACCTGTTACCATTTATCCCCATTTCAAACGCACCACCATATCAAAAATTAAATTTATAGGCAGATTTCTTCTGCCTATTTTACATCTCTAATTCATTTTCTTTTTCATTACTTTTTTGGATTATGTTTTTATATATATTACTAAATCTATCATTCTCACTATTTTTTTCATCAAAAAAAGAAGTCTTATCATTGCTGCTTGATAAAACTTCTTTCTCATTTTCTTTTATTGAATTGTAAATTGATATTGCTTCTTTTGCACTTGAAAAATTAATACCTTCATATTTTTCAAGTTCTTTAGAAACTTCTTTTAAAACAGATTCTTCAATTATATTTATATAAGATATTGTTGTTTCTCTAACTTCTTTTAAAAGATTTTGTTTATCTTTTAATTCCTTTCCATTACTCCAGCCATGTAAATAATTTATAGAATAATCACTTGTATCAAGTCCAAAGTATTGCCCCATTGTATATGCAACCATTTCAGCCTGAAACTCTTTTTCTTCCCTCGTATAGTTTTCTCTAGTATCTTTTGTATGAAGTTTTGCATGAGCCAACTCATGGAAAAGAGTTTTTATATTCTGTAATTCGCCATTCCTAGGATTATAAATAACTTCTTTGGTATATGGTAAACTTGCACCTTTTACTACTCCTAATTCATATGAAGGCTCTTTTATAGTTACCCCTATTTTTTCAGCTACTTTTTCTATACCTTTATATAAAAACTCATATCCAGCAACATCTCCTTCAATCCATTTGTTAGGGAATATATCTGGAAGGTCACTGGCTTTTGCCGTAGTTTGACTTATATCAAATACATTTCCTAATTTAAAATAAGTTCCTTGGATAACTTTAAGTTCTCCATTTTTTATAAGTTCCTTTTCCTTATCTGTTGCTTTTTCAACTTCTACTAACTCATCTTTATCCCTACGAAATTTAGGTTTAGACTTTATTGGAACTAATATCTTTATTCCTTTCTCACCTTTTTTCACTGAATACCCTTGCTTTTTCCAAAAATCATAACTTCCAACTGCTAATGCTCCTTTAAACTGATTATTTATTAACATAGCATTGTTAAGTGAATAATTATAGAAATTACTCATATATCTTAAACATTCTTTTATACTTTCTTCACTTATAAAATGTTCTTCTATTTTCTTTTCTGCCGATTCTATAAGGTGATCTACTTCCTGCTTCTTTTCTTCAAATGATTTTGTTTTATATTTCTTTTGATTACTCATTTTCTTCCTCCCAAAAATAAAGTACCAGGACTTTTAATTATCCTGGTACTTATATAAATTATATTACTGTCATAGTTCCTTCATCAAAAGGAATTAAATACGTTTCATTTTCATTAAAAGATGACTTTAATTCATCTATAAATTCCTTACTAGCCTTTACTTTAAGCTTATCTTTTTCATTAACTTTAATTCCAATTATATGGTCATCTTTAATCTCTAAAACCATTAATAAATTTTCATCATTCATAATACTTCTCTACTCCATTTCTAATTCATTATTTTTAGATTTAAATATATCTAATTCAATCCCTATATTTTTATTATTGTTTTTTAAATATGGAACACCATTATCTACTACATTACTTTTCTCATATGAATCAATATGTTTTTTTTCTCCAAGAACCGTATCTTCATATCTTTCCATATATGTTTCTTCATTATATCTATCATATTCAAGTTCCATTATTCCCATAATCTCTCTATCTAAGTAACTATGGAAGCTCTTAAAATCTTCTTTTTCAAAGTCATGCTCCTTAGCTTGATTTAAATATTCTTGAGTATATGAAGATATGTTTAGATTTCTCTTTTCCATAAACTCTTTATCATTTTCAGAAATTAATTTTTCAACTAGATTATCAAACTCTTTAGGTTCTAAATCTAAAATGTTATCCAAATCATCTTTGGTTATATCTTTTATATAAAAGTCCAAAGTTTCCACTGAAAAATCACTAACCTCTTTAAGATTAAATAAATAATTATCTCCAAGGTCATTATTATATTTATTCTTTGGATTATTGGAAAAATGAACATTACATACTCCATTTTCAAAATCCTCAACAAAAAAAGATGTTCCTTTCTTTATGAAAGAACCATCTTCTAAATTTAAATCTTTTATTGTTATACGTTCTGCTTCAATGTCAATACTATTCTCATACCTTACTTCATGAATACTCCTTTCTCCTTCCTTTGAAAAACTCATTAATTCATTTGCTTCAAAAAAATATTGATTCCCACGCTCACTATTGTATATATTGTTAGAATTATACTCAAAATTAACTTTATATTTTCCATCTTCAAAGCCTTCAATTAAAAAAGATGTTCCTTTCCCTATGAAAGAACCATCTTCTAAATTTAAATCTTTTGTCATTATGTGTTCCTTAGTATCATCAATTTCTTTTTCTTCATTATGACTAATTCCATTTTCCCTATACCAATCTAATTTATCTGTAAGTATGTTATTTATTTGCTTATATTCATTTAGTTCATTTAAAGTTTCTAAAAACTTTTCTTCTAGAATATCATAATCGCTTGTTAAATCACTATATACACCACTTAACTCTTTATCAGATTTTAACTCTTCATACTTTTGTTCTAATAATTCAATCTTTTTAGCTTCCTCCTTAAAGAAAACTTTAAATGCTCTTTCTTTTAAATTATCAATCCATCCCATAGTTTTTACCTCCAATAATTTTTTACAACAAAAAATGTCCCCGGGGGACACTTTTTATAAAGTATATTAAATTAGAATAACTAGTTGTTAGTTTATCAATAATAATAATTACTTAGTAATCTAAACTTTCCTTTTCCACCTCAATTTCTCTTTCTAACTCTTTATATGCTTTTCTATTTTTTATGTGTTGTACTTCATTTGAAAACCCCCTTTTTACATCATTAATTTGTTTTCTTGTTATATTTATTTTATTAAATGATTTAAAGTCTTTATTTACTTCTCCCCTCCCTTCAATTAACTTTAAATCTTTTCTCTGCTCTTTAGCATAACTTCTCATTTCAGTTAAAAAAGCGTTTCCCATTCTTTTATATAGATAATCTAATTCATTAGTCTTATAATCCTTATATTTCCCTTTCTCTTTTCCTTCTCTACCTTCTCCATATAATTTTTTATACTCTTCAACTTCTACATCTAGTAATTTATCTAACTCATTAAAATCTTCTTTACAATAATTATTTATATAGTATTTACTTAGATTATCAATTAATGGTCTAGCTTCATCTATTGAATTATAAGCATACTGCCATTGCCTTAAATCTTCTGGAAGAAGTTTTATAATATTAATAAATTGTTTCTTCATTTCTTTATCTCTAAAAGTATTTATATCTTTTTTTCTATTAACAATTTTCTCTCTCATTAATTCATTGATTTTGTCATGTTCTTTATTCCTATCTACTAATGAATTTACAAAAGCACTTTTCATATTACTTAATGTTTGTGGTTTTAATTTTCCCTTTTTTTTGCTTGGTTCTAATTCAACCAAAGAAGTGTGGATATGAATATTATCAGTATTATAATGAATATCAGCCGTCCAAACCGCCTCATTTAAATTCTCTTTCTCAATACGAAGGCTCATTGCTTCTCGTATTGCTTCTCTTATTTTCCCTTCATTTAATTGTTTGGTTTCACTATTATAATACTTATTTTCTTCAAGCCATTCATTGTCAAAACTGAAAACATCTTTCCATAAATAACTTCCTCTTTCTTGTGCTATCCTATATGCATCTTTTAATTTTTCTTTATCTTCATCTGACAATATATCCTTATCTTCTGTAAATAATTTTACTGTAGTTTTATCCTTTTCCTTTTTACGATTTTTGCTATCCATATACTCTAAGTATTCAGCATAGTTACTTGATTTTAAATCTAATTCATTATGTGTTTCCTCTCTATCTATATAATCAATATATCCTCCGTAATCTTTAAAGTTATTCTTTTCAAATTCACAAACCATAACTATTGCTGGTACTGCTCTACTCATTATCTAACTTCCTTACTCTACTTTTAGATATTCTTTTTCTTACTGATTCTTCTGCTAGTTCTAAACCTTCTGCCTTAACAATATCTGATGTATTAATGTAACCAACATTACTTTTTATAAATAATCCATTAAGCATTTCCATTACAATTTGAGTATTTCTATCTGCTGAATTGATACCTTTTATTATTTTAGTTAATTCACCTTTTAATTCTTTTGCAACTTCATTTGCAATTATTTTTATCATTAATTCTGTAGTTGTATCTGACTTTTCTTTATGCTCTTTTAAAACTAAATTTATTGCTTGATTCATACTAGATAAATTATTATTTTCTTTAACTTCTTTTAAATAATCTAATAAATACTTATCAATATAAAAATGTTTATTCTGTTTTTCACTCATCCTTTTAACCTCTCTTTTAGATATCAATTAAATTTTCTTCTAAAAACTTTTCCATAACTTCTGTATTCTTTTCTATAATAGAGCAAGACATCTTTAGTAACTTATCATACTTATTTTCAAAATCTTTAAACTCACTTAAAGCAGTTAGATTTTCAAAATGATTCCTCAAATATTCTTCCCTACTTCTATATCCTTTTTTCTTTGCCATTTCATCAATTGTCTTTACAACTTTAGGGGAAAGATTTCTAACTTTAATCTCCATCTTTAATCTCCTTTTACTATTTTTTATTGGTTAAAAATACTACCGTATTTTTTTGAAGAGCATAAGGGATTTTTGCCCCCAAATCCTTTGTGGGGTTAGGCAACGCCTAACAAAATTACGCCCCCACTTTTTAAGTGAAAAACCCATTAAAAACCCACCTTTTGACACACTCCAAACCCATCTTTTTTAATCTAATATTTTCTTATAATCTTCTTTCTTTAAATTCAATTTTTCTATCTTTGCTTTTAATTCTTCATTACTTTTATTTAACTCTTGTATTGATTTTTCAGTATCTAATTTTTGTGAATAAAGACTATCAATTTTAGTATTCATATCTATTAATTCACTTTCAGTTAGATATTTTTTATCAATTTCTAATCTATTTATTTCATTTTTTAACTGATCAATTTCTTTATTTTTTTCTTCTATCTGCTTATGGTTTTCTTCTATCTGTTTATTAACATCTTTAATTTCTTCATCTACAGTTTGAAGTAAATAATCCTTTTTACTTTTCTCTTTTAACGATTTATCTTCTACACTTTCCCTTCTATCCACATAAAACTTTGCACTTGTTTTTGATTCATTATCTTCTGTAAATAGTAATAAAATTGTAGTCCACTCTTTAGGTAATTTAACTATCACTGTATAGTCCTTACCATTTAGATTTATCATATTTACATCTAATTTTTTTGTAGGATTATTCCTTTCTTTAGCTTCTAATAAAAGCTCTCCACTAAAAGTCACACTTGTTTTTTCTATACTAAAATTAACTTCTAGTATTCCATTTTCATTACTATAGGTAGCATTTTTCATAATCATTTTATAATTTGGTAATGCTACTTCTTTATTAAAAGGTGTACTCATAACATCACCTTCTGAATTAAATAATGAGTTAGATGAAAAGAAAAATAAGTACCCTATCACTATTACTACAAGTGCAATATTATACTTTCTTGATTTATAATTACGACCTTTATATTGATAACCTCCATTAGATTTTTTAGAATCCAAACCTATTTTATCCTTAATATTCTTTAATACTTTTTTTATTTTTTCTTTCAAATTATCTCACCTTCTTTATTTATGAAATAATAAAAAAATGTCCCCCGGGGACACTTTTTATTTCTCATTCACTACTCTTCTAACAACACCATTAAAGACTTTTTTATAGTATGAGGAATTCATATTTGATATTGTAACTCCACTACTTGTACCACAATGAATAAACTCTCCACTTCCTAAATAAACTCCAACATGACCATTCTTTTTATAGGTATCAAAGAAAACTAAATCCCCTCTCTTTATATCATTTGCATTAACTGCTCTTCCCATTTTAACTAAAGAATCTGTAACAACACTTTCTCTAGCACCAAGTTTTAACCCAGCACTATCATACATATAATGAATAAACGAACTACAATCAAAGATACCATTATCTACATCATATTGAGTTCTACCACCACCCCATTTATACGGTCTACCCATCCACTTTTCTCCTGCTTTTATTGCTTTTTCTATAATTTCATTTGAGTTTTCTTCTATTCCAAAATTTCTAAATTCTATTGCATAT
This sequence comes from Clostridium paraputrificum AGR2156, assembly GCF_000424025.1. Taxonomy (NCBI): domain Bacteria; kingdom Bacillati; phylum Bacillota; class Clostridia; order Eubacteriales; family Clostridiaceae; genus Clostridium; species Clostridium paraputrificum. The sequence goes on from NZ_KE384123.1 coordinate 8,982, forward strand.
TTAAAAACTTTATTAGGGTAATCATACTTTGCATCATCTAAATTTATGTTCATTCCATAGAAAGGTCCACCATTATAACAAGCAAAAGTTCTCCTTAAAATCTCCTTAAATTCCTCATTATTTTCATCTGCTTTCCAATCAATTAAATTCATATTTTCAGTGCTATTATAATCTAATCTATTTGTTTTCCCTTTCTTATAAAGCACATAATTAAAATAATATCTAACTTCATATGCACCAGCGATTATTTGTACTCTAGGCTCTTTTAAATATAAACTCCACATTTCTTCACTATTAGAAAATTTATATCCAATTTCTTTATATACATTACCCAAACCTAAATTAATTAAATAGTTCCATAAGTCTTTTCCAGTTGAACTATCATATTTTTGTATCTGCATAATTCCATATGCTCCACCATATTCTGTATTGGGATTAAATCCACTTTCTTGTTTTGTAACTGCTGCTAACACCCAATTAGGAACATGAAATATTTTACTTGCTTCATTAAAATATTCAACATACTCTGCTGGTACTCCTAATGCTCCTATATCTCCCATTTCAACATTTTCTTTATTCATTTCATTTGCTATTATTATTGCTACAAGTGAAAATGTGAATAGTCCAACTATAATAATCATAGCGTTTGATATACCTAAAAAAGCTAGAATCTTTTTCTTAAGTTTTTTATTTAAATGCTTTTTTACTATACTCTTTTTCCCTTTTTCTTTACTCATTAAATCACCAACTCAATAAAAAAAGACTAGATCAACCTTTTATCAATCTAATCTTTAAATATTTAATACTCTTGTAACTCTAATAAATTCATTTAATGCAATACCAATAATACAAATTAATTTCAATTTTTCTCTTTCCTTTCTATTGAATATTCAGAAACCCTATATACCCCATTTTCTTTAGAAAATAGTATATTAATATCTCCTTTTTCCTTATTTATTAGATTGCCACTTTCATCAAAAACATTAGCATAAGCTTCAACATTCCACATTATAGAATCTTCTATATCATCATATTTTGATTCTATAACTTCCACAGATTCAACATCTCTTTTATACACTTCTAGTTCTTCTGTATTAGCTACTGCAATTATTCTTTCCTTCAAAGCTTCTGTTGTATATTTAGCTGATTGCTCTGGAAATTTTAATGGTTCTTTTGAATCTACAGAATATATTAATTCTGCGAATTTTAAAGCTATTTCCTTAGTATTTTCTAAGTCATCAATATTATATTTTTCATCACTTTCACCATGACTATTTTCATTTGTTATACTATTTGTATTTTCATTTTCAAGAGAACTTAATTCATCTGAATTTTCTTTAGAAGAAATAAAAATTATAATACTAAAAAAGACTATTATTATTACCAAAATAATAGTCAATAACTTCTTATTCATATTATCTACCTCCTTTAAATAACCTTCGTTCTTCTTCTGTTATTTCAATTTGCATAGCAATATTTTTCATACCAGCTATTGATAAAATACATTCTCCTTCTTCAAAAGTAGGTATCATATTTATTTCACTTTCTGTTAATGATCCATTAAATATCTTCTTTATAGCTTCAATAGCGTTGTTATCTTGTTGCATAATGAATTTGTATTGAGTTAATTCAAATAACTTCTTTAACTCTTCTACTGCTTCACTTTGTGAATCTTGAGGAACATAATCCTTAATTGATTGATTAGCTAATAAAATAGAACCAAAGTATTTTCTATCTTCTCTTATAATTTGAAGTACATATCTTATTCCATCAATATTATTTGCATTTATATAATTGTGAGCTTCATCTAATATTATTAGAAATTTAACTACATCTTCTATCGGCTTTCCATTATCCTCATATTCCATTTTTTCTCTTTTGCCTTGCTCTGTGGCTTGTCCCCAAATAGATGTTAATACGCTAAATATTTGTGTCATAAATATTTGATTTTCATACTGATATAATGTCCCTACTTCATAAGAAATTATTTGCTCTTCTGATAAATCATCAATAGTTGAATGACCATTAAATAACTTTCCATAAGTATAAACTAGCTTCTCTAATATCAAAATTATATTTTCTAATCTATTTACTCTACTTGGGGTTAAGTTATCCCTTACAATTTCCTTTTCAACATCTGAATACAATTCTTTTTTAGTAAATTCTAATAGTTCCTCCATGATAGGATAATCTTCTTTTTTATATTGAGTACATTTGGATATATCAATTCCATATGCAATATAAAATTTTCTTACTACTCTATCAAATTCTCCAATATCACTAGTTGCATTTCCTGATAGTGACTTATATAGCATTGATAATTTACTCATATGAACTGTATAACATTGTTCCTCTAAAATTTCATTAGTTTTTTCATCGATTACAGTTGGATAAATGTGTAATGGATTTATTATTCCACTTGAACCATCTAGTGAAACAACTTTACCTCCAAACCTTTTAACAAGTGTTCTGAACTCTCCAGTCTTATCTATAATTCTTATTTTATTTCCAATTAAATAATTGTTTAATATTATCTTTTTTAAAGCTGTTGATTTTCCAGCACCAGTCATACCAGCTAATAAAGCATTATATGATTTTCTCTTTTTATCTTTATGAAACAAATCAAAAAGGACACTTCCTCCGGTAAATGTTGTACCTAGGAACTGTCCAAAAGGATCACTTATATTGGTATAGTTAAAAGGAAAACCTGCACCTAAACTTAGTGAAGGTAATCCCTTTCCTTCTCTTGCATTTTCAAACTTTTTTTGTTTATCAAAATTCGTAAATAATGATTGCCATTCATATTCTTGTTCATCAAGAAGAACTACTCCCCTATAATTTAAGTGTTCTAGTTCATCTAAAATTTCCCCTACTTTATTTTCAACTGCTTCTCTAGTTCTTTCTGCTACATATATTCTTATATGAATTAACTTTATAACTTCACCATACTTTAATACTTCTTCTTGAAGTGACATAAGAACATTAAATTCTTCTCTAGCTATTACTTTATCCTGGTATTCCATACTGTCATAATATCTTGATTCTTGCTCTTTAATTGATTTTCCAAGTTTCTTTAATGCTTCTCCCTTTTCTTCAAGACCAATATCAATTGTACTTATTGTATTTCTTATATTCATAATATTATTTAGCCAAAATTCTTCTACTTCATTTGGATAATCATAAAGATGAATTACAACCTCATATCCATCACCTTTTTTTATTATGTTATCCTCAAAATTAATACCACCTTGTGGTTGTACTCTTGACAAAAAGTATGAATTGTAATTATATTTCTGCTCTACTTGTGCCATAAATATTCCTCCTTATAGTATCAATTTATTTTTGAGTTCATATTGTTTAATTTATATATAATCTTCAGTTTCTTTTCCCTATCTATTCTCATAAGCCCTAAGTTCTTACTGCACCTTAACAACATTTCATTTTTACTTTCAAAATCTTTTTCATCATTTGCAAATATCATACAGTAATATTCTCTATCACTTCTTAACACTTCTATAGCTTCAAGCCTTCTATATTCTTTTTTCAACCATTCTTCTCTTACTTCATCATTACAAGAATTAATCATTCTTCTTATAAAATCTTTTTGAACTTGTGTATTAGTAGGAAAATTCATAGCAATAATTTTTAAATTACTTTTATACATCTTTAATAGTTTTGTAAAAGCTAATATTCCACCTTTAGCCTCATATATATTCATTGATGAAATATCAAAACTTGGTATTTGATAAATGTCTATAATACCATCCTTGGTTCTTATAGCATTGTTATCATTTATATCTTCTAATGGTGATAAATCTGGTATATTCTTTTTTATTTTTTTAGTTTCCTTCTTTAGATCCTTCTTAATCTCTTTTTCTCTTTTTCGCTCTTCCCTTATTTCCTTCCTGGATTTTTTCGCCTTATTACCATCATTTGATTTTACCTTTTTAATTTTTCCAATATTAAAATGACTACTATTTTTATCTTTTTCATTTACCATATTTTCAATATCATTCTCATAAGTTACCTTTTCTCTCTTTACTTCTTCAAGCTTCTTTACATTAACAAATCTAGCCACTTTATATTTCACCACCTTTATTAGATAAATAAAAAAGATGTCCCCCGGGGACACCTTTAATACTCATTACTTATTTTATGATAGGTTTCCCTATCTCTTTTTATAAAATAGTATATTGAATGATAATTCTTTTTTCCTAAATTATCTCTCGAATTTAATATCAAATAAAAAACTGAAGCCATTGAAAAAATATAATATGGAATTCTTAACGGAAAGTAAACCAAACTATCTAAAAAACTTGTTACTACAAATGCACCTACAAGAACAAGTAAATCTACAAACATAAATCCCCTTCTCATAGATATTTTAGCCGATAGTTCTTTTGGCATTATAAACTTCATTATTTGCCCCTCCTTTTCTTTTCAGAATGTTTAATTCCTGAATTTTTTCCTATTTGATAAACTCGTTTTACTTTTGTAGTAGCTTTTCCAACTTTAGTTTTCTTAAATTCTTCTTTGGCAAATTCACTTATTGTTCTTGTTTCAATAATATTATTTACTACACTAGAATTAGATTGTTTATTTAATGTTTCTACTTCTACACTCTTATCGCTTAAACTTCCTTCTTCTGTAGTTACAGTGCTTGTTCCTTCTCTTGAACTAGCACCATTTGATTGTGTATTTAAACTTTCTGTATTTATGCTCTTATTACTTAAGCTTCCTTCTTCTGCAGATACATTACTTGTTGTTTCCCTTAAACTACTACCACTTGATTGTGTACTTAATGTTTCTGCTTCTATACTCTTATTACTTAAGCTTCCTTCTTCTGCAGGTACATTACTTGTTGTTTCCCTTAAACTACTACCACTTGATTGTGTACTTAATGTTTCTGCTTCTATACTCTTATTACTTAAGCTTCCTTCTTCTGTACTTACACTACTTGTTCCTTCCCTTGAAACATTACTACTTGATTGCTTACTTAATGTTTCCGCTCCTAAACTATTATCTTTACCATTTGTATTAGCATTAGATAAATCTTGAATATTTTCTTTAGTGCCACCATTAATATCACCTGTAGATAGTTCATTTTTAGATGTTTTTTCATCACTTACACCAGGACTATTTATATCATTTAAACTTTCTTTCCTATCATTCATTTTATCATCTACTTTTGAAGCTAAATCCCTTCTATTTAAAGAATCATCATAGCTCTTTTTACTAGCAATATTATCATTCTTTTCTCCTGGTTTATTTTTAATATTATCATTCTTAGGATCAATTGATTTTTCTTCTTGATTTTTGTTTAAATTACCAAGTTCATTTCCATTAGAAGTATCCTTTGATAACTCTCCATTTTTATTTTCAATTGGTGAATCTTTTTCATTGATTCCAGCTTTACTTTTATCATTAGGAGTATTTTTATCCATATCTATTCCATTATCTTTCATCTGACTTTCTAATGTTCCTTCTGCTCCCTTTGCTTTATCATCAGCTTTCTTTTTATCCATTTGATTTTCTAACTTACCATTTTTCAAACCTTCTCTTGAGCCTGTGGCAAATCCAACTCCACCAGCCATACCCATAGCAACTTTTTCTCCTGCTCCTGACATAAACTTAGCTAATCCACTAGCTGCTTTACCAGCACCTTTAGCTAATTCACTTCCCATTTTACTTCCTGCATATAGACCTGCAATCATCTTCCATGCACTACTTAATCCAGCATCTACCCCAAGTATTTCTTCAACTATATTAGGACCATCAATAACCGCAAAAGAAACAACTATCATCATTATAACTTCAAGGACACCTAAATTCTTACTAGATATCCATGTTGTAAATATTAAATATATCTTCAGCATTAAAGCCATACAAAACATTACCGCAAATAGAGTTAATATTCTTTGTACTATTTTCTTTAGCCTTTGTCCACTTGCAACATCTAAGTAAGCCATGAATATTCCGAAGACCTTATTAAATGCTAACTCAAATATTAATCTTCCTATTTTTAAAATACTTAACCCTAAAGTTCCAGCAGTGGCTAATAGTGATATTATAATTATCCAAAAGTTACACTTCCACCTATAGTAATAATTATCTATTTTAAACATTCCATCAATTCGTTTTAATTCATATCCTCCACCCTTTTTAGGAACTACTTTATTTTCAAATACCTTTTCATTTTTAGTTTGACTTTTATCAATAGATTCATTAATATCTATTGAAGTTATCATTTCTTTAGAAATATAATTTTTAGGGCTTACATCTTTTGATGTAAAGTTATTCTCATCAAATTTATACACATCTATGATATTGTTTTTTATTGTTTCATTAGCCATTGACTTAAACTCACCATAAACAACATTAATTCCTGCTTGTGTAAGTTGATTTAATTTACTCATTCCAACTGGCAATAATAATATTGCCATTGTTGCAAGAAATATATTAGTTGGTACTGCTTTCTTATCAAATTTCTTACTAAAAAAAATAAATAAACCCACACAGGCAAGTGATAATGCTAAAAAAATGAAAATAGCTGGTTTAAAATCACTTATTAGTTTAGTAATTTCGGGACTATCAAAAAAATCTGTAAGGCTTATTACTTTTCTTATTGCTCCTTCCAGCGTATTAACTAAGCTTGTTAGTCCCTTTATTATCCACCACCCAAACCATCTAACACCGGAAAGTAAAAGACTATCTTCTATTAAGAATCCATCAAAACTTTGCAATATATCAATTACTTGTTGATCACTCATCATAGCCCTCCTTCCTTAGTATCTTCTTATATTCAATTATTAAATGCTCTCTCTCATCAGCATATTTATTAAACCATCTATCTAATTCTTCTTTGCTATTTATTAATGATAATTCTTCAATTCCTTCACCACCTATAGCACCTCTAAGTATTACACTTTTTCTTAATTTTCTTTTTAATCCTTCACTGATTAAAGTAACTTCGTCCTCATTATTATCTCTATGTTGACTTTCAAGTTCTTTCTTTTTCATATATTCTTTTTGAAATTCTTGTGCTATAGCATTGTATTTTATTTGCTCTTCTATTTGCTTTAAATAATTCTTGTGCATTATTTCTGCTATCTCATCATCAAGATTTATAGATAAATCTTCAAGATTAATTTCAGTGTGTTTATTATTTATATTTAAGTCTAATATAGTTATGTTTTCTTCAAATAAATCCTTTAGATATTCATACCTATATTTCATTGAGTTTTCACCATGCACAAAAATAGGATACTGTTCTATTTTGTTTCTATTTAAATCAGTTCTTTTCATAGTTCTTACTATGACAACTTCTCCTGGTTTTAACCTTCTTAATTCTGATGAATCTAGTAATCTTCTTCTATCCAAACTTTCAGTTTGATTCTTTTCTAATGTAAATAAACTACCACTACGAGAATTAACTGTAATTGTAGTTTCTCCTATCATTTTTGAGAACTTCTCCGCAGTTTCATCATCTGAACTCATTAAATATATATGGTTTCCACAATTACCCTCTAAAGTCTTAGCCACACCCTTACCATATATTTCTTCAATTTGACTATAAGCTTGTATAATAAAAAAGAACTCTATATCCCTTCCTAAACACTCTGTTGTTATAGTAGCAATATTATCTATAGCTGGACTATTACCAAACTCATCCATTAATATTTTTACTTTCCTATCACACTTGCCACTTACAGTAAATGAAGCTTCTTTAGATAGAACATAATAAAGTTGACTTACAAATATTGTGTTTAATGAATGTAAGGATTTATCATAATCTGGTGCAATTAATAAAACTGCTACTGGTTTTTCTCCAAAACCAACATCATATAAGCTAATATCATTTTGTGATGTAAACTTAGCAACCTTCTCTAAAGTAAACACTTGAAGCTTATCCATAGCAACTGTAAATATACTTGCCCTTGTTTTTCCTTCACTAAACTTACTTGTTGCATATTGCTTTTTAGCAATTGATTCTTTTGGTAAAGCACTAAAATATAAGTCTAGTGCATTTCCTGCTGGAGTATTCTCACTTCCTAAATCACTTAATAAAGTAGCAACTGTATATAAAGTTACCTTTTGTTCTTCAGCCTTAATCTTAATTAATTCTTCTTCTGATAATCCTACTAAATCTTTATTTTTAGTAAGACATTTTTCACATAAAGCTAATATAAGACCATTTACTAAACTCATAGCTGAATTTTCCCACATTGGCTCTTTTGACTTTGGATTATAATATAAACTAAAAGTAAATGACTTACATAATAATTGTGCTTCACCCAATTCATCATTTTTATAAGCATCGATTATAAGTTGTAATGGATTATAGCAATTAGTATTATTTAAATCTAAAAGATTAATTACTTTAACATCATACCCACGCTCTACCAACATTTTGTAAGATAATCTTGTTAATTCTCCTTTAGTATCGGAAATAATAATTGAAGGTTTTAACCTGGATCTTGAATATATATCTATCATAGGTAACACAAATATTTCACCCTTACCACTTCTTGTAATACCAAGTAATAAACTATTAGTATTACTATCATCAATAAATATAAATTTTCCATCCCTGGCTATAGGAATACCTCCATATCCATCAAATTCTATATCTTTTTCAGGTATCTTAATATATTGTTTCTTAATTTCATCTATTGTCGCAAACCTACTAGTTCCCTTTTGTCCATCTTTAATATCTTTATAACTTGCTCTTATATTAAAAACTAATCTTATATAAGCAAATAAAAATATTAAATAAACAACTATATAAATGTAATAGTATTTAATATTAGGTTTTAATAGTATTAGAATTGATATATTAGGACTTACTCCTTGAAATAACCCCATTATCATAATATCAATAATGTTTACACCAATATTAGTTATTAATGTTGCAAATATAAACATTAATATGAATAGTAAGACCATAAATTTTGTACTTGCAAAATACTGAGTTAATCTCAACTCTTTATTAGCATTATTAAACCTTTTAACAATGAAGTCTTTTATCATATATTCACCTCATAACTAAAGGAAAGAAATGAACATTTCATCTCTTTCCTTATATGTTATCTAAAAATTAATTGTTGATTGTAACCATGCTGCTATCTTATCAGCACCTAGTAAAACTATTAATCCTACACATCCAGCAAGTGCATCATTCTTTGAATCCTTAAAGCTTTCTTTGCACCAAAAACACTTAAATGCTACCCTAGTAAAACAAAATGTTGCTCCTACTATTCCTAAACCTTGTAATGCTTTTAATATAGTCATTCCTACATTAATAAATGAATCCATTTTAATTCCTCCTTAAATCTTATAAATAATTACATATTTTTTCTTGCTTCTAAACCTTCTTTTAAAACTTTCATATTGCTTGTTATAACTTTTAAATGTTGCTCATTTAACCAATCTTCGTATGTAACTCCATTGGCTTCAAGAATTGTTTTGGCTAACTCTTGTCTTTCCTTATCTACTTTTGCCATACCTTCACCCCCTTTCAAATAAAAAAGAACTTCTCGGCTAGTGCCTGTCAGAAGTTCTTTTCTTAAAAGTATTTATATAAAAAAGTGTCCCCTGGGGACACTTTTAATCACTATTCAAATATAATTATTATTCCATCCAAAAATTATATTTTCATTGCCTCTTTTAGAATTATTATCTATTTTCAAAATTGAAATTACTGTATTTACTTTATCCATATCTAATTCTGATAACTTATTGTTTTTCAAAGTTTCTTTTAACCTTTTTATCTCTATAAAATATCTTATCAGCTACTATACCTAATACAATTCCTATTGTAATTGGTATTATTACCACTACTACTGATACTATATTAATTAATACAGGACTAATTTCCATACAAAACCTCCATCAACAAAAGTGTCCCCCGGGGACACCTTTATTCAACACTTAAATATAATCTTTTACTATTACTTATCTTTGAAACTACAATTACTGCATTAATATTGTTTATATATAACATAAAAATGTCCCACTGGGACACCCTATTTTTCTTCAATTACTTCTTTAGCTATTCTTCTTATTTCTTCTCTTTCATCTTCTGTAAATATATTCATTGATTTATCATAATCTTTTTTAATCAATCCTTTAACATATTCTGAAAAATTATAGTTTTTAGTTGCATAATCATGTATTTCATTTTCAGATTTTCTAAAACTTACAGAATGAATTTTACTCATATTATTTTTCCTCGTATAGTTGATCTAATGTTATATTCAATGCTTCTTTTATTTTTCTTGCAGTTGGTAGAGTTATATCATCTACATCACCATGCTCTATCTTCCATAAAGTCTTATAACTTATACCGCTTACTTTAGATAGTTCTTTAAGTGAGTAACCATTCTTTTTTCTATACTTTTTTAAATTTTCTCCAACTATCATAACGACTTACACTCCTAACCAGCTATTTTTTCTAGCGATATATTTAATGCTTTTGATAATCTTAAAAGTTTTGACATTCTAATATTAGGTATTTTATTATTCTCTAACTTAGATAAAAAATCTAAGCCTACTATGGCTTTCCTATCCAAATCCGCCTGACTTAAACCTGCCTCAACTCTGTAATATTTAATTCTTTCACCTACACTCATTATTTTACCTCCTTGATTTTAAATATTATTGATGTTATTATTGGTTTAAGCTTTGGTTTTGGAGGTTATTTTTTATCTCCAATTTGTGTCCCCCGGGGACACTTTTTTTATTTCTATTCTATATACTTTTCCTGCCACTCAAAAATTATATTTTCTAAATTTCTTTTTTTATTTCTATTAGCTCTATAAATACATATTAGTGAGTTAATCATTTCCATATCATTTTCATTTAATCTATTAAATTCTATATCATCTCTTAACTCGCTAATACTACTTATAATAGAATATAAAACTCTTTTATTTTCCCAACTATTATTCATGTAAAGTTCGTCTAATCCCCTATATGCTAAATTAGCATAATAGCCAATTATTTTTCTTTCTTCTTCTTTTTCAAATTGTAGTGATTGATTTTCCTCATCTTCTATTATATCTAGTGAATTAATCTTCTTTAATTTATTATAATTCTTACTCTCTTTAAATTTAGAATACAAAATTATTGCTAATATTCCTATAACTATTAATATTGCTATAGAAATTATTCTAACCTCATCCATAGTATTTCTCCTTTCTTTATAAACTAATATTTATCATTGTCGAAAGCATAATTGCTGGAACAAATGCTATTTTATTTCCTTCTTTAAACCTCATATTCTTTATAGAAAAATATTTAAAGTTCAGTATTGGTAACAAAATACTTGACATTAACATTATTAATAGTAATTTTATTAAAGGATTAATTGTATTTAATGCTACTATAAAATATCCAATAGCAATGAATACTTCATTATCTCCACCAGCATATGCACCAGTAAGCTTAAATATAAAGCTTATAATTACAAAGAAAATATAAGCTGTCACTCCTGGTATTGTATCTACTCCATTTAACACTTGATATCCCCATAAACCTAGTGATATTGCCATTGTTATATAATTTAAAAAACAATATACCTTCTGTATTTTGTAATCAATATAAGCTGATACAGTAAGGTAAATTAATAAATAATAATAAAACCAATAATAACTTGTTCCTTTATATCTGACATATAAAAAGACATTAAAAAAGAGTATTAGCAATGCTAATACTCCTTTTTCCTTATTTAACATTTTAAAACATACTTCTTTATCTACTTTTCCAAGTAGATTTATAATAAGAAATACTATAAACATACTTATTATAGATAGAATTAAACTCATAGCTTTCTCCTTACTCTGGTAATCTAATCCTTGTTCTTAGTTTATCTGTAATCTTCCCTTTAACCTGTAATGCTGGTTGTGAAACTTTCTTTTCTTCACCTTTAAAAGCTTCTACTGTAACACTATAGTTTCCACTAACTGCTTCTAAAGGAATAAAGAATTCATAGTCAATATTTTCTTCATCTTTAGGGGTTAAAACCATTTCTGTATTTAAGTTACTATCTAACTTTGATAATGCTTGTGGGAAAGTTATCTTTACCCTCTCAACTCCACCTTGTAACTTTATCTTTAAAACTCCCTTTTCACCGCCCATGAAAATCGGCTCATGAGGGGATAAAACTCTTTCTATTGTTGCTGAAACATCAAAATCATTAACTTCAATATTATCTTCTTGTGCATAATTTCCAACCCTATCATAAGAATTAAATTGTGCTATTATTTTCTCATACCCACTAGGAATAATACTTCTAATTTCTTTACTATCATAATCTATTTCAAAAGTTAAATCATAGTATTCTATTCCATTTTCGGTCTTTACCTTAGTTCTTTCCTTTTCGGGTATATCTACATAATTATTTTTATTTTCTGCTTTAACTCTTAAATATTGTTTATCTAATCCTGCACCTGCTCTTTCCTTAGTTCCATCGCCTCTAACATCTCTAACACCTTTTACAGTTACTATTGGTTTTCTATAATTACTATCATTAACCTCAATATTATCCCATTTAGGTGCCCTTCCATCTGTTTTTACAGTTCCTTTCTTTTCATAACTTGATCCTTTTCCATTTGCTGAATCACCAGCTATATAAATATCATAATCTACATTGTCCCAATCAAATCCCACTCTAAACTTAGAACAATATTCCCATTGCCCTGTATCTGACGTTCTATAAAAATCATGTCCTCCATCATTTATAAGGCTTGTACTATCATTATCATTGTAATGACTATATCCTTTATTCTCATTTATAACATACCTTTCATCTATAACCTTATCTCCTTTAGGATTATATGTTGTTACAAATCTCATGTAGTTTTTATTAATTCTATTTACACTAGAACTTGCTGGTTTTTGAAATGTATACATCCAAAGGTTAATAGGCTTCTGTTTTCCTGAATCTTGAATACTATCTTGTGGTCTAACCCACATAGAGTTCACATTACCGTTAGCCATATCATCTATATAAATATCTTCATTATCAGAAGTAGCCCTATATATTCTTCCATTAGAAGGAGTTGTCATGCTCCTTACTGTAATACTCATACTATCAATTAAATACAAATATCTATATCTATCATTACCACTACTTGGTATTTGTGGAGCGTCAACTACCTTTAAATATACAGATTTAAGTTTTCTACCATTAGTCCATTTAGGCATATTATCTGTATTATAGGTATAATTATAGGTTTCCTTATATATAGGCTTTTTACCATCATTATACCCTCCCATTGTTCCTGGATCTCCACGAACTACTCTTCCATTATCTAATGTTATCTCTGCTATAACCTTAACTTTTGCATTCATCTGAGCTTGAGTTAAGTCATTATATGCAGACATTTTTGAACCATACGCATAACCATACGCTGCCACATTAAGTTCAAAGGCAGTTCCAATCTCCAATGGCTCCGGAAAAGATATTCCTCTCTCATACGCCCAATAATTAGTTCCTTGTGGTTGCTGACTTATTTTATGTTCTCTAATTTTAGACTTTAATCCAAATTCTGTTGTAGAATTCCAAGCATATTGAAAGTAACGCCCTCCATCTGTTGAATACATTCTCGAATCCCCACCATTACATAAAGCACTACTAACTTCACCATAATCATAAGCTTTAACTTCAATAGAAAAGTTATTATTTATTATTAACAATAAAAAAAAGACTAAGAGTAAACTCTTAGCCATAAATCTATTCTTTTTCAATTAAATCACTCCCTTATAAATCAGTCATATCAAGGGCATATACTGTTACTGTAAATGTACCATCTCCATTACTATTACACACTGCATAGTTTGCAAAAATAGTTTGATAATTATAGCCACATCCAGATAATCTTCCATCAGCTAATGATCTTGACCAAACCGCCGGATCATCTGAATATTTAAACGTATCAGTAAAAGTTAATACTTTTCCTGTCGCCCTACACTCCCAGCTCTCACTAACTAATTTATTAGTAGGAATAGGGGTTCTATTTAAAGCATAATTTTTTATAGCTGTATAAGCTGGCATACCTGAATAATCATCACCATAAGCAAACCCTTGGTCTAACATTCTAGCATTAAATTTATCTGTAGTTGATTTATCGAATCCTTTTGCTGGATAACTTGGTTTTTCCGGTTCAACTGGCTTTGAAGGCTCTGTTGGTTTTTCCGGTTTACTTGGCTTACTTGGTTCAGACGGCTTATTATTATTATTATTGTTGTTATTATTATTATTTGAATCTCCACCATTGCTTGGTTTATCTGTTGGCTTATTACTAGAACCATTATCTGAATTTCCACCATTACTTGGCTTATCTGTTGGTTTATCTGCTATTACTGGTGGCTTTGGACTTGGCTTTACTGTTTGTCCACCGGAAGATGTAACTTTATCGCCATCTACTTTATCAACTTTAACTGTTGTTCCATCTTCTGTTTTAGCAACTACTGTTTCACCCTTTGATTTCTTTTCTTCAACTAACTTTTCCACTTCTTCTCCACTTGCAACAACATTACCTTCTTTATCTGTAGCTACTAGTTCACCACTTTCATTTTCAGTTAATATTATATCAGCTTCGCTTTCGTTAACTTCTTCTACTTCTCCACTACTTGCTAATGAATTATTTGAATTCTTATATGCTATAACTCCAACAACTCCAGTTGCAATTAATCCAACTGATATTGCACCAACAATTAATTGTAGTCTTGTACTTTCTTTTATTTTATATATTAAATCCTTGATTTTCTTCATGGTATTTCCCTCCAGGTTATGTTTATTTCTCCTAATCATTTACATAATTATACCATATTTTGACCATTTTTTCAATGAATTTCTTATATTTTATTACATTTTTGGAATATTATATATTTAATTTAATATATAATTAAATATTCTTACTAATTCTTAACGTTCCTTTATTCAAGTAACTATTCAGCTTTTCTGAATCATCTTTTGAAACTAATATATTTATTGTTAGTGCTGATAAATCTGAACTTCTATCTATTTGCAATCCATCTGAACTTATTGCTTTATCAACATAAATATCTTCTAGCACAATCATACTTTCATTTGTGTTATTATCTATGATTGATATATCTATAATATCTCCACTTCTTAATATACCTCCTACCACTTGTGATATATCAGAAACATTAAAAGATACTTCTACTAAGTCATCTATATCCTTAAATTTATCATCCTTTGATATAAAGCTATTATTAGAAACTACTTCACCTTTATTTATATTTTCTTTTGCAACCTTATTTATTAATTCATCTTTTGTTTTTACTGCTCCAGTTACTTCTAATGCTCCATCTATATTATTTTTTTCAGTAAATAACTTTGATATATTTTCTTCAGTAATTACCGTTCCTTTATCTATATCAGAAACTGCTACAAATCCTTCTACAGTTCCATTTGGTTTCAATAAACTCTTTTCTACAAACAATAATGCTATAAATACTACTATGGCTACACAAGCACTAATAATTAAACTTTTCGGTTTAATATTCTTCATATTATTTCCTCCTAATATTTTTTATTTTGCTTATAATAAAAAGTGTCCCCGGGGGACACTTTTACACCGAAACTATATTCCCTTAAATAACTCTTGAATTTTTGTTCCAGCAAATGTAGTTAATGTTTGAATCAAAACAGTAGCTGCATCCCTAAAGATAAATAGTAATACTACTCCTACTATTAACATTCCATTTTCCTCTAATATTCCTTTTGCTCCATCTTTCTTGAATGCTAATAAATTTCTCGCTTTTACTTTTGCCTTTCCTGCCATTACTGCTCCTAAATAATTCATGTTTTTTAATGCTCTTGTCATTTTAATTCCTCCTAATCTTATATCTTTAATTTTTATAAATCAAAAAGATGTCCCCGGGGGACACCTTTTAATAATCTGTTGTTTAATTTTCAACCTTTATTCTATTCCTTATCAGTTATATCTACTGTTTTATCTTTATACACATAGGTTGTACCATTCATAAATCCTTTTACATTCATGCCTATTTTACTGTAAACAGTTGTCGTTTCTATTTTTACACCATCTGGAGTTTTCATTGTTCCTACGGCATTTGGATATACCTGCTTTATTATATTCCCATTACGTTGCCTTTTGGTCATATGAATGTCATTTCCATTTACATTGTAAATAGTAAATATCTCGATTGTTATACCTCCGTCTATTAGGTTTGATGTTTGAGGTACAAAGTTATTGTCAAGCCTTAAATTATTCTTTAAAGCTTTCTTATATTGATCAAATGATTTATTAAAATCATTATTTACTATTGTATTGCTTTGTCCATACTCATTTAAATCAACTGTTGCTGCTGCTAAATTAGACATTACTAATCCATCATCTATAAAATCATTAACTATTTCAATTTGCTTAGACTTAATCATAAAAAGACAGAAGATTATAGCAATAGATATAGCTGGTATTAATATAAAATTCAAGGATATACCATCTTTTTTCTTTAACTTCATTAATTGCACCTTCTAATCTTTAGATATTGATGATTCATCTATATAAACATCAACCATACTGTCTTTTTTATCTACTTCAAATATTCCTTTTATATTAAAGGTGTTTGTAGCTACCTTTCCCGAAACCTTTAATTTTATATCTTTACCATAACCAACTTTACTTTTAGTTGTTCCAACAGTTGAAATATTAGTCACACCAATTTTTTTTAAGTCTTTTATCATTTCTTGCTCATCTGTACTTGATAGATACCCCTTAGATTCCATCAACATCATATAATCTCGTCCTACTCTATCTATCTTACTTTTCTTCTCCATATCAGAAAAAGCATATATAGAAACAATAACTATAATAAATATAGATACAAGACTTATTACTAATATAGCGTATTTATCTACTTTTCCTTCTTTCTTTTTTAGTTTCATAGAACACTCCTTTCTCAAGAATTTATTTTAAAAGTGTCCCCGGGGGACACCTTTAAAACTATATTCCTTGGAATAAAGCTTTTACTTTTTCTCCAGCAAATGTAGTTAGTGTTTGGATCAATACAGTAGCTGCATCCCTAAAGATAAATAGTAATACTACTCCTACTATTAACATTCCATTTTCCTCTAATATTCCTTTTGCTCCATCTTTCTTGAAACCTAATAAATTTCTCACTTTTCCTTTTGCTCTTCCTGCCATTACTGCTCCTAAATAATTCACGTTTTTTAATGCTCTTGTCATTTTAATTCCTCCTAATCTTATATCTTTAATTTTTATAAATTAAAAAGATGTCCCCGGGGGACACCTTTTCCAAACTAAAATTTTGAAACGCTATTTATTAATTCTAAATAGAAAATAAAAAATGAAGTTGCAATTACTCCAACATAAACCATAAGTTGAAGATACGTTACTTGTCTTTCTATTTCATTTTCTTCTTTTCTAAAACCAGCTTCTGATATATCTTCTAATTGTTCTGTAACATCTTCAAGTATCTTTAATGTTTTACCACTTTCAAGTCCCGACTTGATTATTGCACACAAAGAATCTATATGAGGATTATCAAATTTATCATTGAAATCCTGTATTGCTAGTTCTATATCTTTATCTCTAATTAATTTACCATTAAGTATTAAAAGAGCTTCTTTTAATCTTTCATTTCTTACTTTTAAATAACATTGCCCTAAAGCTTCATTTATAAAAACTCCAGCTTTAGTTTGAATCCTTAATGTGTCATATATAACTTTTATATCAGGCATCATATCTTCATTATCCCTTCTATTACTTCTTTTAACTAAGTAATCTGGTAATATGAATCCTATACAAGCCAATACAATAGTAATTCCCATACTCTGCTCTCTTAAACTTAAAATAATAAATAATAACGAGAACCCTATCTTAAGTAAAATAAACTTTGTAGGGGTTTCTTCCTTCCCCATTTTTCTTAAATATCTATCTAACCTTTCATAGCTAAAATATCCTTTAGAATTTCTTTTTAATCCTTTATCTATAGTTTTATTTGTTAATGACACTAAGTTTATATTTTTGCTATTTAATACAAATAGAAATAATGAAATACAAGCTATACCTAATAAGATTAACTTAATTATCTGAACACTATCATACATCATACTCTATCTCCTTTATCAAAGGATATAAACTTCCAAACTATATACCCTAATGTAATAATCCAATATACTAGAATTAAATTTCCTATAATGTCATTTAATAAAGCATTACCTAATCCAGTTGTAAAACTACTAAGCATGTATATTGTTGCAAAGCCCATTATAAGACATGCAATAATATCACTTCTTCCAGCAGCTATTAACTCCTTTCTCTTTTCCTTTGCATTTGAATAAGCCTTTAAAGAGTTTCTCTCATCATCAATTATTTCATTATAGTTAGCTTCATTTTGAGAAGCTAATTCTATATTTTCTATAACTCTTTTTAACCTTTCACTTTCTGCTTTATTCTTTAAGTTCATAAATGCTCTGTCATAATCACCAGTTGTACTTACCTCATTATAGAAAGTTTCTATATATGTTCTTAAAGGATCATTTAAATAAGGATACACATTTCCCATAACAGATAAAATATCATTACTACTTACTGAATAACTTTCAACTAAATTTACAAACTTAGTTATCTCATTATCAACTCGTTCATAATTTAATCTAGCCAGTATATATAAAGAACTATGAATTATTAAGATTGATAATGTAATACCTAAAACTGCTCCTATTAATCCAAAAATTAAATTTCCTATAACAAAAGCAATTACTGATATTATTCCTAGAAATAATAAGTATATTTCTGTTGATAAAAACGGAA
Source organism: Clostridium paraputrificum AGR2156 (assembly GCF_000424025.1). Classification (NCBI taxonomy): domain Bacteria; kingdom Bacillati; phylum Bacillota; class Clostridia; order Eubacteriales; family Clostridiaceae; genus Clostridium; species Clostridium paraputrificum. The sequence continues at coordinate 27,815 of NZ_KE384123.1, forward strand.
TCTTTTTTCTAATTTCACTCCTTTCAATTAGCAAATCCAACCTATAAAAAAAGGATGTATTTTCTACATTCCCTTCTTCAAAATAGATTTTTTCTTTTTGCTCTTTTCTTTTTTCGTATCTTTCATCAGCCGTAGAATAAATTCTATAGACCGATTTTTCTATAGCCCTATTTTTCTTAATATAATCTAATAGGCTATAAAACATTTTTACTAATGCAAAAAACAATATAAACTTAAATAAAGAAACTACTGACATTGTTTTTCCCATCCCCTCCTTTTTTCATATATAGATACAAAAAAGTATCTATCAAAAACATAATTAATGTTTCTCATAGATACTTTCTTACAGTAAAAAAGTGTCCCCCGGGGACATCTTTTAGTTTTTAAAATCTTACACCATTTTATTAAATTTAGCACCTTTTTTTCATAAAATCATTTTTTTATAATAAAAATATCAAATGAATAATGACATTGTGCCTAAAAGTTATTATTCAATGTTCACTTGCATATATAAGAAAACAACTCTAAAAAAGATAAGTTCCCCCCTTGGTACTTATCTTTTTTTCATTCCTAAATAACATTTAACTTCTACTTTATTATTACTTTATAATATTTTAGAATTACAAACTATCATTCATATGATTTTTCAGCCCACCCTGGAATACCATCTGTATAGATAACATCTTCTTCAAAAGGATATTTTCCTTTTATGATCATCATACACTTTTTACAAGCAGTACCACTCCAATAAAATCCACCACCATAATCTGTATATATTTCAATAGCTTCTTCATAATGGTTACAACTAACTTTTTCTTGCTTCCATTTTCTCCAATTATCTATCAATTCATCATAGGTATCATATAATTTAGGAATACATATATCCGAAGTGCCATTATATTCAAAATACTTAATGCTCCCATCATCAAATCTAACTTCTCCATTTGCATGGCTCATATTTTCCCCTCCTTTTCTTCGTACTTTCTACATAATATCCACATAGCTTGTACTTTCTTAGAATTACGAATCACTTATATGAATATAAAGAATTAAATCTTTTCTAATAAGTGTTTCCCTGCCAATATTAACACTATTTATTTTAAATATGTTTTCTTCATCATTTGCTAACCATTTATCAATTTTTTCTACACCTTCTTTATCACATTCAGAAAACTCTAAACTTTGCCCACCAACAAAATATATTATAATCTTCATCTACATTATCCTTTCTATAATCTTTTAATAAGTTTTTCTTTTCTTTTTTCATATATATAAATACGAAAAAAATTATAGATAATGTATACAATTAAAAGAATAGCCATTAGAGCTAAACAATAAAATGAACTTCCATCATTGTCAAATAAAATTTTTACCACATCTGGAACTGGAATAAGGAAAACACTAGAAAGTAATCCTGTTATAAATAAATAACAAAATGCTGATGATATATTATTAATTCTTTCTCTTTTTTTTAATTCAATAAAGTTTTCTATATTCAACTCACCAAAGCTAACATATTTAATAGTTTTAAACAAAAATATATCACACCCTAGTTCCTTACAAACTTGTATTAATTCATCTTCTGAATGTTTATTTCCTATTTCTTTTAAAAGTGTATCTACACATTTGAATTGAGTTCCTTCACTCAAGGAATTATATATATTATTTTCTATTGTTTTTCTTAAATCAATTTTTTTATCATTTTTAATTTGTTCTTTGATTTCTTTGATATTCATATTTTTTCCTCTTTCTTAATTCAAATTAAGATAAAAAAAGATGTCCCCCGGGGACACCTTTTAATCATTTAACATTGATTAGTCAAAAAAAGCATACTTTACTTTTGATATTATTTTAAAATTAATTTTTTCACCATACTCTATATTTTCAAATTCTTGCTTACTTATTAACTTACATTCAGCTTCTCCATTTTTACAATGCAATACAATAGTTTTTATATCTTTTGTTATATATCTATTATCCGAAGTAGCTTCAATTTCTATATGAAATAACCCATAAGAATACATTCCATCCTTAACCTTATATATATGTTTTATACACCTTTTACTTATAAAAAATTCTAAGAACCTAATGCCTTCACTTACTATCACCAAAATTATATACTGTAATAACCCAAACATAATATCACTAATTTGTATTTTATTATTAATTAATAATTTGATTATTAGTATATTTTCTATTAAGAATATAATTAAAATAATAAGCATTACTATTTCTTTAAAATCTGTTTCTAATCTTAAATAAGTTTGAACTATCAACAACAGAAGTGATACTACTAAAACTAAAGTTAATATTATTGGTAATCTATAGGAATATAAGTTATTAAAAAAACTATTAAATTCATTTATAATATTCATTTATATTTAAATCCTTTCCTAACATTTCATTCTTATAATTACTAATTATCTTCTTTTCTTTTTTCTACCCAATTTCCTAGCAAAATTAAGTTCATCATTTAGAGATTTTACGTTATTTAAAAAAGAAGATATGCCTTGATTAGCTAAACTCTTATTTTTAAAAGAATGAATTTGAGTATTTGAGTTTTGATAATTTTTAATTCTGGCTTCTGCTCTATTCAATTACTATCACATCCTTTTATTTAACCTACAGTTCCATCACTGTAAAAATAACTATACATTCCGTCACTAAAGTATATTTTAAATTTATCATCGCTCAACTTTTCTACCTTTGTTGGAACGTCTTGTCTATTGTTACATCCACACCCATTTAAATATCCTATAAACAATCTAATAACTAACTCACTATCCTTAGGTGATAATTTATCTAAGCCTTTCATTTTAAGTATTTCATTGCCATTTAGCACCTTTAGGCACTACCGCATTTCAGTAGCGGAACTTTTCACTCTGTTCAAAAACCCTACCTTCAATTTTGGTTAAAAATTTATTGTTTTAAAATCTGCTTTTATCTACTCTAAGCAAATATAAAGACTTACTTATTGATACATTCTTCGTTATGGCTACAAACAGTGCATACCAATTTTCTGTATAGTTCTGTACCTTAAATAACTCTGCTCTTTTATCTTTTGTAAGCATTTCTACCACTCCATTTACTTTATTTCTATAATCCTATTAATCTCTTTAGTTTCCAAAACATCATTCTTCTCAATCTCTAATTCTACATATTTATTTATACTGTCCTTACAGATATAATAAATATCCTTTTCATTTGAATAATACAACTC
>NZ_KE384123.1:33889-77650 GCF_000424025.1 Clostridium paraputrificum AGR2156
CTGAACAAAATTCACATTTTGTTTTATCCTTCTCGCAATTAGATATATCCCTGCATCTGAAATTACACTTCATGCCTTGCACCTCCTTGTTTGATTGATAGCATTTTTATTTAATTTAAGTATTTAAAATATACTATTACATATAAAATAAGATAGAAACATAATTCCTAGAATACCTAGTATTTTCATTACTCCCATTATTGCATTACTTTTGTTAGATTCATCATTTGATAAAAGAAATATAATACCCAGTATCATAACTGCTAATAACCCTAATCCTATTGTTATAGAATAAATCACCATAGCTTATCCTTTCTTAGAATTGCGAAGTAAAAAATACCGCATATTCTTTTTTGAATAATACGGTATTATAGTTAATTTAATATTTAATTAATCTTTGTATATTTATGCCACCTATGAGGTAAAATATAAAACAAAGCTAAAAGAAAAACTAAAGTAAAAATATCCAATATAAATTTTAATGTGAAATTTCTCAATGGAATATAATGAAATCCAACAATAGATATAAAAACAACTAATCCACTATATATTCCTCTATATATAGTGGGTTCGGGCTTATAAACAGAGTTGCATTCTTGACACTTTAAATATCCCTTAAAACTTAATAAACTTTTTAATCTCTCCTTAAATGTGAACTCATGATTACATTCAATACAACTTTTCATAATCTCCCTCCTCAATATGAACAATTTATATCAATTACGAGTTAATTATAGCATATTGAGCTAATACCATACTATTCAATTTTCAAATAACATTTCTGTCGCACTTTCTACACTTTATGACTTAAAAATTAGATATCAAAGGCTCTTCTTCATTTTGAATCTTATTTGATATATCAAATTTCCTTCCATCTTCTTGTCCTAATTTAAAAGCATTTGAATGTTTATAAAACTTTTTACTTACATTAACTGTTCCAAAATCCTTTGAGAACTCTTTATATTTATCTATTACTATTTCATCCTTCTGTATCACTAAGCCCCATTCACTATTATTTCTAATCTGTTCATTAAATCTTTCCTTTAATCCAGCAATAAAACCTAGTGCATAATCATCTTTAATTCCTTTAAAGTATTTTCTTCTTCTATCTTGTTTCATTCTTTTAACAAGCTTGTCCCCTTCTGTATTAATGCACTTTGAAGCATATGAAAACATTATGTTACAGATAACAACATCATCTTCTTTGCCATAAAAGCAAATACTGCGTACCCTACTTCTATAATTACAATTTGTTTGTAAATACATATAACAACTAAAATTATCCGCAATTACTTGTGCTAAATTAGATTTCCAACTCTGTCCTCTAAAACGTTGTTCTGTATTGAAGCTATCAACTTTAATATTTTCACTTGAATATAATTCAACATCTTTCAATGATAACTTATGTTTTATTAAAAGTTGTTGAGCCTTTAGCATTGCATTTTGTGCTTCATTCTCATTAGAACTTTTACTTAATGCTAATAACTTCTGTATCTTTAAAATTATATCTTCCACCATATCACCTCTTTATCTCAATATTTCATATATCTTAAACTTATGAATCCATCCAATTTACTATAAACTTTCCAAACACACTATATATAATTAATAAATTTAATCCTCCAAGTATAATTGGTGGAATTAATATTAATATTTTTAGTAATTTACTTTCTTCTTCTCTATTTTCTAAAATTAACTTTTTTAATTTATAGTAAATAAAAGACGGTAAACTTAAAAACATTATAAATATAACTCCTATTAATGGAACAAATATTATTTCTCCTATTAACCAAAACATATCTACCATACTAACTTACTAAACCCATGCTTATTTTTAATGCTTTCTCTACTGCTCTTAATTCTCTAAAATCTAAGCTATCAACTTTAGTTAATAAATCCTTTTTATCTAAAGTTGCTATCTGCTCAAGCATTATAACTGATTCATTCTTTAGTCCATCTTTCTTTATTTTCACATGAGTTGGTATATTGGCTTTATTGATTTGAGATGTTATTTTAGCAATAATAACTGTTGGACTATATTTATTTCCAATATCATTTTGTAATACTACAACTGGTCTTGTACCACCTTGTACTGACCCATCTTCTTTAGGTATTCTTCCATAGAAAATATCTCCTCTGTATACTTCCATTGCATTCTCTCCTTTCAATACTATTCCCATCCTAACAACTTTTTTTCTAAACTTTTATGTGTCATTCCTGCAAATCCAGTTACATAATCCCTTGGTTCAAAATTATTAAATCCATTCTGATATTTATTATTGCTTGTCATTCCATTATTAATACCTTTAAATTTAATATCTAGATTATGATTATTAGGATTGTTGTATATAGCAATTAATATTTTATATAGCTCAATACTGCTCTTATTTTCATATGTACTTGTTAATAATACTGACCTTTTAAGCTTGTCTATATCCAAAGCATTAATTATCTTTTTTTGCTTTGTATTTAACTTAATCTCCAACATTTCTTCTACATATTCAACATTCTCATTAATCAATTCTTCTTCCAGACTGTCCTCCTTCTCACATTTATCGTTATGTATATTTTCTCTAGTAGAAATAATATCCATGTAATCTTTGTTAGTATTCTCCAAGATAATCTTTGTATTTGTATCACACTCTGATGTAGGGTATGTTACATTCTGTTGTAGGATACCCTCTACTCTATTGTCAGATATATTACATTCTTCTGTATCGCTATTGCTTAAACCCTCATGTTTACTAGCTTTCTTTGAATCTTCTTCTTTATCTTTCTTTGGTTCTCCACTTGAATTATTAGGGGTATTACATTCTATTGTAGGATACCCTACATTCACGCTTCTGTTTACTCCAGTTATTTTCTTTAACTCTTCAATAACTGGTTCAAGAAACATAACATTAGGCAATCTTCCTTCACTAGTTTGTATTGTTCTAAACTCTACTGTAATAATTCCTTTTTCTTTCAAATAATCACAAGCTAATTTTGCTTGTCTTTTACTTAGTCCAAATCTTTCTCCTAATGCTTCATATGTTTTTTGAAGCTTATCTTTTTTAAATTTCTTTTTATATCCTAATACTGCTCCAGTAGATTCATCTCTTATCTCTACAGGTCGATACCAATATACTATTTCAGATAAAATCATTACCGCATTTAAATTTGTCTTTCCATTTTCATATTTTAAATTTTCTATCCAACCACTATCTATTAAATTCCCTTCTAAGGATATATCTTTCATTTTCATGTAAATTTCCATACTAGCCTCCCATATTTAAGAAAAATTAATGTAGAAGATTTACTCTTCTACATTCTTAACTAACTTTATATGTTTTTATCTTCTTAGTAACTCTATGTATTATTTCAAATATTTCTGAATTATCTTTTATAACTTGCCAGTTATTCGGATTTAACCTTTTCTCTCTTATACGTTTCTTTTGATTCATAGTTGGATTCTTTGGATTCTTCATCTATACCCCTCCTAATATACCAAAAATGTTTTTTCATATTCTCTTAACTCTTCATTTCTCAAAACTTTCGGTGTGTCGTTGGTATAACAAACAGTTCCTTTTTTTAATACTAAATCACCCTTACTATTCTGTTTATATACAGATGGATTAGTTTTAACAAAAGACCTTCCACTCATAAAACTATTAACTTCACGATTTAAGGCTTTATCAATAGCTTTTCTTCTTTCTCTTTCTGCTTCATGATTAGACTTCAAATCTTTAAAGTTACGTTGTATACACTTACGAACACTTTCAGGTTTCCAATTAAAAGTTTTTGCAATTTCAATATAGTTATAACCTTTTAAATATAATCTCTCAATTTGTTGCTTGTCTAATCTCAAAGTTCATACCCTCCTAAAAAAGAATATAGTTCACCCCAACCCATAGAGTGGGACACTCTTTATTACCAAATAATCTTTTAACATAAATTTAATATTTCTATTTTCTTAAATACACAAGAAAAAAAACAATATTAACAATTTATCCCTTAATTCCTCTATTGATTAAGAGATTATCATTAATATTGGTTCAAAACAAACTCTTTATTTATTCATGTTAGGTGTTCTCTCTACATATTGTTCAAAAAAGTCATTATTTTCGTGAATATTTAATATTGTTTTTACAAATAGTATGTGCGAGAGGTGTTTATTATGTTCATAGTATTTATAAGAACCGCAATTCTTTATTCACTAGTAGTAATTGTGATGAGGCTTATGGGCAAAAGACAAATTGGAGAACTTCAACCTTATGAATTTGTTATTACTATTATGATTTCAGATTTAGCTGCTCTTCCAATGCAGGATACTAAATTCCCTTTACTTCTTGGAATAATTCCAATAATTACATTACTACTTATGAAAACTTTATTATCTCAACTTCAGCTAAAAAGCCAATTTGCTAGAAAGATAATAGATGGTGAACCAACAATACTTATATTTAAAGGTAAGATTAATTTTTTAGGTATTAAAAAGCAGCAAATTAATATTGATGAACTAATGGAAGAAATTCGTTTATCAGGATACTTTGATTTAAATGAAATTCAATACGCTATATTAGAAAATAACGGTCAACTTTCTATATTACCTACTAGCCAATCATCTAGCGGTGGTGGCACTCAAAAAAGTGATAGTGATGCTTCTGTATCAACGCCTGCAAAAAAAGATAGCAGTAGTTCTTCATCACATCAAGAACCAATGTTACCTAAAATATTAGTTATGGATGGTAAGGTAAATAAAAACGCCCTTACTACATTGGGGAAAGATGAAGAATGGGTAAAAAAAGTACTTAGAAATCATAACATTCATTCAATTAAAGATGTTCTACTAGCCCTATATGATACAAAGGGGAAATTTCAATATCAACTATATGATGATTATGAAAAGGAGTGTAGTAAATGCGAAATACAATAATATCTGTTATTGCTTTCTTAGGTTTATTCGGCTTTGTATTTTATGCTAATAATTCCTTAAATGAATTATGTTATGATATTATAGAATCTAATGATGAAATAAGAGTGTGCATAGAAAATAAGGACTGGGATACTGCATATCTTACTGCATTAAATGTCATTGAAGAAATAGAAGAAAGTAAGAAGATAGCTGCTGTATATGTTAATCATTGCGAGGTAGACAATATTCTAAGTGAAGCTACAAGATTATGTACTTACATAAAATCTCAAGATATAACTGAAAGCTTAGTCTCAAATGAAATTGTGGAAAATTTAGCTGAAAATATTATAGATATTAATATTCCTAATATACAAAATATATTTTAATAAAAAAATGGGATGGATATTTATTTTGCTTGTTCCGTCGCAAGCTCCAAAATATCTATCCCCTTCTTACTTAAGGTTATGAAATCGTAATAACTCCTTTTATTTACAGACAATTAAATTTCTATGCTTTCTTAAATAATAAAAAGAAGCTATCTAATTTTGTAAGATAGCTTCTTTTTATTATTCACAATGAAATGTTGCACAAAGTGTTTCTCCAATAGCACTTGCAGAAATTCCTGCTATATCTATATGTTCAGCATCACACATTCCTTGACTATTATATACGCAATTCTTAGCTTCACATGCAACTTCTAAATGCATTTCAGGTTCCATTGCATCATTTGTAAAAGCTTCTGATTTTTCTTCAAAGCTTTGGCAACATGTATTAGTAGGTGCTTCAGCTTTATGCCCCCCTACTTCTATGTTATTAAGACAACAACATTCACTTTTGTTAAAAGCACATGATTCAACACAACAATTTAATTTTGTCATACTATCCCTCCTAATTTTTATTAACAGAAATAGTATTTGTTTACTTAAGCTTTATTATTCTTTTTACTACTTATTTAACACTTCCAAAATCTTTAAATGGATATAGCTTTATTTGCATTTTTCCTATAATATCATCCTTATCTATATACGGATAATCCCAAACAGTTGAATCTTTTGAATTGTTTCTATTATCTCCAAGAAAGAAAAATTTATCTTTAGGAACTTCAAAATCTCCTGTATAATCATCTTTATATTCCACATAAGGTTCATCAATTAACTCTCCATTCCTATAAACATCACCATTCTTTATAGAAATTTTATCTCCGCCAACACCAATTACTCTTTTAACCACTGGATCTTCCTCATCTTCTCTTGAGAAAACAATTATATCTCCATCTCTTATCTTATCAGTATTGTATACTCTAGTAACTAAGACTCTATCATTCTTATTTAGTGTAGGCATCATAGAGCCAGAACTTATTACTGAACAAAATAATAGATATTTAGTTATAAAAAAACATATTATAATAGCTACAATAATTGGCATAATCCAATCTTTAAAAAAATTACTTTTCTCTTTTACCTTATCGCTCATAATCACTAATCTCCTTTTCAATATTTTACCACTTACTAAATAAAATAAAAAGGTATGATGTGATTTTTACCATCATACCTTTTTTCCTATAAAGCAGATTTAATTATTTTATCAATATTTTCTGCTCTACACTTAATTGTAAATATAATATCTTCATCAATTCTAAGTTTAGTTTCATTCTCATTAACTTTAATTTGATCTAATGTTAAAGAATTTGTAGATATCTCTTTATATCTAGCTGAAGCTACATCTACATTAAACTTTTTATTCTTAGCACCTGTCAATTTAACTAGGCTTCCAGAATTCTCGTCAGAACTTACTCTTATCTCTAAAATATTTATGTTCTTTCCATGGCATCCTCCACCTATGCAAGGTAACACTTCCATCTTAGCTGATCCCATTATAGTCATCCATCCGCCACTTAGCTCTTTTTTTATCATAACTGATAAATTATATTTATCTTCTATCTTTTTTAATGCTTTACCTAATTCATATATTGTTAATTCATATTTCATTATTAACACCTTCCTTGTAGTAACTTTTATTTAATTATATTATACATTCCTATTTTATATTTTAAAGGTTTATTTAAACACTATTTTTGTAAACATTTACTTTAGCTTTATGCATTGTTTTTTATTATTTATGCACTTAAAATGAATATTTTTAATATTTTCTTGAATAAATATTGCATAATAGTATATATAAGTGTATAATTATAAACACTTAGTAAAATATAGAAATTATTATAAATTAAGGGGGCTATTATTTATGAAAAAAACATTTAACAAGGTTGTACTAGCTTATTCAGGAGGACTAGACACTTCAATAATTATTCCATGGTTGAAAGAAACATATGGATGTGAAGTTATAGCAGTTGTAGGAAATGTGGGGCAAAAATCAGAATTGGAAGGTTTAGAAGAAAAAGCACTTAAAACAGGTGCTTCAAAAATATATATAGAAGACTTAACAGAGGAATTCGTAAATGATTATATATTTCCAACAATAAAGGCTGGGGCAGTTTATGAAGGAAAATATCTACTTGGTACTTCTTTTGCAAGACCTCTAATAGGTAAAAGACTAGTTGAAATAGCAAAAGCTGAGGGGGCAGATGCTATATGTCATGGTTGTACTGGAAAGGGTAATGACCAAGTTAGATTCGAACTTGCTGTTAAAGCCTTTGCACCAGAAATGCCAATAATAGCTCCTTGGAGAATATGGAATATAAAATCTAGAGAAGAAGAAATTGAATATGCTCTAAAAAGAGAAATTCCTATAAAAATCACTTATGAAACTAACTATAGTAAAGATATGAACTTATGGCATTTAAGCCATGAGGGGCTTGATCTTGAAGATCCAGCTAATGAACCTAATTATGAAAAAATTCTTGAATTATCTAAAACACTTGAACAAGCGCCTGATGTTCCAACTTATATAACTCTTACATTTGAAAAAGGCGTTGCAGTTGCATTAAATGGGAAAAAAGTTAGTGGTGTTAAATTAATTGAAGAATTAAATAAAATTGGTGGAGAAAATGCTATTGGTATCACTGATATGGTAGAAAACAGACTTGTTGGTATGAAATCAAGAGGTGTTTATGAAACTCCTGGTGGATCTATTTTATATAAAGCCCATAAGGATTTAGAAGAATTATGTTTAGATAAAGAAACTTCTCATTATAAAGAACAAATTGCTTTAAAGTTTGCAGATATAGTATATAACGGACAATGGTTTACTCCACTAAGAGAAGCACTTTCTGCTTTTGTAGATAAAACTCAAGAAACAGTAACTGGTGAAGTAAAACTTAAACTATATAAAGGTAATATTGTTAATGCAGGTATGACATCTCCTTATTCATTATATAGCGAAGAATATGCAACATTTGGTGAAGATGCAGTTTATAATCAAAAAGATTCTGCTGGATTTATTAATTTATTTGGTCTTCCAATTACAGTACAAGCTAAAATGGCTGCAAAAATTAAAAGTGAGGAAAAATAAATGAAACTTTGGGGTGGAAGGTTCAAAAAAGGAACTGATACTTTAGTAAATGATTTTAATTCTTCAATAAATGTTGACTCTAGATTGTACAAAGAAGATATAGAAGGAAGCCTTGCTCACGTAAAAATGCTAGGAAAACAAGAAATCATACCAAATAAATCAAGTAAAAAAATTGAAGATGGATTAAATGAAATATTAAAAAGACTAGATAACGGAGTTATTGAAGTTGATCCTACTTCTGAAGATATCCACAGTTTTGTTGAAGGAACTCTCACCTATTATATAGGGGCTTGTGGAAAAATGATTCACACTGGCAGAAGTAGAAATGATCAAGTAACCCTAGATTTAAGATTATATTTAAAGAAAGCTTTAGATAATATAGTATCTTGTGTTATTGAACTTGAAGAAGTTATTCATAAAAAAGCTTCAGAAAATATGGAAACCATAATGCCAGGATATACTCATATGCAAAAAGCTCAGCCAATAACTCTTGCTCATCACCTACTAGCTTATGGCGAAATGTTAAGGCGTGATATTGGTAGGCTTCAAGATACTTATAAAAGAACTGATCAAATGCCATTAGGTTCCGGTGCATTAGCTACATCTACCTATCCAATAGATAGAGAATTTGTAGCTAAGGAACTTGAATTTTCAGATGTAACATGGAACAGCTTAGATTCTGTGTCAGACAGAGATTATGTAATAGAAACTTTATCTGCTCTTTCAATTATAATGATGCACCTTTCAAGATTTTCTGAAGAAATAATTCTTTGGTGCACAAATGAGTTTAATTTTATAGAGCTTGATGATGGCTACTCTACTGGTAGTTCAATTATGCCACAAAAGAAAAATCCAGATGTTGCCGAATTAGTTCGTGGTAAGACTGGAAGAGTTTATGGGGACTTAATTACATTATTAACAGTAATGAAAGGTATTCCTCTTGCATACAACAAAGATATGCAGGAGGATAAAGAAGCCTTATTTGATGCTTTAGATACAGTTACTCTTTCTCTTAAAACTTTTACTGGAATGTTAGATACTATGAAGATTAAAAAGGAAGTAATGAGAAAAGGTGCTGCAGGCGGATTCACAAATGCAACAGATGTTGCTGATTACCTTGTAAAGCATGGAATAGCTTTTAGAAATGCTCATGAAATAGTGGGTGAAATAGTAATTTACTGTATAAATAAAAACAAAGCAATTGATGAACTATCATTAAATGAACTAAAAAGCTTCTCTCCTATCTTTGAAGAGGACATATATAATTCCATTGATTTGCTAACTTGTGTGGAAGAAAGACAAGTGATTGGGGGACCTTCTACTAAGTCAGTAAAAATTCAATTAGACAGACTAGCTAAGTTCATCAAAGAAATAAAAGGGGGACTTTAAAATGATAAAGGTAGGAATAATAGGTGCTACAGGGTATGTAGGTGCAGAACTTATGAGGATTTTGTTAAATCATAAGAAAATTGAAATTTCAGCTATTAGCTCAGTTTCTTTTGAAGGACAAGAATTTGAGTCCATATACAAAAACTTTTTCAATCACACTTCATTAGTATGTAGTTCAATGGATGAAGTTATAGCTAAAGCTGATGTGATTTTCACTGCTTTACCTCATGGTCTTAGTGAGGATATTGCAGCTAACTGTATCGACAGTAATAAAATTTGTATAGATCTTGGGGCAGATTTTAGACTTTCTAATGAAGAAGATTACAAGTTCTGGTATGAAAGAAGTTTTTCACATCCAGAATTACATAAAAAAAGTGTATATGGATTACCTGAATTAAATAAGGAAAAAATTAAAGACTCAAAGCTTATAGCTAATCCTGGCTGCTATCCTACTTCAATAGAATTAGGACTTATGCCTCTCCTATTGAATTCACTTATTGAAACCAAAGGAATAATATGTGATTCTAAATCAGGAGCTACAGGGGCTGGCCGTGGATTAACAATACCTAGCCACTTCCCAGAATTAAATGAGAACTTTGCTCCATACAAAGTTGGTGCACATAGGCATACCCCTGAAATAGAAGAAACCCTAGGGGTTATGGCTAATGAAAAGGTTTCTGTAACCTTTACTCCTCACCTACTTCCTATTAATAGGGGCATAATATCAACAATTTATTGCACTCCAAAAGGAAATGTTAATCTAGAAGAAATTCATAAACTATATGAAAGTTTCTTCTTAGATAAACCTTTTGTAAATATACTTCCTCTTGGAGAAATAGCTTGTACCAAAAATGTACGTTTCTCTAATTACTGTAATATATCACTTCATTTAAATCATCGTAAAGATCAACTAATTGTGGTAAGTGCTATTGATAATATGGTTAAAGGTGCTGCAGGACAAGCTATACAAAATATGAATATAATTTTAGGCTTTGATGAAACAGAAGGCTTAAACTTCATTTCACCAGCCTTTTAAAAATTTATGATTGGGGGCTATTATAATGAATTTTAAAATAATAAATGGCAGTGTTACCGCTCCAAAAGGTTTTTTAGCTGCTGGTATACATTGTGGAATAAAGAAAAATTCTTTAAAAAAAGATTTAGCATTAATCTACTCAGAAGTTCCTAGTATCGGTGCTGGTGTATATACTAAAAACAAGGTGAAAGGAGCGCCAATATATATCACAAAGGAGCATCTTTCTAACAAAAAAGCTAGAGCTATAATTTGCAATAGTGGTAATGCCAACACCTGCAATGGACAAGATGGTTTATTAAAAGCTAAAAAGATGGCTCAACTGCAAGCAAAAGCATTAAATATTAAAACTGATGAAGTATTAGTAGCTTCTACTGGAGTTATTGGTGTTCCATTAAATATTGATGCAATAAAGGGTGGAATTCCACTAATTACAAAAAAATTATCTATAGAAGGATATGAAGATGCAACTGAAGCAATAATGACAACAGACACTTCTCAAAAACAAATTGCATTAGAGCTTGAAATAGGCTCTAAAACTGTAAGAATTGGAGCTACTTGTAAAGGTTCTGGAATGATTGAACCAAATATGGGCACTATGCTTTCATTTATTACAACTGATGTTTCAATATCACCAGAATTATTAGATGAAGCCTTAAAGTCTAGTGTAAATATAAGTTATAACAGAGTAAGTGTTGATGGAGATACAAGCACTAATGACATGGTATTAATACTAGCAAATGGATTAGCTGAAAATCCAACAATCTCTGAAAAGGGTGAAGATTATTATAAATTTATTGAAGCACTTAACTACTTAAATGTAGTATTAGCAAAAAAAATTGCAAAGGATGGCGAGGGTGCCACGAAACTTATAGAATGTAAAGTAACTGGTGCTACCTCTGAATCTAATGCTGTAAAGTTAGCTAAAAGTGTTATTAAATCAAGTCTTGTAAAAACTGCTTTATTTGGATCAGATGCCAACTGGGGTAGAATTTTATGTGCCCTAGGATATTCTGATGTTGATTTTGATCCATATAAGGTAGATGTTTATTTTACAAGTTCATCTGGCTCAATTAAGGTATGTGGACAGGGATCCTCCATTGAGTTTGATGAAAATAAAGCCAAAGACATCTTATTACAAGATGAAATACTGATTGAAGTAAATCTTAATATAGGAGATATAGCTGCTTCTGCTTATGGATGTGATTTAACTTATGACTATGTAAAAATAAATGGAGATTACAGAAGCTAATTATTAGGAGGAATAAAAAATGGATCTTAATGAACGTGCTGAAATATTGGTTCAATCACTACCTTACATCCAACACTATAATGGAAAAATAATTGTAGTTAAATATGGTGGCAATGCAATGATTAGCGACGAACTAAGAGAAACAGTAATTAATGATATTGTTCTAATGAAATGTATAGGCTTTAAGCCTATAGTTGTACATGGTGGTGGTCCTTATATTTCATCATTTCTAGATAAACTAGGAGAAAAAAGCGAATTCATTAATGGATTACGTTATACAGATAAAAAAACTATGGAAGTAGTTCAAATGGTATTAGGTGGTAAGGTAAATAAAGACCTTGTTACTCTTATTGAAAAAGCTGGTGGAAAATCAATAGGGCTATGTGGTCTTGATGGTTCTCTACTAAAGGCTAAAAAACTAGAAAGTGAAGTTGATTTAGGTTATGTAGGAGAAGTAACTTCAGTAAATACAGAAGCTATTACGATGGCTCTTGATGCTGGTTACATTCCAGTTATAGGCAGCATGGCTATTGGTGAAGATGGTAATGACTTATATAACATTAACGCTGATACATGTGCTGCAAAAATTGCATCAGCCTTAAAGGCAGAAAAACTAATCTTATTAACTGATGTTGCTGGAGTTCTTAAGGATCCTAAAGACCCAACTTCCCTACTTTCCGTTTTAAGATTACACGAAATACCAAAACTTACTCTTCAAGGAGTTATAAAGGGAGGTATGATACCAAAAATTCAATGTTGTGTTGAATCTGTTCGTATGGGTGTAGAAAGAGCACATATAATTGATGGCAGAGTCCCTCATTCATTACTCCTTGAACTTTTCTCTAACGATGGTATAGGAACTATGATTTATTAGGAGGTATAAATATGGAACATTCTCTTATGAATACCTACTCTCCCCTATCTCCAGTTTTGGAAAAAGGAGAAGGTGTTTATCTTTACGATACAAATGGAAAAAAGTATTTAGATTTAACTAGTGGAATTGGTGTAAATTCTCTAGGCTATAATAACTCTAAATGGACAAGTGCTATAGAAAAACAAATTCATAATTTACAACACTGTTCAAATATTTTCTTAAATCCTACTACTATAGAACTTAGTAATAAGCTTACAAAACTTGCTTCTATGTCAAAAGTATTCTTTGCTAATTCAGGAGCAGAAGCTAATGAGGGAGCTATAAAACTTGCAAGAAAATATAGTTTTGACAAATATGGCGAGGGAAGAAATAAAATATTAACCTTAAAGCAATCTTTTCATGGAAGGACTATAACTACATTAAAAGCAACTGGTCAAGAAAAATTTCATAAGTACTTCTTCCCTTTCCCAGAAGGCTTTGATTATGTAGAAGCTAATAATATAGAAGATTTCAAATCAAAATTATCTAATGATGTATGTGCAATTATTATGGAATCAATTCAAGGTGAAGGTGGAGTTCACCCTCTTACTAAAGAATTTGTTCAAACTGTAACATCATTATGTGAGGAAAAAGATGTATTAGTAATATTTGATGAAGTACAATGTGGCATTGCTAGAACTGGAAAGTTATTTGGATATAATCATTTTGATGTTAATCCAGATATAGTAACCCTTGCTAAAGGGCTTGGTGCTGGGCTACCTATAGGTGCAATATTGTGTAACAAAAAAACTTCATCAGTATTTAATCCTGGAGACCATGGTTCAACCTTTGGAGGAAATCCAGTTTCTTGTGCTGGTGCAATTGTTGTTCTTGATGAAATATGTAATAGCAAGACATATGCATCTGTTGAAAAAAAAGGAGAATTAGTTAAAACACTATTAAATAATTCTTCATCATCTAAGATTAAAGAAATAAGGGGCAAAGGTTTAATCTTAGGAATAGAAATTGAAGGAAGTTCTTCTGAGGTTCAAAAGAAAGCTGTTGAAAAAGGATTGCTAGTTCTTACAGCTGGACCTAATGTTATCAGATTACTTCCTCCACTTATAATTAGTGAAGATGAACTAAGTGATGGAATTAATACTTTAATTAGCTGCCTATAAATTTATTCAACGGGGATTTAGTCCCCGTTATTTATTAAAAAGGGGGATTTCTATGAAAAAGCATCTATTAAAAATGGACGATCTATCAAAAGAAGAGATTTTGGATATATTAAACCTTGCAGATCAATTAAAATATGAATTTAAACATGCCATTCCACATGAACACTTAAAAGGAAAAAGCTTAGGTATGATTTTTGAAAAAAGTTCAACAAGAACAAGAGTATCCTTTGAAGCCGGTATGTATCAGCTTGGAGGTAATGCTTTGTTTTTAAGCAGCAGAGATTTACAAATTGGCCGTGGAGAACCAATTAAAGATACTGCTAGAGTTATATCCAGGTTTCTTCAAGGAATCATGATTAGGACTTTCTCTCAGGAAGAAGTAGAAACTTTAGCAAAGTATTCTTCTATTCCTATAATAAATGGTTTAACGGACTCTGAACATCCTTGTCAAGTGCTTGCTGACTTAATGACAATCAGAGAATATAAAAATACTCTTGAAGGATTAAATGTAGCTTATATAGGTGATGGAAATAACATGGCAAATTCTTTAATAGTAGGATGCCTAAAAACTGGTATGAATTTTTCTTTAGCTTCCCCTAAAGAATACATGCCTGATGAAAATTATCTACTTAGAGGAAAAGAGTTATCTAAACTAGAATGTACAAAGTTTACTATAACTCACTCTCCTTCTGAAGCTATAAAAAATGCTGATGTTGTAATTACTGATGTTTGGGCAAGTATGGGACATGAAACTGAAGCTAAAAATAGAATTAAAGCATTTAAAGATTACCAAGTTAATAGCGAACTTATGGATTTAGCAAAACCTAATGCTATTGTTTTACACTGCTTACCAGCTCATAGAGAAGAAGAAATTACTGAAGAGGTATTAGAAGCTCATGCTTCAGAAATATTTGATGAATCTGAAAATAGAATGCATGCACAAAAAGCAGTGCTTGTTAAATTAATGAAAAATTAATACTATACCTTCTAAATTTACACTTATAACATAAATTTTTAAGATAAATTGTTTCCTTTTTGACAAATAAAAGTTATAATAACCCTTAGTAGGGTAAAATATATTTGTATATTTATTACTCAAAATTCAAAAAAATTTACAAAATATTTGGAGGTCACATTATGTTAGTTTCAGCTAAAGAAATGTTAAATAAGGCTAGAGACGGTAAATATGCTGTTGGTCAATTTAACATCAATAACTTAGAATGGACAAAAGCTATTCTATTAACTGCACAAGAAAACAACTCACCTGTAATCTTAGGTGTTTCTGAAGGTGCTGGTAAATATATGGGTGGATACGATGCAATCGTTGGTATGGTTAACGGTTTAATCAAAGGTTTAAACATAACTGTTCCTGTTGCATTACACTTAGACCACGGTAGCTTTGAAGGTGCTTATAAGTGCATCGAAGCTGGATTCTCTTCAGTAATGTTCGATGGTTCTCACTATGCAATTGAAGAAAACATAGAAAAGTCTACTAAATTAATAGCAGACGCTAATGCTAAGGGAATTTCTGTAGAATGTGAAGTTGGATCAATTGGTGGAGAAGAAGACGGTGTTGTAGGTGCTGGTGAAATCGCTGACCCTGCAGAATGTAAGCAAATAGCTGATTTAGGAACTACTATGTTAGCTGCTGGTATTGGTAACATCCACGGAAAGTATCCTGCAAACTGGGCTGGATTAGATTTTAATGCTCTAGCTAAAATTAAGGAAGCTGTTGGAGATATGCCATTAGTTCTTCACGGTGGTACTGGTATCCCTGAAGATATGATAAAGAAAGCTATATCATTAGGAGTTGCTAAGATCAACGTTAACACTGAATGTCAATTAGCTTTCGCAGAAGCTACAAGAAAATATATCGAAGCTGGTAAGGACTTAGAAGGTAAGGGATTTGACCCAAGAAAACTTCTTGCACCAGGATTCGAAGCTATAAAGGCTACTGTTAAAGAAAAGATGGAACTTTTCGGTTCAGTAAACCAAGCTTAATATTTCAAGAAACTCAAAGTATTCCTTTGAGTTTCTTTTTATTTCCATATGAATAATAATTCACAAACGTTGACCTATGAATATTCATTTCGTATAATCATAATTATAATGAAGATTAGGAGGAATACTTATGAAAATATTTAAACGAAACGATTCTATAACTAGAAACCAATTAGAAGCATATATAGGTAGTAATGCTTACTCACCTTTTTATAGCAAAACACTAGACAGGTTTATAGATAATCCTTCATCATTAAATTGGAATTGGCCATGCTTTTTCCTTAACATGTATTGGCTAATGTTTAGAAAATCTATCATTCCTGCCCTAGCTATTTTTATTGCCAACTTAGCATTGATTTTAATTATTCCTATTCCATTCAGTGGTATATTATCAACTGCTCTATTGCTTTTCTTAGGCTTTTTTGGCACGAATATATATTTACTTAATGCAGAAAGAGAAATCTCTAAAATTAAGGCTAATAATCCATCAAAATCAGAGCATGAAATATTAGACCTAATTTCAAAATCTGGGGGAAGCGATATAAAATATGCTATCATATTCTACCTATTACAATTCTGCTTATATGAATTTATGCTTAAATAAAAAATTAAAGGGAAAGTATCATTAATTTTGATACTTTCCCTTATTATTATTCTGGTAATACCTTTGCTTCAAGCTTATTTTGTCTTCCAAACTTATAATAGTATGATGATATCATTAATATTCCTTTTATTATAGAGGATATTGTTATACTCCACCAAACTCCATTAACTCCTAGTCCCAAAGTAGATGCTAAAAATATAGCCATAGGTATTCTAATGCCAGAAAATACTATACTAACAAATGATGGCAAAATAGTTTCGCCTAATCCTCTAAATGCACCTGCAGTAGTTATTTCTATACACATAAATATTTGAGAATAACCAAGTATTCTTAAATATTCTATCCCACCTACAATTGCCTCTTCTTCTGGTATAAATAAACTAAATACAGCTCTACCAAAGCCTATTAATATTATAGATGCTATAAGTCCAACAAATACAGAAACTCCTAATGTTGATTTAAATCCCTTTTTTATTCTTTCAGGCTTTTTTGCGCCATAATTTTGTCCAATAAATGTTGTAAGAGCAGTTGCAAATCCACCAGCAGTCATCCAAGATATAGCTTCTATCTGAGAACCGACTTTTTGAACTGCTATAGCTCTTGCTCCCCACTGTGCAATTATTCTACCAATAATCATAGAAAAAATTGTGAATAATCCATTTTCTAAGCAAGCTGGCATCCCAAGTTTAGTTATATTTAACATTACCTTTTTATCTAAATACTTAATTGCTTTTCTTCCTGTTACATAATGATTTTTTATATAAGCTAGTATAAATATTAATGTTACTACAACTTGTGCACACACTGTTGCTAATGCCGCACCTACAACTCCTAATGGAGGAATAAATCCTACACCAAATATTAATACTGGATCAAATACCATGTTAAATATTAATCCTATAGTATTGATAATAAATGGTGTTTTACTATTACCTGATGCAGTAAATATACTTGTGAAAATAGGATTAATAAAAGTAAATACAGTACCTAGAATAACTATTATTAAATACTCATGAGCCATTCTAATTACTTCACTATCCCCTAAATTAAAGAAGTTAACAAGGGATGTTCTAAACATTAAAATTATTAATGTATATATAATTGCAAGAGCTATATTAATAAATATACTATTTGCTATGTATTTGTCTCTTTCTACGTTATCCCTCTTACCTATGGCCTGAGATACTCCAACTTCAACACCTACTTTTGATATGTAAACTAGTGCCATACCAAGCCATGGAAAAAATCCTGCTGTACCTACTGCTGCAACTGCCGAACTTCCTACTCTACCTATCCAAATCATATCTGTCATGTTATATGCCATTTGAATAAATGACGTTCCCAAAATAGGTAAAGATAACTTAATTAATGGTTCTAATATTTTTCCTGATACTAAATCAACTTGTTTCTTCATGATGCCTCCTCAGTATTTATAACTTTTCTATTTTTATCTTCTCTTCTCAAAATAAACAATGCAAATATAATTGCTAATATTCCTGATAATATCTTTACAAAAATATATAGTATCATATATTCCTTTTCTACACTTGCTACATAACCTAACTGTCCACCAAGAACATAAGCCCCTGACACTGAAAATGCAGAACATATAACTCTTCCCTTTTCATCTAACTTATGAAAATTATCAAAAACAATTATTGCAGATGCAAATGAACCAATAAAAGCAGAAAGTGTATTACTATTTACACCAAATATTCTCTCCAGCTTATTAAATTGCTTACCAAATATTTTTTTAATAAATTTAAGCATTACATATGCTCCACCAAGAAAAATAGATATTTTTCCTACTATGCAAAGAGTATCTTGTAATGGCATTATATTTTCTACTATTTTTATTCCTATTATTGAATATATTCCTTGTATTACTAATCCTAATACGCTTATACATACTATAAATTTGCCAATAAAATTAAATATAAATATACATAACTTTGGCTTAAAAATAATTCCTATAGAAAGAATTACGGATAAAAGTATTATAGGAAAAAGATTTATAAATAAGCTTCTTAAATCTATTTTCAATGCTAGTCCACCTATAAACAATCCAATAGGTACTGTTATTATTCCACATAAAAATCCTTTTGTAAGAGAATCCATATACTTTTCTTTCACTAGCCCTAATGCTAAAGGTAATGTAAAACTTAAAGTGCACCCTAAAATTGATGCCATTAATATACCTGAAAAAATAACAAATTCACTTGAATTTGCAATATTAGAAGCAATATTATACCCTCCCATATCAATAGCAATAAAGCTTGAAGAAAATATAGATGGGTCTATATTAAAGTTCTTTGCAATTGGACCTACAACTATTTCTATTATAGAT
This sequence comes from Clostridium paraputrificum AGR2156, assembly GCF_000424025.1. Lineage (NCBI taxonomy): Bacteria > Bacillati > Bacillota > Clostridia > Eubacteriales > Clostridiaceae > Clostridium > Clostridium paraputrificum. Next base: position 52,915 of record NZ_KE384123.1, read on the forward strand.
GATAGTAATGATGTTATTGATAGTATTCCAACCATAGATATAGCTAGAGGTCCCATAGTTTTTATACCACTTTCAAATTCTTCTCCAATAGAAAACTTATTTCCTAGCACATAATCTATAGCTCCCAATATAAAAAATAAAGTTATAATATAAAGCACTATACTTTCCATCCTTTTCTCCCACTATACAAAATCTTAAATATTTTAACCTTATTAGTATATAATATCTATAAAAGAATAAAAAGCCCTTAAAAAGGGCTTTTTGTAAATTACTTTAGTTATTTCTAGCAACCGCAGCTATTATTGTCTGAATTACCTTTGCATCCACAACCACTTGCTGGATTAACACCAATGCATTTACCATCGTAGCAAGAAACATCTAATGGCATATACTTAACTTGGATATTATCTTTATAAACCTTTAACATATATTTTCTATTTGGGCATAAAGGTCCTAGTAAGAATTGTCCATATTGATCTGTAAATGTGTGAGTCAATGGACATGGTAATTTGCAACCATCTACTACTTGAAGTAGTTTAACAACAGCATCTGCTACTGGGCATCCATTAGCATCTAAAACTGTACCATGAATAACTGATCTCTTCTCAACTGGTAATTTAATAACAGCCTCTATTTGTTGATTTTCTCTTGGACATACTGAACATACAGCACATTTTCCGCTCATAACTTTTACCTCCGTAGTTGTTCTTTATACTTATAAAATATGTTTGAGAAAAAGAAATGTGCTATTATTCTGTTAAAATTTATCATTATTGCTCTACTAAGTTATTAATCCACTTTTTAGATTTAAATCTTCTTAAGCAAAATACCCCTTTTACAATCTCTTCTAAAGTACATAAAGCATAAACTTGATATACAGGTAGCTTAAGTATAAAAGCACCCATAAAGGCTACAGGAACTCCTATAAGCCACATTGTTGATGCTTCAATAGCTAATGATACCTTTGCATCTCCTCCACCTCTTAAAACACCCACAATTATTATAATGTTATAAACTCTAATTACCATTATAAATGCTATTACATATAAAATATTTCTTGCCCATATCCTCACTTGCTCAGATACATCATATAAAGTTACTATTTGATTAGATAATAATATTAGCCCTAAAGATAAAATTATTCCTACTATACACCCTAACATCACACACTTCTTGCCATATTTATATCCCTTGTCCTTATCTCCCCTACCAATTTCATTTCCAACTATAACAAGAGATGCTGATCCTATTCCAAAAATGACTACCATAAACAGGTTATATACTGTAGTTGCAATCTGAACTGAGGCTATAGCTTGGGTACCTATTCTTCCATAAATAACATTATACATTACTGATCCTAGCCCCCAGCATCCTTCATTTAATAAAACAGGAATCATAGTTATAAATATCATCTTTACAAAATCTCTAGAAAATGAAAATAATTCTTTCATATTACCAGCCAATACACTCTTAGAAATATAAATATATGCTATCAATATAGTCGTTTCTAATACCCTTGCTATTAATGTTGCTATAGCAGCTCCTTTTACTCCCATAGCAGGAGCCCCTAAATTTCCAAATATAAATACCCAGTTTAAAAATGTATTAGTTAATAATGCTACTGCACTTACTAACATTGGAATAGATGTTTTTTCAATACACCTTAATGCAGTTGCAAAATTAAATGTTAATGCAGTAAATACATAGCTTAAACATACAACTCCTAGATATTCTGAGCCTAATCGTATAACATCTGTACTTTTATTAAATATAGAAACAATAAAACTAGGAGATATTAGTGCAACCACTGTAAATATTAATCCTATAATTACTGCTAATAAGCTTCCTAAACCTACTACTTTTTTTATACTTGCTATATCTTTTCTTCCCCAATACTGCGAAGTATATACGGCCATCCCACTAAACATTCCCATAATTAAAATATTAAATAAGAAAAAATACTGATTTCCTATTCCTACTGAGGCTATTTCTACTTCACCTAATTTTCCAATCATAATTGTATCCACTATATTTAATGATGAGGTAATAAAGTTTTGAATTATAATTGGTAATGCTATTACAAATATTTTTTTATAAAATGTTTTGTCTCTTTCTAAAATTGCTTTCATATGTCCCCCTTAATAATAAAAATGAAGCAAGCACTTTAGAAGAGTTAAAGTGGTTGCTTCTCACTATTTGTTGGTTAATTATCTTTAGATATTCTATCAAGGAAAATTTACAATGTCAATTATTAACATAAAAAAAGTAGCATGGATATTTATTTTGATTGTTCCGCGGCTAAGCTCCAAGTCAAATGGAAACAAATATCTCACCCACGCCTACTAAATATAAAGAAAAAAGCCGTAGATAAATATCTACGGCATAACTAACTATTTCTTTAATTTGAATGAGAACTTAGTCCATGGCTCAATGTAATCTAATAAGAATAATTCTTCTTCTACTATTCTAGCAACTACATTACTCTTTCCACTGTTCTTCATATCCTTAAGTGCTACTTGTAGCTCTCCAGCATATCTAGTATATAAATCAGATTCTACAATTATATCTCCTCTTTTTATATCTGGAGTGTTAAATGGTGGGAACTTCTCACCTTTATACTTAACTCTAGATTGAGTTGATCTAGCCATGTATTCTGAATTATCTCCTCTGTTGAAGTGGAATTCTTCAAGAACGATTTTTCTTTCTATTTCAGGAATTCCATCAACTAATTCAACTGTGAACTCAAGCATTTCTTTATTAATTTCACTTAAAGCCTTTAATTCTTCTTCAGATGCATAACAGTTAGCTATTATAACATCATCAATACCTGTTGCAAATAAATGTTTCGCTTGAACATCTATTGGCATATCTCTATGCATTTCTAAAGTACATAACCCTTCTGATACAGGCCATGGTCCAAACTTAGCTGTTGGAGAATTTACAAAGGCAGCTGTATTAATTCCTAATTCCTTAAATTGTTCTGTACATTTCATATAATGTTCTAATGAAAGTCCAGTATAAACATGTGGATAGAAGTTATGGCATCCATATATGTTGTTTACATTTGGTCTAAATGATAATATGTTGTCTACATACTTTGTACCATTACTCATATTTAATTCAACTTTTAAATCATATGGATTAAATGACATTATAGATTCTTCATTTCCAGCAAAACCTTCATCAAATCTAATTCCGCTTAATCCCATTTCTTTAAATACAGATAAATCTGTTATAGATGCTCCTAAGTTCTTAAATACTGTTGGATCTAAATCTGCTATTACTTCCATTCCATGCTTGTTTGCTACATCTAACATTCTTTTGAATTCTGCAACTACTTCTTCAGTAGTTTTTCCTTCTACAGAAAGTAGACAAGTAAAAATTCTCTTAAAGCCATATTTTGCAGCTAACTCTACATACTCAATTATTTCATCCATAGAACTATGACTTGGATAAACTGAAATCCCTAATCTTTTCATTATGTGCCCTCCAATAAAATCAGTTGTTTGTTTTTTGATAAATATAGTATGCTCCTTTTGCAGCTGAAACATCGTTATCAACATAAGCAACTACATTAATATTTTCTTTCAGATAATTTTCGAAGGCTTTTCTTAAATCTTTAGATTTTCTAATAACGCCCCCTACTAATCCTATTCTACATTTATCAAAGTTTAATTTCTTAAATACCCTCTCTGCTGACTTTGCAATTTCTATACCTTCATTTATTAATATATTTTTAGCATAGTCATCACCTTTTTCAGCATAAATAGATACTAAGCTGGCCATCGCAGCAATCTCATCTTTTGTTGCAGAATAGATAAACCCAACAATTTCATCTACAGTAGTCATGTTCAATTTATCTAAAATAGCCTGTGAAAGTTCACTTCTATCAATTCCATAATCCTCTTCATGAATCATTCTTTTGAAAGCTTCTATAGAAATCTTATAGGCACTTCCTTCGTCTCCAAGTAGGTGGCCCCATCCACCACAACGTGCCTGTTTATCTTCTTTAACACCAAATGCTGTTGACCCCGTTCCTGCTATTACTAGAATTCCATCTTCACCTTCTAATAATGCCTTTAAAGCCAAGTCACCATCATTCATAACCACTGGTTCTAAAGAAAACTTATTCTTTACTTCATTATAAATTAATTTAGCGTTTTCCCCAACTTCACTTCCTGCAATCCCCAAGTATATTCCCTTTAACCCATCTTGTCCAAGCTTTATAATTAACTCTTCTATTGAAGTAGTTATGTTATTTAAAGCTTCTTCTTTTCCATTAACAAGGTTACCAAAACCAGTTAGCGCTCTTGCTAAAACTTCCCCACTTAAGTCATAAGCAACAGCTTCAGTTTTAGTGCCTCCTCCATCTACTCCAATTATATAATCCATAACTATTCCCCTTTATTAATTATTTCTCATCTAATTCTGTATTAAAATAATCCGTTCATCAGCGTTGAAACAATAGAATTATAGTTAATGAACTCTAATGTAAAACATTAGAGTTCATATTAAATTGATACTATAATCTTGTGTATATATCAATTATTTCTATAGCTACATCTTTTAATGTCATTGTAGTCATGAAGTGGTCTTGTGCGTGACAAAGTAATAATGAAAACTCTGCCTTATCTCCACCTGCTTCTGCTTGAATTAAGCTTGTTTGTGCATTATGTGCATGTCCTAATTCTTCATCAGCTTTTTCTATTAAACTTTTAGCTTCTTCTATGTTATTTTCTTTTGCTGCTTGAATAGCCTCCATAGAGTAGCTTCTAGCTTCTCCACTGTGCATAATTAAATTCATTATGATTTCTTCCATTACTTATACATCCTTTCATTTGACTTTAGCTTATATGCCGATATAAATACCCCCCAGTATTCTCCCCTTTTTATAAGCTAAATTACTTTCCAGCCATCTTTAATGCTAAAGCTAAAACTTTTGCACCATTCATTGTTCCATAATCAACTGTTGGGATTATGTCTACTGGAATTCCCTTTGGTTCATATTTTTCCTTCATCTTCTTTAATAAGAATCTAACTTGTGGTCCTAATAATAATACGTCCATTTCGTCTTCGTGATTCTTAACTTCACCTTCTGCCATAGCTTGGATTGAACATTCAATTCCTTGCTCTTTAGCAGCAGCTTGCATCTTAGTTACTAATAAGCTAGTTGACATACCAGCTGAACAACATAATAAAATTTTTAACATGGTTGATTCCCCCTCAAATTATATTTATAATTTTTTAATTTTAAATTATTTACTTTTGCACTATATATTATAAGCAATTTGTATGCCAACTATTTATCTTTTTTTACTTTTTTTCAAATGACTCTATACCTAAGTTTTCTAAAGGTAAAACAAAAGATAACTATGTATTTTAAATACACAGTTATCTTACACACAATTTTACACACTACTTTTTTTACACACTCTCTTTAACTATTACACAGATATATCATTTTCTGTTACCATTCTAACTATAAATGCAAGTTCATTATCAGATATATTAATATTATAAGTCAACTCAATTCTTCTTAAGCTTTGCTTAACTAAAATAAACTCCTTACTATGCTTATCTCTATATTCATTAAGTTTATCAAAACTCTTTCCTTTACCACCACTAATAGTCTTCTCAATTAGAAAACATAGATGTATTATTATTCCAACTTTAACTTCATGAGATATCATTATACCCAAGTTTTCTTCTGTTCGTTCCATAGCTTCTCTTACAAGTTGAACTAATTCAATACCATCTATATTTTCAATTTGAGCATCTATAGACTTTGTAATTCTCTTAAAGTCTTCTTCCCTACTAATAAACTCATCAATTCTATCTATACCATCTTCCGCCAATATATCAGGTGCAGGAATGAACGGAATTCCTTCTATATTTAATGATACTGTGCCTACAACAGCTAATATTCCATACTCTAACTTCAAACTATCTATCTTATCGATAAAATCAGATTTATCTAATATATTTAGTGAAATAATCTTTACTTTATCCCTATTAGATAGTCTTTGCAATAGTATTTGTCTTAACTTTTCCGCAGATCCTTCTCCTGTAAAGCAAGCAGTAATGATTAGATTTTCTTTTAATTCAGTATTATTCCTTACTCCTTGTATACCGTATCTGCTTATTTCTAAACAAGATTTGTATATTTCATTTATATCTCTTCCGTTAATAGCCTTCCTTCCAGCTTCTATTACTAATAATGTACTTACCATATCAATTGCTCTTACATCAATTCCTGTTTCCTCTTTAATCATACTTCCGAAGTTGGTCAAAGATCCCATATCAACTAGTAATAGAACACCTTTACCACTATTCATTTCAATTACTTTTCGTTTAGCTATTTCATACATTTGTTCTGCCTTCATGGTTAAAGGCATATCTAATGCTCTAGAATAATTTTCTCCTATCAAGGAATTAGCTACTTCCACCATGCTACTAGCTGTTGAATGCCCATGCATTATAACAAGTACACCAACCTTACCATCTTTCTTCTCATCTATTTCGTAAGGTCTAGCTGCTATAAACATAGTAAGATATCCTATTTCATCTAGTGGAACTTCAACATCAAACTTATTATCTATCTTCTGCGCAACTTCCATAGCTATGAGAAATTCTTTAGAATAGTGTGAACGTATGAAATTTAATTTAGGATGATATATTTTATTCCCTTGCTTTATTCTTTCTAAACTCCCTTGAAGATGTAACGCTAATCCAAAATATACTTTTTCATCATACTGTCTGCCTAATTTAGATGAAGCTATATCTAAAATCTCTGCAACAATATCTACTATTTCACTATCTACTATTTTAGTTATTTCATCTCTTCTAAATTCTTTAGGTAAGTCTCTTATATACTTTTGAAAATATCTTTCTATATCTATATTTAAAATATCATTTATTTCTTTTTCTTCTAATCCTTTTTTTTTAAGATCCTCTAATTTATTTTCTATAATATCATAAAAATACTCACCTGTTATTTTACTTTCCTCTTTAAAATCCACCATATTAAATGTATTTTCATTATCTTTATAGGAGAATCTAAGAACATCCCCCATATTTCTTAAAAGCTCATCTACTTCACCTCTAAATTCTTGTAACTTCATTAATCCCTTATTAACTCTTTGATGTAGATCACTTTGTTCTACAAGAATATAATCTCTTCCATTTGCCTTATAATTAAGAAATGCTTTAGCACAAGCTAATTGTATATCACTTTTTAATTGACCTATATTATTAGGACAATCATATAATAAAAATGAAATTAACGCATTTTTATTAAAATATATACTCTTTCCTAGTCTTACAGACTCTTCTTTTATAAATTCTTCTAATAGGTAATACCTCTCTTGAACACTACGCTCTTTTAATGATGGTAATGTTATAGTCATAGGTATTCTCCTAGTAAATGTCTTTAACATAAATGATTGGGGTTCTTCAGTAGTAGCCGTAATTATTTGAGCTTCTACATTAATAGGATTTTCAGTATCACCTAATGGTCTAAAATAACCTTTATCTATATATGTAAATAACATTTCTTGACCTTGAGGTGATAACCTATGTATTTCATCTAAAAATATAATTCCACCATCAGCCTTTTTTAAAAGTCCATCTTTATCGCAATCAGCACCAGTATATGCTCCTTTTTTCACTCCAAAAATTTGTGCCATGACTAATTGAGGGTTATCTACATAGTCAGCGCAATTAAATCTTATGAATGGAGCATTTTCAGATATAACACCTGACTCTCTTGCAAATTCATACATTAATTCAGCAAACATTGATTTACCTACACCTGTTTCTCCTAATATTAATGTATGTAAGCCTCTTGGGGGGTAAAGCATAGCTGCTTTTGCCTGCTGTATAGGTATCTGCAGACTTTGTTCTGCCCCAACCATTTTATCTAAGCTATTTTTGTTATTTAAATCTATAGTTGAACCTTTACTTTTATAAAGGCTATTCTTTTTTATAACAGAATATAATACAGGTCTACCTTCTATTTTTTCCAGCTTTCCTTCTTTATATAAAGTGTTTAAATATCTAGAAATATTAGCTCTATCTAAATCCATAAAATTACTTAATTCTATTGCTGATATACCTTTGCGGCCTTTATTTTCTAGTTGTAATAATGAGTTATAAACTTCATCTAATTTACTCATATTTGCCCCCTAAAAAAATAGTTAGGTACTATTAAGTACCTAACTTTAATTATACTATATTAATAACTAACTTTCAGCTAATTGCATACTTAAAGATACATTTTTTCCATTTCTATATACAACTACTTCCACCTTATCTCCTGCATTTTTATTACTCTTTAATTTACTTAACTCATCAAAAGTTTTTACTTCTTTTCCATCAAACTTTATAATTAAATCAGATGGCTGTATTCCAGCTTTTGCTGCTGGTGAATTTTCAGTAACTCCAACTACCCATAAGCCTTCTTTAGGAAGATTATTTTGTTTTGCTAATTCTGAATTCACTTCTCTAACAGTTATTCCTAAATTTAGGATTGGCTTAGATAGGCTTTCTATTCTATCTTTTGCATCATTAATTGGAATTGCAAATCCCATACCTTCTATAGTTGTTTCTGATTGACCTGATAATTTTGCTGTATTAATTCCAATTACTTCACCTTTAGTATTTATTAAAGGTCCTCCACTATTACCTGAATTTATTGCTGCATCAGTTTGAATATAATCACCAGTATTTCCACCTTCAGTTGTTAGATTTCTATTTACTCCACTAACAATTCCTTTTGTTAAAGTCTGTGCAAAATTCTTTCCAAGTGGTGTGCCTATAGCAACAACTTCTTGCCCTACATATAATCCATCAGAATCTCCCAACTCTGCTACAGCTGGCACCTTAGTTCCATCTGCTAACTTAACCATTGCAATATCTCTATTTTGATCATAGTTAACAACCTTTGCAGCCACCTCTTCTCCATTACTTAATATTACTGTTACATCCTTTGTATTATTAGAAATAGCTAATTCAACAACATGATAGTTTGTTAAGATGTAGCCATCCTCATTTATTATAAATCCAGATCCTATCCCCTCAACATTTTGAGCAAAAAATCCTTTATACTCAGTTCCTTTAGTTGAGATAGTAACAACTGCTGGACTTACCTTTTGATATACTTCCTGTGCTGAAAGAGCCTTTTCATCACTTTGAGTAAAATTAACTGGAGCCAAGTTTACTGTCTTGCCTTCTAACTTACTTGTTATTGTCTTATAAGTTACTAAGCCACCTATTAGTCCTCCAGACAATGCTATTGCAAGTGTTATTGCTATTGTACCAAATATTTTTAATCCCTTTTTATTCTTTGGTTTCTTATTATCTTCAAAATTATTATGTTCTTCAAATTTATCAGGCTCATGATAAAAAACAAATCCTTGTTCATTATTGTTTTCGTTATCCATGTTAAAACCTCCTATATGCACTTTATTTTCTTTAATTTGAGTATATATTTTATTTGTGACAACTATATGGCATAAAATTTCAAAAAAGGATGGATAAATATCTATTTTGATCGTTCCATCGCAAACTACAAGTTACATGGAAACAAATATCTCCTCCACTAGCACTAAAGGTAAGGAAATTATAAAATTATTATTCTTGATTTTATATTTAATAATAATACCTTTTATTTATAACTAATTAAAATTTTATATTTTCCTAGATCGAAAAAATTAGTGCAGAATATATTTATATTCTGCACCAACAAATCCCTATTTACTCTTACTTGCTAGTTTTTCTATTTTTTTGGCTTCCTTTAATACAATTGATATTCCAGATTCAATAGAAGTATTATTTGTACTTGAAATTATACCTGCTTCAGATTCTGTATGATATATAGTTGTCAATTTGCTTGTACCAATTTTTGCAACAGGGTCATTTTCATTATCGGTTATTATATATAAAGGCTTGTCTACAAACATATTGTCTATTTGTGTTTCTCCGTTATATTTATATAAGTTTTCTAATTCATTACTCACTGCTTTTCTATAGTTCTTTTTAGTTTTATGTACTGCAAATTCTTCATCTGCTCCTTTTGGAAGGTTTTCTTCAAACCCATCTATAGAATAAGTAAGGCCTAACTTGTCTATTAATGTAGTTAATCCAAAAGAGGCTCCTACTGCTTCAACTTTACTTTTATAATACTTCCATCTTATACTCTTCTTAAACTCTTTACTTTTTAAAGCTTCTTCTGATAATGGCCTTATTAATACCATACCAGATACCAACTCTGGATACTCTTTTGCAAAATTAGTCATAATTAAACTACCATACTCTTCGCCTACAAGAATTAAGTTATCAGTTAGACCTAATTTTTTTATTAACTCTCTAAGTTCTTCTGTTTGAGATGCTATATCTTTTTTATCCCTAATAGTATTAAAGCCATATCCATCTCTATTATATACTAGTGTTCTAACACCTAATTCTTTTTCAACACTTTTACACACATCATTCCAAGCATAAAGATTAGTTCCTAAAGCTCCATCAAAAACAATTGTGTAGCTTCCGCTTCCACTACTTTTATATTCTATCTTATTATCATCAATCTTTACATAGTTTAATCTTTGCCTTACTTGCTCATTTCCTACAAAATTACTTAAGCTTTGAAATATAAATCCACATAGCAAAATTACTGCTAAGACAATACTAATTTTTTTTACCCATTGCAATATAGATAATTTTTCTCTCATATTAACTCTATGAAGTCCATTCGATTCAGGTATAAGATTCAAACTTTTCACCTATCCTTCATTTAATTTTAAATTTGGTTTTGCATTTAAATCTAGGGAAGACGATTTACTATTTATAAATCTAAAATATGCTGCTGAACCTATCATAGCTGCATTATCTGTACATAACTTTAGCTCTGGGAATAATATTTGAACGCCAACTTTCTCACCTTCACTAATTAATGCATCTCTTAAAGCTGAGTTAGCTGCTACACCTCCAGCTATAGCAATGTTATCTAATTCCTTATTTTTAATTGTTAAAAATACATTATCTCTCAAAACTTCTACCACAGCTTTTTGGAAAGATGCTGCAACATCAGCTTTATTAACTTCAATATTTTGCATACTACATTTATTTAAGTAGTTTAATACTGCAGATTTTAAACCACTAAAAGAAAAGTCTAAAGTTTCTTCATGGAACCTAGCTCTAGGAAACTCTATTGCATTTGGGTTTCCTTCCTTTGCAAGCTTATCTATCTTTGGACCACCTGGATATCCTAACCCTAAAGCTCTTGCCACTTTGTCGTAAGCTTCTCCAGCAGCATCATCTCTTGTTTGACCTAATACTTCATATTTGCCATAATCCTTAACATGAACAATAAAAGTATGACCTCCTGATACTACTAAAGATACAAAAGGTGGCTTTAAATCCTTATGTTGAATAAAATTAGCACATATATGTCCTTCTATATGATTTACTCCAATTAAAGGTTTATTAGCTGCATATGCTAAGCCTTTAGCATACTGAAGACCAACTAATAATGCTCCAACTAGTCCTGGTCCATAAGTAACTCCAATTGCATCAATATCTTCTAAGGTTACATTTGCCTCATCCAAAGCTTCCTTTACAACTTTATCTATTACCTCTATATGCATTCTTGATGCTACTTCTGGCACTACTCCTCCAAATTTTTTATGTGTATCTATTTGTGTAGCTATTATATTTGATAATACTATTCTTCCATTTTCAATAACTGCAGCAGATGTCTCGTCACAGCTAGATTCAATAGATAATATTAATTTCTTTTCCATTTCGTTATCCCTCGTACTTTATATTTATTAAAACTATATTGTATAATACTTCATTAAACATTATGTATATTTTTTATATCTTGTATTAATAAGAATAATACTGTAAATTTAAAATTGAAATTCTATTTTAATTATAATCGTTAATGGTCAATATTTCAGCTATTTTGTTATAGAATTTATGGAAAATTAAGTTTTACTTAAAATAAAGGAGTAAATATTATGTCATCTTATGCAAAAGTTATAGTAAATGGATCTCCTATAACTAAATCTAACTTTAAACTACATAATGTTAATGGGCGTGCTATATTACCTTATAATTCTGGACAATATCACGATAGATATGCACTATATGAACAAGAAATAGCATATATTGCTCGTTCTCAAAATCCAGAAATTGTTTTAACTGAAAGTTTAATAGCAATTCTTAAGGTATACTATAAAAGCGAAAAAAGACATCCAGATACTATAAATATTTGTAAAAGTATTTTTGACGGTGTAGAAAAAAGTGGATTAATAGTTAATGATGCTCAAGTAAGAAGAATAGTAATAGAAGAATTTTACGATAAGGAAAACCCTAGGTTTGAACTTGAATTATTTGGAGAAAGTGAATACTCTCTTACCTATTCAGTTATCCCTAAGGAAACTTCAACACAAAAAAATGAATATAAGCCTCTACGAAAGAACTTCCATGAAAAAAGTGTTGCTAATTTAAATGAAAAGACTATTAAATCTGATAAGATATGTAGTATGTGTAAGAAATCAATTACTTGTAATGATTTTATTACTGCTGATAAAGGTAAAACATTGATTTGTAAAAACTGTTTTAAAAAACTTTTCTAGAGAGGATAACCTAATTATGATAAACAAGATATTATGTATTGGTGATAGTCTAACATACGGATATGGATTGGCTAAGGATAAAACTTGGGCTAATCTATTAGGAAACTGTTTAGATATAAAAATTATTAATAAAGGAATAAATGGAGATACAACTCCATCAATGTTAAATAGATTATATGAAAATCTTATAAAACACAAACCTGACATAACTTTTATAATGGGTGGGACAAATGATCTTCTATGTGGCAGAAAACTTTTTAATATAGTAGACAATATTGAAGAAATGATTTTAGAAACTTTATCTAATAACTCTAATGTAGTAATTGGAATTCCACCTATTATAATAAAGGAGATGGCAGAAGAATTATTTATGCCATCTCAATTATATGATTATTGTTTTTCATCTCTTCCAAATCTACGTACTTCCTTAATAAAAGTTTGCAAAAAACACAATATAGAATATGTAGATTTTTATAATCTATCACTTAAGAATATAGATAAAAATATTTTTATTGATGGTATTCATCTTAATTCTCTTGGTAATGAGCTTATGAAGGATGAGGCATTAAGAATAATTAATAATAATAATTTCTAATATATTCTGCTGCCCTTTTTCCTGCTTCTCCTCCATTAATATCCTTTTGAGTTAATGCTTTTGTACCATATATTAAATTTCCACAAGCAAAAACCCCTTTAATTCCAGTCTCATACTCATTAACAATTGGTGCAAGTGTTTCTTTGTCCATTTCGACTTTTACATTCTTTAACAAACTATTCTCAGGAAAATATTCTACAGATAATAACAATGAATCACAGCCTAAAATAATCTCTTTTTTATCCATAAGAGAACCAATTTTCACTCCTGTAACTCTTTCATCTCCAAATATCTCTATTACCTTTGAATCAATGTATACAGGTATATTAAATCCTTCTATTATATCTTTGTTTTCATCATCAAATATGAAGTTTTCATTTTCCTTTATTAAAATACCTTTTATATCAGCACCTTCTATGTATAATCTTCGTGCTACTATTAAAGCCCACTTATTACTTGCTACTATAACAGGTTCTTTTCCTAATAAGTATCCCTCTAAATTTACTACTCTATGAGCATTTCCTATACTATTAATTCCTGTATAAGTATTAGTTGCTATATTTATACTTCCAGTAAACTTTTCTCTACATCCCGTAGCAAAAATTATTGAGCTTCCTTTTATTTCTGTAACTCCCTCTAAAGAATTTACATATGTTATAACTTTATCTTTAGATAAATCTATTACTTCTGTTTCTAACTTTATATAGACTTCATGATTAAGTAATCTGTTTCTAATAAAATTAACATATTCAGGACCTGTAACTTCCACATTTAAAATGCTGCTACCAAATCCACTATGAATACACTGATTCACTACTCCTCCTAATGAATCTTCTCTTTCTATAATAATTACATTTTTCACTCCATTTTCTAAGGCACTTAGGGCAGCTGTCATGCCACTAATCCCACCACCAACAACTATCAAATCATATTGAATCATAAAGAAACTTCCTCCTTAGACTGCCTTACATCGCTCAAATTTCTTAATATAAGTTGATTATAACATATTAACTTTTACTATTAAATTTCGAAAATAAATAAGGTGATTTAATATGAATTCTTTTTTTATAGTTTTATATATTTTAGGTTTATTAGGCATTAGCTCTTCTATAGTGATTTTAGGACTTAAAATACATAAAAAACGAAAAATCTATAACTCTATAACTTTGATTCTAATAGCAGTATCGTTTGTGCTTTTAAGTTCAGGAACAATATTAGGTCTTATAAACCTAAAAAATAATAGTTTTAATTCTGTAAATAAAACTAAAATAAATACCTCAGAATTATCCATAGCTTCTTATAAAGATTTATCATTTATATATAGGTTTAGTAACCCTAATTTATCTAATAATAAAAATGCATATATATCAATTGATAATAATTCATCTCTGCAATTTACAGGGATAGTACACTTGAAGTTTTTAGACCAAAATAATTCTACTGTTTCACCCTTAAATCTAACAGTTAAAAACTTGATGCCAAATACATCTACTAAATCAAATATTCAAATTGATAAGAGTGTATCAAATATTGAATATTCTTTTAATGGAAAGTTTGAAACAGTATCTTCAAATAGTGAAAGTTCATATAAAATAAAAACCTTAGCCTATGGTGGAAATTACTTAAGAATTGAAGTTATTGCAAACTCTTCAGATCGGGATACTTTAAATAATATTTGTAGAGAATTAAAAGAAATCTATACCTACAAATACTGTAAAGGCTTTTTAGTATATTTTATAGATAATAAGTCTAATAGTTTTAATGATGCCTATGCTGATTTCTTCGGTGATAATGAAAAGAACTTATACACTCTTACTCTATTTGAAAATAATAAAAGATATAAAGTAGATTAAATTTAATCTACTTTATATCTTTATTAATTGGTCTGCTTCATTCATAATATCAACAATTTCATTCATATCTATCTTTATGCCAACTAAAACTTTATTTCTTAGATCATAATGATCTATGCACATTGATGATGAGTATATTTTAACACCTTTTTCAATTAGTAGTTTTATTCCTTCAATAACTTTAGACTCTTCAGATAGCAACTTTACACCACTATTTAAAAAGATAATCTTCTTAGGTAATCTAAATTCTTCACTTATTGTATCCAAATAAGAAATCATTAATTTCTTTCCTAATTCCTCATCACCTTTTCCTAACATATCAGTTGAAATTATAACAACATAATTTTTATCTTCTTCTAATACCTCTAAGCATCCTCTTTTTTCAATAGTTAGATTAAACTCATCACCAACCTCTTGTGAATCAACATGATATCCTTGAGTCATTGCATATTTTGTTATATTACTATTTGCAATATCATTATCTACACGTACAGTTGCTTCACCTTCACCAATAGAATCAAAATATTTTTTAACTTTCTTTATCACCTTTGGACCTTCTATACCTCTACAGTCAATCCTCTTCATACCATCACCTCATACTGTAATTAAAGCTATTTATTTATAAAAATGGTTATATTTAAATTATATCATTTATTAAGATTTAATAAATACTCTTTCTTTAATTTGATTTGCCATATCATATTATACTATAATTGATTATGATTACTGTTGAGAGGTGAAGAAATGAGTAACTTATTAGAACAAATTAAGAACTATCTAAAAAATTTTGATAAAAATAAATTAATAAAAATAGGATTATTCCTTATTCCTCTTTTAGGAATAGTTTTAAAATCTATATTTCTACAAGGATTTATACAAAATCAAAATCCATATGACTTTAATATATCTCTTGGATTTTCCAATGCATCTCCTTGTATAAATTATTATTTTGCTTATACCTTAGTATTTTTAAGTTTTAGCTTATTATTCAAAGGTAAAGGTAGAATAATATATCTATTTGTTATAGATTCCCTAATTACTGCATTAACATTATTAGATGTTATGTATTTTAGAGGATTTTTAACAGTACCTTCAATCCTTATATTAACTCAAACTGCTAATTTAGATAATCTTGGTGGATCAGTAATGTCCATGCTTAGCTCATATGATTTCATATTCTTCTTAGACTTTATCATTTTAGGAGTTTATGTTTTCTTTACTAGGAAAACTTACTCAATTAATCCTAAAAGAGCTATAAAAACATTTTTAGCTACATTTATTATTCCTTTAGCTTTTATATTATATGTTCCTTTTAATCTTTTTGTATTAAATAACGAAAATGTTAAGAATGCATATCTTTTTGATGGATATGATCCAACTAATACAGTAAAATATTTTACACCTGTTGGTTATCACATAATGGATATAATAAATGTATATAAGGATTCCAAGCCTTATGAACTAACAGAAGAAGAAAATGACCAAATTAATCAATATTATAATTGGAAAAATGAAAATCTACCTGATAATGAATATGCGGGAATTTCAAAAAATAA
This sequence comes from Clostridium paraputrificum AGR2156, assembly GCF_000424025.1. NCBI lineage: Bacteria > Bacillati > Bacillota > Clostridia > Eubacteriales > Clostridiaceae > Clostridium > Clostridium paraputrificum. Next base: position 69,557 of record NZ_KE384123.1, read on the forward strand.
AAATTTAATTGTTATCCAAGTAGAATCTCTTGAATCATTTGTTTTAGGCAAAGAAATTAACGGTAAGAAAATTACCCCTGTAATGGATGAACTAATACAAAAAGGATTGTACTTTCCAAACATATATGAACAGGTTAACGAAGGGACAAGCTCCGATTCTGACTTAATGGTAAATACGTCTATGTTGCCATTACGAAGAGGAAGTACATTCTTCAGATATCCAAATGCTACCTATAATTCATTACCTATAATTCTTAGAAATGCAGGATACACATCCTCTTCTATTCATCCTGATAAAGGTTCTTTCTGGAACTATGCAAATGCATTAAAAGGTGGTATTGATTTTGATAACTTTATAGATTACTTTTCATTTAATGATGATGAACAAATAGGTATGGGTATAAGTGATAGAAGCTACTTCGAACAAGTTGTACCAATGCTAAAGAATTTAAATTCGCCATTCTTTGCTCATACTATAACTTTAACTAATCATGGTCCTTTCGATATTCCTCAAGAATATAGAAAACTAGGATTAGATGAAGAGTTAGATAAAAGTGAGCTTGGGGGTTACTTTGAAAGTGTTCATTATACAGATGAGCAAATTGGATACTTCTTAGAGTTACTTGATAAAGAAGGAATTCTTGATAACTCATTAGTTGTTATAGTTGGGGATCATACTGGAGTTCATAAATACTATAATCATGGAATAAACCAACTTTCTCAAAAAGAAGCTTGGTATTTAGACGATGGTAATCCTATTGTTCCTTTAATAATCTATGATAAAGATATTAAAGAACCAAAGACTTTAGAAACTATTGGCGGTCAAATTGATATAATGCCTACTATGTTGTATTTACTTGGAATAGATAAATCATTATATGAAAATACAGCACTAGGGAGAAATTTATTAAATACTAATAGGAGCTATGCTATATTAACTAATGGAACAATTAAGGGAGAAAACTTATCGACAGAAGATGAGGAAATAATAAAATCTTCTTTAGACCTTTCAGATAAAATGATAAGAGCTAATTATTTCAAAAAAGTTAATTAAAGCAATAAGACACGCTATTTACAGCGTGTCTTATTATTTTACTATTTTCCTGCAACAGATAATTCATTAATAATAACAGATGGTGATCCCACACTACTCATTGGGAACTTTAAGTCTTCCCCTATAACTTTAATTTCTTTCAATAAGTCAAAGAAGTTACCAGCTATAGTTATTTGTTCAACAGGAAATGATTTCTTTCCATTCTCTATATAGAATCCTTTTGCTGCTAATGAGAAATCTCCAGTAATAGAATTTGCTCCTGAATGCATTCCTGCAAGCTCAGTTATCATTAGCCCTTCCCCTACTTCTTCATATAATTCATCTATAGATTTACTTCCCTTCTCTATATAGAAGTTAGTTTGAGATATTCCAACTGTAGATGCATATGAAGCTTTAAATCCATTTCCTGTAGTTTTTATACCTGCTTTATTTGCAGTCTTTAAATTATGAAGTAAAGTTTCTAACTTTCCTTTAGATATAATTTCTTTTTTATATGTTGCTACCCCTTCATCATCAAATGGAGTAGAAGCTAACCCATCTTCTAATAGTGGATTATCAACCAAAGTTACTATTGATGATGCAATTATTTCTCCTTCTCTGTCCTTTAATAAAGAAAGACCTTTTTGTGCTGCATCTCCACTAAATACTCCGGCAAATGTTGATAATAAAGAAACCATAGCTTCATTATATATTAATGTCTTATACTTACCTGACTTAATGCTTTTACCATTTATTCTTGATAACGCCTCTTCAATACCTTGTTTAGCTATCTTTCTTGGATTTACTTCTTTTAATGAGTTTGCTGTTACATAACCAGTTCCATCATATTTTTCCCCTGATTCTTCAACTATAGGTACTACATATGCTGTTAGCAGATTAGTCTTATTACTAAGCTCTAGCCCTTTTGTATTATATATTCCATAACTAGATGTTCCATATCCTACACTACATCCTCCAAGATTAACTACTTTATCAGATAACTGTTTAGCTTCCTTTTCCATATTTAAAGCAATATCTATTAATTCGCTAGGTTTTACTGATTCTAGGTCTTCAGAATAAGTCTTCACTTCCTCATATTCTTTATCCCCTTCATAAATAAACTGTATATCTTCGCTCTCAACAGTTTTAGCTCCATCTTTAGCATTCTTTACTAACATTTCAATTGCTTCTTCATCCATAATTTCTGTGTATGAATATCCCATTTTCTCTTGAATTTTTCCTCTAAAAGATAAACCAAAAGTTTTATTTAAATTATATTTTTCAACCTCTTCTTCGTAAACCGTTATATTTAAGCTTTCTCTATTTGTAAAGTATATCTCACACTCTTGAAAGCCTTCATTTTTAGCTCTATTAAATAATTTTTCCTTAAATTCTCTAAATTCCATGTTAACCTCCTATCTTCCACCTACAGTAATTTCTTTTACTCTAATCATAGGTTGCCCAACATTAACAGGAACGCTACCAGATGAAGAACCACACATTCCTTGAGCTTGTGCTAAATTAGTTCCAACCATATCAATATTCATCAATACTTCGCTACCCTTACCTATTAAACTTGCTCCTCTAACAGGCTCTTGAATTTCACCATTCTTAACAAGATACCCCTCTGCTACAGCAAAATTGAACTCACCAGTTACAGGATTAACAGAACCTCCACCAAGTTTCTTAGCGTATAACCCCTCTGGAATTGATGCAATTATATCCTTTGGATCATCTTCTCCTGCTGCAATATAAGTGTTAGTCATTCTAGATGTTGGAGCAAACTTATAGCTCTGTCTACGAGCATTTCCTGTTGGATCCATTCCCATCCTTCTACCATTTAGCTTATCTATCATATATGACTTTAATATTCCATTTTCTATAAGAACATTTTTTCTTCCAGGTGTCCCCTCATCATCAACATTAATTGAACCCCAATGGTTTGGTAATGTACCATCATCAATTGCAGTTACTTTTGAAGATGCTATTTGTTTACCTAAACAATCAGAGAATACAGAGTTACCCTTTGCTACTGATGTAGCTTCTAATGAATGTCCACAAGCTTCATGGAATATAACTCCTCCAAATCCGTTGTCAATAGCAGCCATCATTCTACCTGCTGGACAGTTGCGTGCATTTAACATTACATATGCAGAACGTGCTGCTTCCTTACCGTAATATTCTGGATCAATCTCATTAAACATTTCAAAGCCTTTATATCTTCCTGGCCCCTCAAATCCTGTTTGATTTTCACCATCCTTAGATGCTACAGCATTTATTGCTAATCTTGTTCTAATTCTTCTATCTTCAACGTAAAGCCCTTCTGTATTTGCTATAAGTACTTTTTGATCTTTATCTATATATGATACACTTACTTGAGCTATATCTGAATGATATTCCTTGGCACTTTTATATGCTATTTTCATTACACCAACTTTTTTATTATAATCAACAACATTAGGAAATACTTCAATGTTATGTCTATCATTTATTATAGTTCTATTATTTATTACAATAGTTCTTTCTTCCCTTAAATCCCCTAAGGCTAAGGCTGCTTTATATGCAGTATCTAAAAGACCTTCCTTACTGCTATCATTTGTATATGCATAAACGCTTTTTAATCCTTTAAAGATTCGAATACCAACGCCATAACTTCTACCCCCTAAGGCGTTTTCAACTTTATTGTCTAAAATACCAATAGAATTATTTATACTATCTTCTTCAAATATTTCTGCAAAATCACCACCGGTAATTAGACACTTAGATAAAACCTTTGATGCTACCTCTCTTGAAATCATTTCAATCCTCCTATTTTATTGTTCTACTGTTTTCTTTAAAAGCACTTGCCCACTTGTCAATATAATTTGAACTACACCATTCAGCCATTATAACAGTTTCTCCCTCTTCAAGCTGTATCCTTTTTAGAGGTTCGTCTGATAAGGTACCATCTACAATTCTGTAAATAAGCATCTCATCCTTAAGAATTATAACTGCTAGAGATTTATATGGCGATGTATACGCATCTATCATATATGGGTTAACTCCTTTTAAAAGTTTCCATGATATTAATAGTGTATCATAATTTAATAACTTTTTAATAGGCTTTAATCTTGTTGGAAAGTTAATATATTTATCATTTTTTAAAGACGACATCCTCCCCTGAATAACCCATTTTCCATTATCCCTTACTAAAGTAAAATTACTATAATCTATATATTGTGATAATGATGATTTAATTTCATTATTAAGTGTATTATAAGTTTCATTATAGGCATCCGTATAATCAGTATAGGAATCTTTAGTTGTATATAAATCGCTTATAGATATTCCAGTTGATGTATTCATATTATCTATTGGTAGTACTTCATAATAATCAGATTCATATTTGCTATTATTACTTACTACTTCTGTTGCTATATAATCATTACTTATAAAATTTATATTCCTTAATAAGGTTGTTCCATCTTCAATATTACCTTTTATTTCTTCAACCAACTTGTTATTATACTCAACTGTAGCTATATCAATTGGAGCTGATTCAAAATACTCGTACCTTATCTTTCTTTCCTTATCCTCATACAACTTTGGCTCTAAGTACCATATACCTTTAAGTCTTGGAAATATAATGTTCTCTCTTTCTTTAACATCTTGAAGGCTTCCATCTTTTGTACTAATCCATAAGGTTCTATATGTTTCTGGCATTCCTTCTGCTTCAGAAGGCTTCTTCAAAGTTATATATAGTCCTTCTGAAATCCCTGATTCATCTTTAACAACTGAACCTTCATAATCAGCATACTTTTGCTCTTCACTTATATCTATATCTTTATTTAACTTAAGTTTAAAAATTATACCTTGGTAATATAAATAGGATTCTTCTTCTGTATTATAAAAAAATTCTGCTAATACTTTGTTCTGATATATTATAGAATATACATCTATACTCTCTATCTCATTTCCTAATAAGTTTGACATTTTATATTTATTCTCATAAGAAATTGTATAATTAGGCTTTACAACCTTTACTGTATATTTTATTTTCTTAATATCTTCTCCAGATAGGCTAATTCCATTGCTTCTTATTTTTATAGGATTTGAGGTTATATTTTTTATATCCTCATCAGATAGTACATTAGGTTCTAATATCTTATATACCTCTGCATTCCATCCTCCTTTTATTTTTAAGTTCATATTACGTGGAGGTACTATTACTGAGCTACTTTCTTGTTGAACAAAAGAACACCCCATTAGAAGAAAGATACATAAAAAAATACATATAACACTACTAAAAAGTCTTTTCATTAGCTTCTTCCTCCTTAATTACTGGCAAAATTACGGTTACTGATGTCCCTTTGCCCTCTTCACTTTCAATAAAAATCTCTCCATTATGTAATTTAACTATTTCATCACATATAGACAAACCTATACCATTTTTAGATTTTGCATTCTTACCCTTATAAAATTTTTCTTTTACCCTTGGCAAATCTTCCTTTGTTATTCCAGACCCATCATCCTGGACAACTATTTTTAAAGAACCTTCAACAGCGGTAAAACTTATGCTTATAGTACCTTCTGCTTCTGTAAACTTGAAAGCATTATCTAAAAGATTTATTAATACTTGCTTTATTCTATCAATATCTACATATATTTTTTTATTCTCAGAATCTAAATTTATATTAAGCCTTTTATTTTCACGCCTAGCTCTAGCTGACATATATACATCAATATAATCAGATATAGCTTTTATTGAGACTTCTTTCTTATTTAAAGTCATTTTACCACTTGATAATCTAGAAAAATCCAAAAGTTCCTCTACCATATTAACTAATCTATCAGTTTCTTTTTCAATTATATTCAATCCCATTTTTAAAGTATCTTTATCTGTTTGCGAATCATCTAATGTTATTACCCATCCCTTTATAGCAGTTAATGGAGTTCTTAATTCATGTGAAATGGATGAAATAAATTCATTTTTTAATTGTTCTCTCTTTTGTATTTCTTCTGCCATGTAATCCAAGGTTTTAGCTAATTTACCTATCTCATCCCTTGAATTAGTATCACTTCTTACTCCTAAATCTCCCCCAGCCATTTCCTCTGCTACTATAGTAAGTTTCTTTATTGGCACTACTATATTTTTTGCTAAAATTGTACTAACTAAAATTGAAAAAATCAGAACAGTTATAGATATAATTAAGAAAAATACTATTATATTACTTATTCCTTTATCTACAGCTTCAAGAGAAACAACTAATCTCATTACTCCTATAACTTTTCCATCAGACTCTATTGGTGTTGATAATGCCATTACTTTATAGTCATAATAACTTACATTTCCAATCCACCTATTATTTTTTTCTCCTTGTAGTGACTTTTGCACATCTATATATTTAACATTATCTTCTACCACTCCTATAGAATCCATTAACATTGAACCAGTATTATCATATATCTGTATTTGTGCATCAGTTTGTTCCCAAAATGAATCTAAACTATCATAAATGTTTTCCTCTAAAGAATATAAATTAAAGTATTTTTTATAAAAGTTAGTTGTTACTTGTAACTGATTTTTTAATAAATCATTCATATTATCATAATAGTACTTTCTTACAAAAGTAATAAGCAATATATCTAGTACTAAAATAGTTATAAATATTACTATAGAGAAACTCTTAACTAACCTACTTTTTATTGTTCTCATAATTTATCCCTTCCATCTATAACCTATTCCCCATACAGTTTCTATATACTGTGGATTTGATGAATCATCCTCTATCTTTGATCTTAACCTTCTTATATTAACATCTATTATTTTAGGGTCTCCAAAAAAGTTATATCCCCATATTAAATTTAATAATTCATCTCTAGTAAATGCTTTATTAGGATTTTCAATGAATAGCTTCATTAACATGTATTCCTTAGGAGTTACATCAATCTCTTTATTATTCTTTAATAATTTTTGAGAGTACAAATCAATTATAAATGGACCACCCATTAACTTATTTTTATTATTACTACTTTCATCTTCACTTATCCCTATACGTCTTAAAATAGCTTTTACCCTTAGCACAACTTCTAAAGGATTGAATGGCTTTATTATATAATCATCAGCACCAAACTCTAATCCCATAATTTTATCCATATCTTGCCCTTTTGCTGTTAGCATAATTATACCTACATTAGGGAACTCTTTTCTTAGTCTACTGCAAACTTGGAATCCATCAATTCCAGGAAGCATAACATCTAAGATTATTATTTCGGGTTTTTCCCTTAAAGCTTTTTCAATTCCTTCTTCTCCAGTTTCCGCCTCTATAACTTCAAATGAGTTTCGTTCTAAATTTATCTTTAAAAACCCTCTTATACTTTCTTCATCTTCTACTAATAAAATCTTTGTCATAATAACACCTCAATACTATTTTCTCTTATATTATTAATAATTACCTCATTTTATATCATACTATTAATTTTTATTATAATATAAATATTATTCAAGGTAGTTACAATTTAATTAACATATTTATATGTGCAAAAATGGGTGGGGATATTTATTTTGCTTGTTCCGTCACAAAGCTCCAATTATTTATAACAAATTAAAATTTTATATTTTTTTACACGTCAAAAAAAGCGATGGTAATCCATCGCTTAAAATTCTAAATGGCTCCGCGGAGAGGGCTCGAACCTCCAACCTATCGGTTAACAGCCGAGTGCTCCACCATTGAGCTACCGCGGAATATTAATCAGAGCTGTTCTCTGAAAATTGCACATAATCATTGAAATATCTTTAACTTGGTCAAGCCCTCGACCTATTAGTATCAGTCAGCTACATACATTACTGCACTTACACCTCTGACCTATCAACCTCGTGTTCTTCAAGGGGTCTTACTAGCTTATGCTATGGGAAATCTCATCTTGAGGTGGGCTTCACGCTTAGATGCTTTCAGCGTTTATCCCTTCCCGACTTAGCTACCCAGCTGTGCTCCTGGCGGAACAACTGGTGCACCAGAGGTCAGTCCATCCCGGTCCTCTCGTACTAAGGACAGCTCCTCTCAAATTTCCTACGCCCGCGA
>NZ_AUJC01000014.1:0-74002 GCF_000424025.1 Clostridium paraputrificum AGR2156
CCATAATCTTTATTTAGCTCAAACTGACTTGAATAGAATCTTTTTCTTACCCTATCAAACTCTAAATTAATAGCAAATTCACTATTTCCCTTTATTCTGTCCTTCATAACCTTTATTACACTATCTTTCAATATTGGAATCTCCTCTCTATCTTCTTCGCTAACTCTTGAAATTGACATAACATAATCAGCTAAGTTAGTTATATCTCCACTTCCAGCTATATCAAATTTTCCTATCTTTTTATTGTTTTCATTAGGCTTTTTAGGGTGTGCTACCAAGTGGACTACTGCTCCGTATCTTCTAGCAAATTCCTTTAACCTATTAACAAACCTTCTTTGAGATATTAATTCATTCTTACAACTTCCCTCTAGCTCTATTTTCATGAGATTATCAATAATAAATACCTTAACCCCTTTATTTTCTGCCAACTGCTTCATATCAGTTAATAATTGCTTTTCATCATGAGTTATACTGTCATCTGTATACAGGAATAGCTTGTCCTTTATCCAAGAATCAATATATTTTATACCTATATCCCCTACATATTTGTATTTAACTGCCCTATACTCTTTCTCTATGAAGTGATCCTTATCAGCTATTGTTGGATATAGCCAACTCTTGAAATTAGAGTTTGTTAACTCTGGACTATATGCAAATACCTTATATCCCCTTGCTAGGCTTTCTGCTATACACATTTGATTTATCAATGTACTTTTACCATTACCGTTATATCCAGTAATTATATTTAAACTACCCATAGCAAACCCTAATAACTTACAATCAATCTCTCTAAACCCTGTAGGGATTTTATCAATCTTATAAACATCAACAATAGAAACCTTATCTAATGTTGTTATTGTATTATCATTACCTATCTTTGATTTTATAAATTCAATAGAATCAAACCTTTTCTTTATATCTTCATCTGTTGATAAAACTCCACTCCTTATATCATCAGCAAGTCTTATCCTTTCCCTAACAATCCTTAAGTCAAGTAACTCATTTATTAAGGCGTTTATGTCATATCCCTCATTACCACTTTGATATATATCAGTCACCTCACTTGCCAACACTCCATTATCAGCACATTCCTTACTTACAATCAGTATGTCTGTGCTATTTTTAGCAGCATAACACTTAACTAAGGAATTAAATAAGATTTTATGCTTTGAACTATAAAAATCTTCTTCAACAACTCCCTTATCTAACAACTTTACAAGTATATGCTTTGACCTCATAGAACTACCAAGTAATACTTTTTCTATTTGCAAATTAAATTTATCCATGCTCTCACCACCTAAAACATTTTTAATGCTATTTTTTGACAACTCTCTTCATCTAATGGATCTGATGGATTGTTTTTAATACTCCAAGACTTATAATTTAGATACTTACTGCCATCATTTAAAAATAATCCTAGTTGTCTTATACTATCTTTATCTCTTCTTACTAGGAATTCATCTAACCCCCATTGATAATTACACCATTGATAATTAAGGTCATTATACATATCGCCATAGTTATTAATAGCCTCTAGTATTTCATCTTTGGAGTATTCCTTTAATGTTTTATCTATATTTTTTTTCATTTCACTAGTTAATGTTCTATGTTTTTTAATATTCTTACTTATCCAAAAATCAAAAATAGTATTATATATATTATTTTCTTTTATTTTCTTTTTATTTTCTTTTTGTGGTTCTATTTTAGTACCTACTATAGGTTCTCTTTTAGTACCTAGTATAGGTTCTACTTTAGTATTAAGTTCTATTTTGGTACTAGGTTCTATTTGAGTACCTAGTTTCAAAAAATATTTGCTCCTAATTCCCTTACCACTTTCTCTATATAGATATCCTTTGTTAATTAATGAATTTATTACTCTGTCTATAACATCATTTTTATTTGTCCCATATAATTTTTTTAATAATGTTCTACTTGGATTTGCATATCCCGTTTTATGATTTACATATCTAAATATAATTAACAACAATCCTTTTTCTTTAACATCTAAATCTAATGTATCTACTATTGAATTAAACTCATCCCATCTATTGCTTTCATTCAAATTTTCCACCTACTTAAAAGCCATTTGAAACAATTTTAAACCTTCCCAAGTAACGGGTTTATTCCATAGATTACAAAGCTCAATATATTTATCTAATAACTTAATATTCATATTCTCCCTCCTATTAATCCTTGTAGTGTTATAGCTAATGTTTCATATGCCTGTATCTTCACTTCATACGCTTTTACTTTTCCTTCTAGCTCTTTAATATATAAATCTTTCTTATAGTCCTTCTCATTAATATCTATTCCTAGATACTCATTAACACTCTTTTCATCAATACGCCATTCCTTACCGCATTTAGTTCCTCTAAGCTTTATTGACTTATCATATTGAGCCCTATTAAGTATTTCTCTTATATATGCTGGTGAATGTCCTGTACGCTCTGCTGCTTCTTCTGTAGTTAACCAATCCCTCTCTTTAGCCATTGTTATATTCTCCTTTCTATTAGCTCATTAGAGCCTTTTAATTTTTAGTAGTATAATTTATCCTCATATCATTCAAAGCCTGTCATATGGCTTATCTGATAAGCAGAAATAATATATAAAGCATTACACTTTACTTTTGTCTTTCCTAAAGTGCATATAATACACTTTTAAATTTCTAAATCGTTAATACCGATTTTAGATATGTTACTCACATAAATTTTGCATTAAGCTCTTATTCTTCTTCACTGAAGAAAAGTTCAGCCACGCTTGTATCGAGCGCTTTGGCAATTTTCTTAAGCGTCTTTACCCTTACACCGTCAATGCAACCTTTTTCTAAAGCAACAATTGTATTTAGCCCTACGTTAGCTTTATCTCTTAATTGAGATTGAGTTAATTCTTGCTTTCTTCTCTCTAACTCTAAAATTGTTAACATATATCCACCTCCTCACGAACTCAAATTTCGTCTATAGCATATATAATACGCACTAAAATTTCATATGTCAATATATTTTTTTAAAAATCTGTATTTTTATTTCGTATTATGGTATCCTTAATTTAGGAGGTGTTAAATTGAGTATTAATGTAGGTCTTGCGATAAAAGAAGCAAGAAAAAAAAATAAAATAACACAAAAACAGCTTTCAAATTTGATATCTAAATCTGAAAGAATGATTCAGAAATACGAAAATAACGAAGTTACTCCATCACTTGATGTTATCAAAGATATTTCAAAAAAATTAAATACTAATATTTATTCTCTAATAGTTAATGATGCAATTAACATTATTAATGAAACAATAAATGAGAATGAGAAAGAAATCGATAAAATCCAAAATATGCTAGATATAGATGCTCAACGTAGTAAAGATACAATTTTAAATGAGAATTTAATGAAAAAATGGATTTTAGACGATATTAAAGTTCTAATAGATGAAACATTAATATCAAACAGTATATTAAGATATAATAGGAATGATTTTACAGACAATGAAATAGAAGAGATAGGATACTTCGTATATCTTTCTTTCAACACAAAAATAAATGAAATTTTAAGTAGGAAAAATCCTTCTAAAAATGAATATGATAAAGATATATTTAAATATTAATATATCTTTCTAGCATCTGAACATATTTAATGAATTAAAACACAATAAATCTTGTATATATATCTACAAATCTAAAAAAAGAAAATTAAAGTAAGCACTACATTTATTTATGCAATTCCCATAATCTCGGTCGCTTAACTTGACTGACTTTAATAACTAAGTCAATAAAATTGACCTAGTTATGTAGGTACTATACATAATCCAAAGATAACTACATTAAATTTATCCATCTAAAACGGTAATTTGAATTGACCGTTTAGATATCCAATTAAAAGACATCTAGCATAAAACGTAACATAGATATTATCTAAGCTGCTGTGTAGGTACTATATTACTTTTAAAGATAACTATATCTAGGTGTCGATTAAGCCAACACCTAAACTATGAAATTCGTGGATTAGGATTTTTAAAGTCGTTACTAGCGACTTTAGACACAAACTATCCTTCCCCACTCTTATTGAGAAACTTATTCAATAAATGGATATATTTATAGATTTATTAATTAATCGTTATGTTTTTAAAGCATAGCGATTATAGTTACTATATTTATTTTTATGATAACCACATCTAGGGTTCGGCATTATGACGAACCCTCTTAATAAATAAAGAAAGGAGCTGATACCTTGGCTAGCTTTAGAAAACTCAATAATGGTAAATGGGAAGTTACTATAGACTTAGGACGAAACCCCTCTACTGGTAAAAGAATGAGAAAATTTAAGAGTGGATTTAAGACTAAGAAAGAAGCTATAGCATATGCTAATTCATTTAGTGTTGATATAGCTAATGGATTAAATGTAATAGATAATAAGGTGCTCTTAAAAGACTTTATTAACTCCTGGTATGATGATTATAAATCTAAAACATTAAGCATTAATACCAAGACCTCTTATAGATCCAGGATAGATAATTATATAATCCCTCAACTTGGTGAAATAGAACTAGGTAAGCTTAATACTGCTACAGTTCAACAATTCTATAATGACCTTATTAAACAAGACTTAAAGCCTAATAGCTGCAAAAAGATAATTGAAGTTCTTAGAGGTTGCTATAAATATGCTAAGAAATTAAATCTAGTTAATTATCTTCCTACTGACATAGAAACAATACCTCAAGAAAAAGAAAAAGTTGTTGTATGGAATGAGGATCAGATTAAATTCTTTTTATCAGAAATAAAGGATACATGGCTTTATTTACCTGTGTTAATAATAAGCCTTACAGGATTAAGAATAGGTGAGCTATGTGGTCTTAGATGGGATAATGTAGACCTAGAAAATGGATTTATAAATGTTAGGGAGCAAGTTATTCAAGATAAAACTAACCATCAATTAATCCATACGAGGATATTAAAAACAAATTCAGCATTTAGAAGTATATCAATACCTAATAATCTAGTTAGGTTGCTAATTGAACATAAAAATAATCAGCTTAATAGCAATATAGAGGGCTTTGTAATACTTAATAGGGATAATGTTATGTGTAATCCTAGAAACGTGTCTATGGACTTCACAAAGAAGGTACAGAAGTATAAAGAGCTTGAAGATAAAAGCAAAGAGCTACCTCAAATATCTATCCATGGTCTAAGGCATACTCATGCTACAGTTTTATTACTTAAAGGTGAGAATATAAAAGTTATTTCAAAAAGACTTGGTCATACTTCCACAAAGATTACTTGGGATACTTATAGTCATGTATTACCCGAGATGGAAAAGCAAACTGCAGACCTACTAAATAGTATGTTTGATGACCTATAAATTTTTTTGCTTACAAATGTCGGTTAAATGTCGGTATTTTGAACATAATAAATGGCTTAACCTTAGTGATTAAGCCATTCTTTTAATACAAGTGGTATCCCCAGTAGGAATCGAACCTACATCTATCCCTTAGGAGGGGACTATTCTATCCATTGAACTATGAGGACATACTTAATTAAATTACATATAGATTTTATTACACTTGCCATTAGTTGTCAACTTTATAACTCTCTTAATTCTATATAACGCTAAAATAGAAGTCCTCAAAACTAGAGGACTTCTTACTTAAACCATTTGAACTTTTGAATTTTCTTTAAATAAAACTCTAGCACCCTTAACCGTTATAGATATTAAAGGCCAAGATAAAACTGTAAATATTCCTGCTATACCCCATTCTCTAATTGTTAATGGTGACAAACTAAATACTTCCCTACCAATTGGCGTCGTATAGCATAATACAATACAACTTATCATACATATTACTAATACAAATTTAAATTTAGTAATAGGAAAAGATAATCTAATTAATATAATTAAACTTATACCTGCAAATATTAGTAGGGCTATAGACCTACTAACTTCTATACTCGCCCCTGATAAGTAACTCATTATATATCCTGCTGTAGTAAAAGTAACCATAAGCACACCATTAGGAATACTTGTTGTTAATATTCTTTTTAAGAATCCGCTCTTTACCCTACCTCTAGATGGCAATAAAGCTAAAAAGAATGCAGGTATACCTATTGCACAACTACCAACTAAAGAAGCCTGTATTGGTAATAGTGGATAAGGTAGCATTAATGCTGAAAAAATAAATGCTAAACATACAAAAAACACCGTTTTTGATAGAAATAACTCTGCCACTCTTTCTAGGTTATTTATTTGCTTTCTTCCCTCTTCAACTATATGAGGCAATGCTCCAAAATCAGAATTTAGAAGTACTAGCTGGGCTACAGCTCTTGTTGCATCCGAACCATTAGCCATGGCTATTCCACAATCAGATTCTTTTAATGCTAATACATCATTTACCCCATCTCCTGTCATTGCAACAGTATGACCATTAGCTTGTAATGCTTTTATAATATCCTTCTTTTGATGTGGGGTTACTCTTCCAAAAATAGTATACTCATCTATAACTTTTTTTAATTCTTCAATATCCTCCGGTAAAGTTCTTGCATCTACATACTTATCCCAGTTTTTTAAGCCAGCTCTCATTGCTACTGCTGAAACAGTAACTGGATTATCTCCTGATATTACTCTTAAATTAACTCCTTCTTCTTTAAAATATTTTAATACTCTTGGAGCTTCCTCCTTAATAACATCTTCTATATAAATTAACGCCTCTTCTTTAACTTGCTCCTTAATTCCATTTTTTAGAGAAGATTGATCCATTCTTCCTAACAGTAAAATTCTTCTTCCTTTTCTAGCTTCCTTCTCAATTTTCTCACTAAACTTACTGTATCTATCATCCAATAATATTTCAGGTGCACCTAATATCCAAGCTTCTTCACCTTGTATTACTATTCCTCCCCACTTTCTTCTAGATGAAAATGGTACTTTTTCTAATACATCTAAGGTAGCACAATCTTTATATCTTTCTAATATAGCTAATTGAGTTGGATTTTTATTGGGTAAATTATGTACTAATGTTGATAATGCTATGTCTACTAGTTCTTTATCACTATTTCCTATTAACTCAACATTAACTAAATTAAGCTTTCCTTCTGTAATTGTACCTGTTTTATCAACACATAACACATCAACTCTAGCTAAAACTTCTGTTGCCGATAATTGCTGTACTAATGTCTTATATTTTGCAAGCTTAACTACAGATACTATAAAGGTTGCACTTGTTAGAAGAACTAAACCTTCAGGTATCATTCCCACTATTCCAGAAACAGCTCCTAGCACTGCACTTCTCCATCCAATATTACTAAAAACTATTTGTGTTGTTGTTAAAATTATTCCTATTGGCACTATTAACCACAATAGAATTTTTATTATTTTGCTTATAGATGATTGCAACTCTGAATTAATTATCTTAAATTTTCTTGCTTCTTCAGCTAATTGAGATGAGTAAGTATTTGCACCTACTTTCTTAACCTCAGCTAATCCTTCACCTGCGATAATAAAACTCCCTGATAATATTTTATCTCCCTTTTCTTTATATACTGAATCAGACTCTCCTGTTAACATGGATTCATCTACTTCTAATTCATCACCATCAATAAGCTCACAATCAGCTAAAACCTGGTTACCCGAATCAAGGTATACAATATCATTTAAAACTAATTCTTCAACACAAACCTTTTTAATCTTTCCATTTCTTAATACCTTGGCATGAGCCATGCTTAAAACAGACAACTCTTCTAAGGTGCTCCTAGCACTTAATTCTTGTACAACTCCAATAATGCTATTTATTATTATTACGCCTGCAAATATAGCATTCTTTGGAGATCCTGCTGCTATACAAACCAAAGCTAATATTATATTTAAGGCATTAAATATATTAAAAAAATTTGCCCTTATCATTTGCCACATTGTTCTTGAAGGCGCCTTTGGTATTTTATTTACTTCTCCTCTTGCAATTCTATCTCTTACTTCATCATCTGTAAGACCCTTGTTGCTATTTCTTACTATAAAGGAGGAGTTGTTGACGTTATCATAAAAACTATTTCTACACTCCATACAATACTCCTTATATCTTTCACAATCCACTTTATAATTTCATTTTACTTTTATAATCTTAAAATACTCTTAAATAAATAGAAAGATTGTATTAATTCTTATTTATATATTGTTATATTTATATATTTTTTTATTTATATATTTTTAAGATTTATTATTTTTAACAAAAAAAGTAGGAGCCTATAACTCAGCTCCTACCTCTTATAATAATTCCTTTTTAGTAAAATAAGCTACCCCTATACTTCCTGGTCCTACATGCAAACCTATTATTGGTCCTATAGATTGTATCCTTATTGGAATATTTAACTCTTCTTCTAGCCTCTTCGCAAGTTCTCTTCCTTCTTCTTCACAATTTATATAATGAACTATAACATCTCCAAGGCCATAATTTTTAATATCATCTAATACCTTATCTACTATTGCATTAACTGCTTTTTTCTTTGTTCTAACTTTTTCAAAAACCGAAGTAACTCCATCTCTTACAGTAAGAATTGGTCTTATCTGAAGTATTGTTCCAAATAAAGCAGCAGCACCACCTATTCTTCCACCTTTTTTAAGATACCTTAATGTATCTGGTACAAATAAAAATCTACTAGACTTAACAACATTATTAACTACTTCAACTACTTCTTCTATAGATTTTCCTTCCTTTGCAGCTCTTGCTCCTTCAATTACTTGAAATCCCATTTGCATACAGTTAGTTCTTGAATCTATTATTTCTATCCTTGCATCTGGATACTCTTCCAAAACCATATTCTTTGCTAAATGTGCACTAGAATATGTCCCACTCATATCTGATGATAGAAATACTCCTACAACATTATCTCCTGACTTAACAATACTTTTAAATATATCTAAAAGCTCATCTATACTTGGTTGTGATGATGTTGGTATCTCCTCTGATTGATCCATAACCTCATAGAAATACTTATTATCTAAATTAACTTCTCTATAGCTTTTTCCTTGAAGTATAACATTTAATGATGCAATTGAAATATTATATTTATTTATTAATTCTTCAGAAATATAACTTGTACTATCTGTAACTAACTTTACTCCCATAAAATCACCACTTTCTATAAAATAGTTTATAATATTACCCCATATATTTCCTAGGATTTTTTACACTTTGTATTTTAACTCCATCAGTACTTATTAAAAATTCCATTATAGTTTCATTTACTGGATTTTTATTTATCCCAGCCGATTTTACTCTTACTACAACAATATACTTCCCCTTACATGCTAAAGGTGCACTTAAAGGTCTAATCATAATTATATCAGAAAAATTAGGACAGTATACATACTTTGAACCATATATCTTTTTCATTTCTTTCTCTATATAGATACTTAATAATGTAAATATTACTCCATCCTTTAATCTTGAATTTATTATATTCTGAGGTACTTTAAAATTGTTTTGTACCCTATCCTTTTTTATTAAATAATCAGATACTTGTCCCCACCTTTCTATCTTATTGTATTTAGGATTACTCGAATTAAAGTAAACTATAATTGGAGAATCTATTAAACTTTTGTTACCAAGAAAAATCCCCTTATCACCATATACTATTGCTTCTAAAGCTAGTGGAAGTTCTTTTCTAAATATTATATCTCTTTTCTCTATATCACCAATATTATCCTGTCCATCTATACATAAGTATACTTCTAAAATATATTTATTATCAATCTCTTTCCAACATGATATAACTTCATCTCTATGCTTTGAAAACTTATCCTCCCTATACTTTGTATCTATAAACAAAAATAATTCTCCTGTTTCATCTGAGTGTGTTAATGTATAAAATCGATTTTGTATGTTTGCGTTCTCTAATAATAAGTCATTAACTTCAATATTAAGTTTTTCTTTCATAAACTCTTTCACTTTTAATCCCCTTAATAATATTATTTATAATGCATTTATATGAATTATTAAGTTTATTAGTTCTTTTATTTATTATTAAGATATAATATACTGTTTTTATATAAAATTTTGATTCTAGAAAGGAATTATATTTATGATAAGAACTATTTTATTTTATCCTGCAGTGGTATTAAGCTTATTTGTTTCGCTGTTGGCACTAATTAGAATTAAATATTTAGAACTTAGAGGAAAAACAAAAGAGAAAACAATATTTATTCATAAAGTAACAAGAGGTTGGGCTCGTTTTGTAATGAAAATGAGTGGTGCTGAAATTACTGTTAAAGGTCTTGAAAATATACCTGATGACCAAACTGTATTATTTATGGCAAATCACCAAAGCTTCTTTGATATCCCACTATTAATGAGTGTTATTGATGTACCAAAAGGCTTTATAGCAAAAAAAGAACTTGAAAACTGGCCTGGAATAAGTACATGGATGAGATATATAAGATGCATATTTATGGATAGAGCTAATTTAAGAAAATCAGCTGAAGCTATTGTTGAGGGAATTAATATTTTAAAAAGCGGTTATTCTATGGTAATCTTCCCTGAGGGAACAAGAAGTAAAGGTGGAGAGCCTCATGAATTTAAAAGTGGAAGCTTTAAATTAGCACTTAAGCCAAAGGTTCCAATAGTTCCTATTACTATAAATGGTACTTATAAACTATTAGAGCGAAATGGTAACAAAATTAAGGCTGATAAAGTTGAGGTTATTATTCATCCAGCAATAGATACTAAATCACTAAGCAAAGAGGAATCTTTATCTTTACCAGAAAAAGTTGAATCTATAATATTATCACCATTAAAATAAGCTTCATTATATTTTAGATAATAAAAAAATGAGTTGTTGCTCCGTTGCAACAACTCATTTTTTATTACCTATCTAATTAGAACTTATTACATTATTAACCCATTTACCAGATCTTAATCTAGCAAACTCAAAGAACAGCTTAACTACCTCTTCTAAGCATATAAAGAAATAAACTACATATACCGGCACTTGAAGAACTACTGCTCCTATAAATGCCATTGGAACAGCAAAAAGCCATATAGTACCTGCCTGAACTAGCATTGAATACGTCGTATCTCCACCACCTCTGAATACACCAACTATCATTACAACATTATATGTTCTTATTGAACAGAAAACTGCCATAATTCTTAATACATATATGGTGTCACTTACTGTACCTTCAGTAATATTAAATAACTTTAAAATTGTAGGGGCAAATATCCATATTAATACGCCCAAAGCTAGTCCCACTATAGGTGATACAATTCCTATTTTCTTAGAATAATCTACAGCCTCTTCCTCATGTCCTGACCCAATTTTATTACCTACCATTATAGCTGCTGCACTTGCAAGCCCTATACAAAATACCATAAACATATTATTTAATGTAGTTGCTATTTGCATGGTTGCTACTGCACTTGTACCTATCTGTGCATAAGCTATAGAATAAGAAGTAAGTCCTAATGACCATACTAATTCATTTATTATTACAGATGTAGATGTTCTAAAGTAAGTTTTTACAAAGATAAAATCAAAACTAAATAGCTCTTTTATATTAGAAGATACTTTATTGTTCCTTATATATACTTCAAATAGTATGTATAGCATTTCTATTACTCTTGCTAAAGTAGTAGCTAAAGCAGCTCCTGCTACTCCCATTGGTTTACAACCTAAGTTACCAAATATAAATATCCAGTTTAAAAATGCATTACTTAATACACCAATCAAGCTTGCATACATTGTAACTTTAGGTTGTTCTGTACTTCTTAATGCAGATGAATACGCTTGAGTTACATTAGTTATAAGATAACTTATTGCAATAACCTTTAAGTACATCCCACCTAATTCTATTACACTTGGATCCTTAGACAATATGCTCATTATACCGTCTGATAAGAAGAATGCTCCTATTCCAAATAATAAAGATGCAATAAATCCTATGGTCAAATCTAAACCTAATACCTTTTTTATACTTTTAACATCTCTTTTACCCCAATATTGAGACATAAATACGCTTGCACCAGCATTAATTCCTGATAAACACAGCATAAAAATAAAGAAATATTGATTAGCAAGTCCTACTGCTGCAATAGCTTCTTCTCCTAACTTTCCAATCATTAAATTATCTACTAAATTTAGTGATGATGTTATAAAGCTTTGTATGGTTATAGGTATTGCTAATGTCAGCATCGTTTTAATAAACTTTTTATCCCTTAATATTCCCATAATTTCCTCCTTAGTTAAAATAAAAAAAGCACACGGGTAGTCTAGCCGCCCGTCTGCTAAAAAAGTTCTTATTAAATTCCTGATTTATTTTCTTATAATTAATGTATTTTGTCAACAAATATTCATTAATTCTTTATAGCTATCTTCTATTTCTTCTCTGGATAAATTACCAGCTTCTAGTACCTCATCACTTAAGTTTTTTAATCTTTCATAATAGTTAATGCCCATTGATATTATATTCTTATCTTTATTACTCTTCTTTATCATATAAAATAATATATCTTCAGCTTTATCATATTTTCCAACAATCTCATAAAACTTAAATATCTTTTTATTTTCATTTATCGTTAAATCATATACCGATAATAAATCTGAAATATGTATTCCATCTTGAAAATACCTTTTTTCTATATCACTATCCTCTCTAAAGGCCTCATTTAAAGCATCTATAGACTTTAGATAATATCTAATTTGACCTTCTTCATCCCCTGTACTTTGACATACAAAACCTTGTAAACAAAGCAATTCTCCAAGAGCTATATACTTTTCTCCATTAAATTCATCCTCACGACTTATAATATCAATAACACTACTAAATGAAATCGTGTCGATTGTCATTATATCTAACCCTACTAACCCCTTTAATTGATTGTTTATAGCCTCTTTAGCCTTACTAACATCTCCATTTATTATATTTTTATCAACTTCTCTTTTAACTATTTTTAGTAAATTTTCAATTTCTTTCATAAAATCTTTCTTAATCATAAGGCCCTCCATTTTACAGAAAATTTAATTATAGTATAAATATTATATAACTATAATTAAATATAAATTAAGTTAATTTATTTTAAATTTTCTATTTATTTATAGTAAGTTAAGGTCAAATTAAAATATAAGAAATATATTTTTAAATTTTGCTTTTTGTTATAAAATTATAATACATTTACAACATAGGAGGAAATATATATGCAAAAGCTTCTCAGTAAAATGCGACAAGCTATAAATGATTTTAATTTAATAGAAAATGGAGATAAAATTGCAGTAGGACTGTCTGGAGGTAAGGATAGCTTAACTTTATTATATCTATTAAATTCTTATAAAAGATTTTCCCCAGAATCTTTTGATTTAATAGCTATAACGCTAAATCCAGGTGGAGTAGATAACTCTCCCTTACATAAGTTATGCGAAGAATTAGAAGTACCTTTTTATGAAGTTGAAACTAATATAAAGGAAGTAGTTTTTGATATTAGAAAAGAAAAAAATCCATGCTCTCTATATGCAAATTTACGTAGGGGTGCCTTAAATGATAATGCAAGTAAGCTTGGTTGTAATAAAGTTGCATTAGGTCATCATAAAGATGATGCATTAGAAACTTTTTTACTTTCCATTTGTTATGAAGGCAGAATTAATTGTTTTTCTCCTAAAAGTTATATGGATAAAAACAACTTATTCCTTATTAGACCTATGGTTTATATAAACGAAAGCTCTATTAGAAAATTTGCTCTAAATAACAAGCTACCTATTATTAAGAATCCTTGTCCTGCTGACGGAAAAACCAAAAGGCAAGATATGAAAGAACTAATCAAAGATTTAGATAGAAAAATACCATGTTTCAAAAAAAATATTTTTGGATGTTTAAACAACCCTAGCCAACTGTTTATATGGGATAAAGAAAGAATAAAACACGAATAATATTCGTGTTTTATTCTTTTTTATTTTGAATTTTTACAGTTTTGTATTGATTTTATGTGTAAAATAAGCTAAAATCACCTTGTAGTTAGAACTTTTTTATTAATTTCAAATAAATTGTTCACTTATATAAATCCTACAATATGGGTTGGATGTTTCTACCGAGTTACCGTAAATTACTCTGGGCTATAAGTGTCTGCTAAGTATATTATCTTAATTTACGAGGAGATGTTTATAATGAATTATGATGTAATTATAGTTGGTGCTGGCCCTGCAGGAATCTTTACTGCATATGAACTTAAGAAACAAAAACCACAATCTAAAATCCTTTTAATTGAAGCTGGAAAACAAATAGATAAAAGACATTGCCCTAAAGACAGGACAAATGTTTGTGTTTCTTGCAAACCTTATTGTCATATCACATCAGGATTCTCTGGCGCTGGTGCATTTTCAGATGGAAAGTTATCATTAAGTTATGAAGTTGGTGGAGATTTACCAAACCTTGTTGGAGCAAAAACTGCTCAAGAATTTATTGATTATACTGATAAAATATACCTAGACTTTGGTGCTGATACTAAAGTTGAGGGTATAGATAATAATGATGCTGTTAAAGAAATTAGAAGAAAAGCAATTCAAGGTGGACTAAAATTAGTAGATTGTCCTATTAGACATTTAGGTACAGAAAAGGCTCAAGAAATATACCTTAAAATTCAAAATCACCTATTAGAAGTTGGTGTTGAAATTAAATTTGATACATTAGTTAAAAACTTAATTATAGAAAATAACTCTGTTACTGGAGCCTTATTAACTGATTCCTTAACTAAGAAAAAGGATGAAGAAGTATTCAGTAATAAAGTTGTTGTTGCTACAGGTAGAAAAGGTGCTGACTGGTTAAAGGATATGTGTGTTGAACATAATATTAACCATTCTGCAGGTCCAGTAGATATTGGTGTTAGAGTAGAACTTAGAAATGAGGTAATGGAAAGTGTTAATAATGTTCTTTATGAATCAAAATTAATTGGACATCCTCTTCCATTTAAAGATAAGGTAAGAACCTTCTGTCAAAACCCTGGTGGTTTTGTAAGCCAAGAAAACTATGATAATAATCTTGCTATAGTTAATGGTCATTCATATAAGAATCTAAAGTCTGATAATACTAATTTAGCTATATTAAGTTCTCATAACTTTGCTGAACCTTTTAACGAGCCTATTGAATATGGTAAAAAAGTAGCTGAACTTGTTAATATGCTAGGTAATGGAAAGATATTAGTTCAAAGATATGGTGATATATTAGATGGTAAGAGAACATGGGAACATGAACTTTATGAATCAAATGTAAAACACACTCTTCCAGATGCAGAAGCAGGTGATTTAACTTCTGCAATGCCATATAGAACTATGACCAACATATTAAACTTCATTGAAGCTATGGATACAGTAGTTCCTGGGTTTGCAAGTAGAGAAACACTTCTTTACGGTCCAGAAATTAAATTCTATAGCAATAAAATAAAATTAGATACAAACTTTGAAACTAATATAAAAGGACTTCACTGTTTAGGTGACTCAAGTGGATGGACAAGAGGCCTTATGATGGCTTCTGCTATGGGAGTCATGATGGGAAGACTTCTATAAACATAAAAAACCTCTAGTAAAATTTTTTACTAGAGGTTTTTTTGTTATCTATCAAAAAAATAACTTTTTACTAAAGCTACAAATTCTCTTGTATAAAATACAGGAACTAAGTAATTTACTGTATTGCTTGAATATACTTCAATATTTTCATATCCATTTCTTTTTGCTAACATACTACTTCTGAAAGCATGAAAATCTGTTGTTATTATTTTTACGCTTACATCTTTTAAATCTTTATTACTATGCTCTTGAATTTTTTCTTTTGAAAACTTAAAGTTTTCAGATGTATTTCTTGATTTATCTTCTTTTATAATTCTATCTTTACTAACACCATTTTCTAATAAATACCCTTCCATTGCCTCTGCTTCTGACATATCTTCATCTTCACCCTGTCCACCAGAAACCACAATGTAACTCTCTTTATTATACTTATTAAGACAATCTAATGCTGTATTAAGCCTATCCCTTAAGGTTTGACTTAGCTCATTCCTATTATTTAACCCTGCACCTAGAACAATAATATAATCAGTTGTCTCTGTACTATTCTTAGGGTAACATATTATAATGCCTTCTATAATGAAAAACACAACTAGTCCAATGCATACAAAAATCTTGATTACTTTATCTATTAATTTTAATTTCTCATTATTATATATCTTTTTCTTAATAAAATGATATAGTATAAACACTATACCAGCTATTAAAAAAACTTCACTAAAGGCGATTTTCCTAAAACTCAATACATTTACCAGTATAGAATATACCGTTAATATTCCACCTATAACTATGTCTAAATTCTTTTTCATTTTATCTCCTCCCCTAATATCTTATAGAATAATAGTATCAGAGGTAATTATTTCCGTAAATGTGATTTTTGCCTTTTTAATTAATATGTAATATGTTTATCTATAACATATCAAGCAAATCTCTATGTTCTTTCTTAATATCTAAGTATATATTCATTATTTTACGTGATTTTATATCAGCCTTATTCAATATAGAATCATAATTTAGTATAACTAGATTTGTAATATCCTTATCTATTTTATTATTCTCGCTCATTTCATTAAGTATATTAACTACTGTATCTTTATCAAAAGATTCTTTATAACTTCTTCTTCCAACTAATGCACTTAATATATCTGCTATAGATAAAATCCTTATTTCCGTAGATAGCTCATCCCCCTTAATTCCAAAAGGGTATCCACTTCCATCAATTTTCTCATGATGTAAGGTAGCTATATCTCTAATATCATCTATATTCAATCCACTTAAAATATTATATCCTATAATAGAATGTTCTTTTATTATCTCAAACTCCTCTTCATTTAGCTTACTTTCTTTCTCCAATATATTAACTGGTATAGATATCTTACCTATATCATGCAATATTCCAGATATCTTTAATTTATATAATACTTTTTCATCTAGTCCTAGCAATTTCCCAATTTCATAACTTATAGCTTCTACAATTATACTATGTTTAACTGTAACTTCACTTCTAAAATCTATAGCATAAGCTAACATTCTAGCATAATTAAATATCTCTTCTCTTTTTAACTTCTTATCCTTTAAGAAATCATATAACTCAGATTTATATGATTTATCTTTTAGCTTCCTATTAATATCATACTTATCAATTACCTCTAAAAGCAATTGTACATTTTCTAAAGTATATATATTGGTCATTTTTCTAATTTCATAGGTACTTAATTCCTTATCATTTATAACTAATATACTAAAATAATCTGCTAATCCTAACATTACGGCCTCTATAGGTACATCTATATTTTTTAACTTTATATATTTATATGTAAAATGATGCCCTAAAACCACCTTATATAGCTTACTTAATGGTGAAAAGTATTTAATAAATAATGCCCCATATATTGCATGTTCAAAGGGACTAAAAGAATCAACACTTAATAAGTCTTTTACTTCACTCACTTTATGTATTCCAATATCATGAAACATTGATATTGTACATAAATCTATTATCTCATCCTTATCATTTATACCTCTTTCTTTTAATAAGTTCATCATTATATATGCTACCTGTTCTCCATGCTCTAGTAATCTATCATCTATGGAATTTATTGTTCTATGTATAATCGTTATAACATCTTTTAATAATACTTCTTTCATACCTGATATCCATTTCTTTAAATAAAATTAATACTTACTACTATAAATTTATTAATTAATTATAAAATACTTATACATTTTTAGTAAATACTTTTCTTTCATTGACCATGAACTTCCTTTCTCAATCTCTCTAGTTCTAATGATAACCTATCTACTTCTTTTCTAAGGTGTTCTATATCAGAACAAGTCTTTGCTGTTTGCTTATTCTTTGATGTTGATTCTCCTGTTTGTGAAGTTGAACTAGATTGGTTACTTTGTGGACAAAACGGATTGGTTACATTTTTATATTTAAGATCATAATAACGTCCTGGACCACTTTGAAAATATTGTTGCTGTGCATTATATGTTTCAATAGTTTGCCCCACCAACATTAACCAATTTCCTATAGCATTTTGAACATTAAAAGGTAGGTTTCCAGACATAACCATACCTATAATTTGTCCCATCAAAGAAAAAAGCTGAGGATTTAAATCTTGAAATCCTCCTGGCATATCTGAACATCCCTGTTCATCAAAAGTTCCAGTAAAATTAAACATATTGTAAAAAAACTCTTCAAATCCATTATAATTATCTGAATTCATAATTACCTCTTTTTCATCATGCTATATTATTATCTATTAATTAAAGTTTTTTTTATAACTCCAATCTTTAATTAAGTATAACTTTTTTAAAAACTAATTAATAAATAAAACAATAATATTAGAAAACCGCACCTCTATAAATCTACGAAGTGCGGTTTTTAATAACTAATCTATTACTATATATTTACTTAATTATATAAGATTTATTACTATTATTTATTCTTATTAAAATTTTTTTATTCTATCTTTTTTAAACAACCTATTATCATATTTATATAAAAATTCTTTAGTATAATCAACATCTGAAGGACAATCTATATATTCAAGACCTCTTTTTTGTCTTGTTTCATCTCCTTTTCCTGTTATTAAAATTACACTATCTTCATCTACATCCATAATGGCTTTTTCTATAGCTTTTCCTCTGTCAGTAACTATAGAATAATTGCATCCTTGAGCTTTAATATATTTAGATATTTCATTACATATATCTACAACTGATTCTTCTCCTGGATCTTCCTCTGTAATTATTACCGTATCTGAATATTTTCCTGAAATCTCACCTAAATCTTTACGTCTATCTAGAGCCTTCTTACCTGGACATCCAAAAACAGTAGTTATTTTTCTTTCTGGATACTCTGCTTTAACAGATTCAAATAGCCTTTCAAAACTCAACTTATTATGAGCATAGTCTACAATGGCTATCACCTTATTATCCTCATTGTTATAAACTTCCATTCTTCCCTTAACCTTAGCTTTTTTAAGGCCTTCATATATATACTTTTCAGGAATATCTAACGCCTCACATATTGCTATTGCTGCTAATGCATTTTCAACATTAAATAACCCTGGAATAGTTAATTGGAACTCCTTATCAAATCTCTTTGTTCTAGCTCTAAATAATATGTTATTATCTTTCTTTCTAACACCATAACCATATACATCTGCTTCTTTTTTATCTAACCCAAAAGTTATCATATTAGAACACTTCTTACTTGCTTTTAATACTTCTTCTAAATGCTCAGTGTTTAAGTTAATACAAGATATCTTACTTTGTTCAAATATCCTAAGCTTTGAGCTAAAGTAGTCATCAAAATCCTTATGCTCTATATCACTTACATGATCATAACCTATATTTAAAAAACATCCAACATTAAATTCTATACCTAATACTCTATTGTATTTCAACGCTTGGCTAGATACTTCCATCTCCATATATTTCATTCCACTTCTAACAGCATTATCAAAGTGCTTATGTAAATCAATTGATTCTGGTGTAGTAATATGTGACTCTATATCTATAACACCATCATATGTATCTATAGAAGATATAACGCCACTCATTGGTTCATTAATGCTTTTTAGATATTCATCAAATATATATCTTATAAAATATGTAGTGGTAGACTTTCCTTTAGTACCTGTAATCCCTACTAAGTTTAACTTTTCCCAAGCTTTATTATAAAAATAATTTGATATATACGCCATTGCTTTTCTTATATCATTAACAATTATATAAGAGCAATCATTTCCTAACTCATACTTATTTTCGCTTATATAGCAAACTGCTCCACTTATTATTGCATCCTTTAAAAATTCTTCTCTAAAGTGTGCCCCTTTACAAATAAATAAAGTATTTGTTTTTATATCTTTAGAATTACATGAAACATACTCTATATGACTTTTCTTCTTATCTTCTATATTATATTCCAATACTAAATTCTGTTTTAATAAAAGCTTTAGGTATTCTTCTAAACTACATATATTACTCATAAACTACTCCTTTTCTTTATTACTTAGTTTTTTGAACACATCTCTATAGACTTACTTACTAAAATATCCATTGCATCTATATAAAAATCAGATAAATCATGTTGCTCTTTAAAGCAAGATAATTCTGTACACGCTAATATAGCTCCATCACAGCCTGCCTCTTTAAGTTCCCTTTCTATCTCTAAAAACATACCATAATTTCCTATTTTCCCTTTTTTAACTTGATTATATATTATGTCCATCACCATAGCTTGCTTGTCTTTACTAGGAATATAACTTTCAATATCTAATAACTCAAGTTCTTTTTGATATACCCCAACACTTATTGTGCCATCAGTTGCTAAAATAGCAACCTTTTTAATACTTTTCTTTCTGTTATATATATATTTAACTGTTTCTTTTATCATATTTATTATAGGTATACATACCTCACTTTGAACATTATCTATAAAATAATGTGAAGTATTACATGGAACTGCTATAACCTTACATCCAGTAGTTTCTAATAGCTTTGCATCTTCTACCAGCTTATTTAACACCTTACTCTCATCTTTATTAAGAATAGCACTAGTTCTATCTGGTATTGTAGTATCATTTAAAACAACCATTGGTATATGCTCTTGATCTTTATCTGCATTGGTTCTATCAATAACCATTCCCATAAATAATTGAGTTGCCTTAGGTCCCATTCCACCTATAACACCTAGTTTATTATAACCTGTATTTGAAGACATCTACTATTTTCCTCCAAGATACTTTCTATATTTATATACGTGCCCTAACTTTGATTTAAACAAACTCATTTTTCTCTTAAATCCATTGTCTACTTTATAATCTAGAGAGTTTGTTACTTTTCCTTCTTTTATAAGTTCTCTCATTTCATCTTTATATTGTTGAGGTTTTATATACTTAAACATTACATACTTTGGAACTACACTCCATAAGCATCTTTCTTTTGCTATTTTAAAAGGAATATCCTTATTTTCTATATAATCCTCAACTAAATATTTAACTATATTATTTCCACTACCTGTTACATAGTAATTACTTCTTCCTTGACGAACATTTATTTCAAATACTTTATACTTTCCGTCTTTCTCATCGTATTTTATATCAAAATTTGAAAATCCTACAAAGTTGATATCTTCAAGAAATTTTTTAATTTTCACTGTAACATCTTCATTATATTCGTTTATTATAACAGCATGATTCCCTATTCCATGAGGTGTATGTTCTTCTAACAAAACATGTCCTAATGCCATTAACTTAACTTTTCCATTCTTATCTGAATAGTTTGTTAAAACTCTCATATATGTGTCGTCACCATTTATAAATTCTTGTAACACCACTGAATCCGTATATCCAGCATC
Organism: Clostridium paraputrificum AGR2156; assembly: GCF_000424025.1. NCBI lineage: Bacteria > Bacillati > Bacillota > Clostridia > Eubacteriales > Clostridiaceae > Clostridium > Clostridium paraputrificum. The sequence continues at coordinate 21,384 of NZ_AUJC01000014.1, forward strand.
ATATATTTGCTTTAATGTTTCTTCTAATTCTTCTCTTGTATCAAGCTTATAAACCTTTTTTTGACTTTGGAAAGGATATTCCCAATACATAACACTATTAGCAGGCTTTAAGATATATGGTGCTCCAAATGGAAGTTCAAAGTCATTTCCCATTTCCTTACGATATATAAATGTATTCGGGTAATCTATTCCATACTTATCACATATATTGTAGAACTTTTCCTTATGTATTAATGTATTCATCATTTCACTACTAACATATGGAGCTACTACATTACTTGGATAATTCCCTAAATTTTCAGCACATAGTTTTACATAACTATCTCCACATCCAATTAATATAACTGTTTTATCCTTGTGCTTATTCGCAAATTCTCTTACATGTTTAATAAAGTTTTCTTGATCATCATTTTTCTCACACACATTATAATCTATAATATCACTATTAAAACAAGGACCTATTGCATACTTTCCCCATACTGTACTTTTTATTCCATATGCTTCATGAAAAGCTCTAGCCACACTATAAACATTAATATCTCCGCCAAATAAAAGTGGCATAAATTCTATTTCCTTTTGTTTCATAATTTATCTCACCATCTTTTCTCAATAATTAAAAGTAAAAAAACTTGTACATTTTTGCTCAATACATTATAGTATTCGCTATTTTATTTGTCAAGGCAAGTAATATTGCCACTTTCCAAGGTTTTTACAACTACTATTATACATTATTTTTAGCAAAATAACTTCTTTTTTAATTATTGTCACAAAAGAATTTATTAAACATACTTTTTCATATTTAATAAACAAGGCTGTATAAGCCTAAGGTAAAACCTTAATCTGAGACAACCTCTTGATTAGTTACTTTTTCAATTGTTCATTATATATCATTCTTGATATTTTAGATATTTTTTCAGCTGGGCCACTTACCCCTTCTGCATACGCTACTATTACATATGGCTTGTCTGTAAACACTATTCCTATATCACTAACAGCGCCACCATAATTACTCATTTTATGTACGACCTTATTGTATTGGAAATATTTATCTAATGAACCCTTTCTTATTTTTTCATATGTGACCATATTTAAGCCAACCTTATATGTACTTGCTGCTGTAAAGACCTTATTTTCATTTATTTCTATCTTGTATCCCACTTGTTAAATCATAATAAATAAATCCAAACCTGCTTATTTCAGACCCTAAATATTTTTGTATTCTCCTTAATAGGAATATTAGATTCTAATATAGATTCAGAAGTTGTACCTTCCTGTGTTTGATTATTTTGTGGCTTCTGTTCATTCTTTTTCCCCTTCCAACTTCCTTTTAGCTTCCTCCTCTGCTTTTAGTCTTTGTGCCTCAAACTCAACCTGTTTTTCTCTTTCTATAGCTTGAGTTTTTCTAGTATCTACAATCTTAAATATTCCTCCCAATAATAAAACCAATAAAAAAGTAGTACTAAATACTATTACCTTTAAGTAACCTAAAATAAAAAAGGTGGATAAACCACCTCTTCTTTTAAAATTATAACTATTGCTTTTTAAATATAGTTTCGCCTTCTTTAATAGTCTCAAGAACTTGTATATCTTTTATTTCCATAGGATCAACCTTTAGTATATTCTTATCTAATATAACTAAATCCGCTAACTTACCTTCTTTTAAGGTACCTTTAATATCTTCCTCGAAATATTGGTATGCTGCATTTTTTGTAACAGCTTTTAAGGCATCTAAGGGACTTACCCTTTCCTCTTCTCCTAATAAAACTCCATTTTTAGTTATTCTATTAACAGCACACCATATAGTTTCTAACATATTAGGCTCTATAACAGGCGAATCTTGATGAAATGTATATAGTATTCCCTTATCTTGAGCTGACTTTGCCAAACTTATTTTACTTGCTCTTTCCATTCCATAATTCTTTATATGAATATCCCCCCAGTAATAAACATGGGCTACAAAGAAAGATGGCATTATACCCAAAGCTTTTAAATCATCTAATTGGTCTTCTGCTAATAATTGAGCATGTATCATAACAGGCCTTATATTATTATTCGAATGAGTTCTTTCTTTGGCAACTTCATATTGATCTATGAATTGCTGAGAAGCAGCATCTCCATTACAATGGACTAATATCTGCATATCTTCCCTTAATGCCTTCTCTAATTTACTTTCTATTTCTTCATCCTTTTGTACTCCATATCCATAATAATCTTTTTCCTTTCCTAAGTATGGAGTTCTCATCCATGCGGTACGACCTTGTGGAGATCCATCCAAGAAAGTCTTATATCCTCCCATTTTCACATGATTATCATATCTCTGAATACAATTTGCAAACTTTTCTTTTAATAATTCAGCATTCATTATATCTAAATATCCAATCAAATCTATTTTTAGAAGTTTAGACTGTATTAAATACTGAAATATATCTGTTAATACATCTACAACCATTCCCTCTTGAACAGTTGTAATACCATAACTGGCATATGCACATTGAGCCTTAAGCAGAGTTTCCATAAATTCTTCATTAGATACAACTGGTATAGATTGAATATAATTTATATATGCATTTTCTTCTAAATATCCAGTAACTTCTCCATCCTTCTTTTCTATAACGCCTCCTTCTGGACTTGGTGTATCCACTGTTATCCCTAAATCATTTATTCCTATAGTATTTAATACACCCATATGTCCAGACTTATGTTTAACAATAAGTGGATTATTAGGAGCTGCTTTATCTAAAACCGCCTTAGTTGGATGAAACTTTTCCTCTAAATAACTTTGATCATAGCCATTTGCTTGAATCCACATTCCAGCTGGTATATTATTCTTTTTAATAAACCTTTGTATAGCATCAACAATTTCCTCAAAACTTACTGCTTCTCCTAAATCTACTTGTGTAAAGGAACTAGCATATCCAGAAAAATGACTATGTGCATCTATGAATGATGGCATTAATGTTTTCCCTTGTAGATTAATTATCTCCACATCTTTACTTGCTTCCTTAAGTAAATCTTCTTTTTTCCCTAACTTATCTATCTTTCTTCCTTTAATTAACACTGCTTCAGTATATAATTCATCCTCAAGTGTCAATATATCTCCATTAAAATATAACTTTTCTTTATTGGACATTTTTACCCTCCCAAAATTCTCTTAATTTATATTTATTCAGCTTTAGCTTTTCACAGTATATATTTTTTAATCAGTTTTTTAGCTAGAATCTTACTATATTCTCTTCAAATAAAACACACTACTTATCTTTATTTGAAAACTTACTTGTGATACGGCTCATTGTTAATAATTCTAAATCCTCTATATACTTGCTCTAAAAGCATTACTCTAAATAACTGATGAGGAAATGTCATCTTTGAAAAACATAGCTTATAATTTGCTCTTTTAATTACATCTTCTGATAACCCTAAACTTCCTCCAATTATAAAAACTATATTTGAATTTCCTGTAACACAACAATTTGATATAAATGAAGCAAACTCTTCAGAAGTTATTTGCTTACCCTTTAAGTCCATTGCAACTACATAAGAATTATCCTTTATTTTAGATAAAATCAATCTACCTTCTTTTTCTTTTATTTGTTGCTCTTCTTTTTCTGATGCATTATCTGGTGTTTTCTCATCTGGTAATTCTATAATTTCTAACTTACAATACCTACTCAATCTCTTTGAATATTCATCAATTGCTTGTTTTAAATATTTCTCTTTTAACTTTCCCACTGCAATAATTGAAATGTTCATAAAAATATCCTCCTAAGTAATATACTAATATATTACCACAAAGGAGGATTAAAACTCATTTTATTCTACTTTATAGTTATCTACATCTATAATAGTTGGAGAATCATCTTCTACAACAACATCTTTAGATTTTATTTGTTTTTTCTTAGGTAATGTTAACAATAATAAATCATTATCAAATGATGCTTTTAATTTTGTTACATCTATTTCTTCTACATAGAAGGTTTTTATTAAATCTCCACCAGTTTGAATTATTGTCATTCTTACATTTCTACCATTTGAATATGTTTGCTTTTTCTTAATGGTTAATATAGCTTTGTTTTCCTCAAAGTCTATATTTACATCCTTTGGAGTTAATCCTGGTAAATATCCTTTTATCAAATAATATGGGCCATAATCTTTTATTGATATATCATAAGCATCCTCATTCATCAAATCATCAACCATATTATTTACAAAATCACTAGATAAAAGTTGATCAACCATTCCATTTATAAAATCATCATTTAGCAAACCATTTAATATACTTCCATAGTTAAAATTATTATTGTTATTATTCATAGGGCTATTATTAAACATAAAAGGAAACATTCCAAACATATATACCATCCCCTCATAAAGATGCTTTTATAATATATATGTATTAAATGGTTCCTTTTTTGATACAATTTTAATATCCTATCTCTTTATTTAAAAATATAACATGTATTCTTCCTTTTATACTTTGTCTTTTTATAACAGTATACTCACTACATATCCTTTCTTTACTATTGCAGTTCATGCAGTATCCTACCTTTGTACAAGGAGTATTTTTATTTAACCTTTTTGCATTAGCTGGCGCACTTACTGTTTTATTCCTTTTAATAGCATCATCTAATGTTGGAACTATCTTATTAATACCACATATGATAATTACTTTTTCTGGCCCATATAATAAAGCTGCTACTCTGTTTCCATTCCCATCAACATTATACAGTTGTCCATCTTCCGTTATGGCATTACTACTAGAAAAATATGCATCTGCAAAAAAAGCCTCTTTATAAATCTTTACTATTTCCTCTTTTGTTAATCCTTCCTTATATCTATCTAGGAATTTATATCTATCGCTTCTTAAATGATCTATTACTCCTGTTTCAAATAAAGATATAGAACCACCACAAGCTACCATTGAACCTTCTGAAACTATCTCTTTAATTTTATCTATTAACTCCTCTTCATTTTCAACCAAGTAACCATTCATATTATTTTTCTCTAATGCTTCAATTGTTCTAATTATTTTTTGTTCATTAACCCACTTTAAATTCTTATCCATATAAAAACCTCCTCAATACATCTTTAATTAAATTTTATCATACAAAAAAGGTAGATATGATACTCATATCTACCTAAATTCAACTTACTTTCCACAACACTTCTTATACTTTTTACCACTACCACATGGGCAAAGATCATTTCTACCTACTTTATTTTCATTTCTAACTGTTTTAGAATCTTTATATTCTTTCTCTATTTCATGTCTCTTCTCTACTGAGAATATTCCATCCCATTGTGGTAAGTTATATAAGTAATCAGCCTTTGCATCTAACATATTAAAATATAATTTTTCTAAGTTTATATCAAATACTAATTCAGTATTTGAATCTACAGATTCAAGATCATATGGATTGTTTAAACTATCATTTATTCCATCAACAAATCCCATTATGAACTCTTCTGTTGTATTATATTCTTTAGCAAGATTTGAAATCACAACTTTTTTCACGTTTTTATGATCTGCTAATAAATCTTTATATATTTTTGTTTCTATAGCACTATATTCATCCCAAAAAGCCTTTTCGCCCTTAGTCTTAACATATTCTACTACCATATCAGTCCAATTACTGTATAAACTCATACTATTCTCCTCTTTTCTAAATATATTTTTTATAATTCTATATAGCCACTTGGCTCTTTTCTACTTGCCATAGAAAGTATTACATCCTCACCTTGTTTTAAGCCTTTATCTTTTATTACATTTAAAACTGTTTGATAAGCTAAATCAGGATGATTATTTGTATTACTTAAATGCCCTAATATAACCTTTTTTCCAAATCCATTTTTTGCTATATTAACTATAGCTTCGCCACAGTCATCATTTGATAAGTGACCAACTTCACTTAATATTCTTCTTTTTAGTGAATATGGATATGGACCGAACTTTAGCATATTAACATCATGGTTACTTTCTAATAAAATAACCTCTGAGTCTTTTACATTACTATAAATTTCTTCTGTAAATACACCAAAGTCAGTAGCAACACTTACTTGCTTTATCCCATTACTTACTGTATAACCTACCGGCGATATAGCATCGTGTGGTATTATAAAAGACTTTATATTTAAGCTACCTATATCAACGCTTGTTCTTCTATACATAACTTTTATGTTATGCTCTTTTACCTTGCCTATTGAACTTTCCATAGCAGCCCAAGTCTTATCATTAGCATATATAGGGACATCGTATTTCCTTGATATTATTCCTACACCTTTAATATGGTCACTATGCTCATGAGTAATGAATATTCCATCTAACTTACTAGGATCTTGCCCAATAGACTTCATTGCTTCATCAATCTTTTTTCCAGGCATACCAGCATCAATTAATATTTTTGATTCTTTATCACCTATAAAAATACTATTGCCACTGCTACCACTATATAATGAGCAAAAAATCATTTACTTTTCCCCCATCTTAATCTTCACAACTAACTCTATGTATGTCAGCTCCTAAAGATCTAAATTTTTCCTCTATATGAGGATATCCTCTATCTATATGTTCTATATTTGTAATTTCTGTTTCACCTTCAGCCATAAGCCCAGCTACAACCATAGCTGCACCTGCTCTTAAATCAGTTGCCACAACTACAGCACCTGTTAACTTCTCTACACCATCAATTAAGGCTACTCTACCTTCAACTTTTATGTTAGCACCCATCTTCTTTAGCTCATCAGTATGTTTATGTCTATTTTCATATATAGATTCATTAATCATACTTCTTCCTGGTACTGTTGATAAAAGCGAAGACATAGGTTGTTGTATGTCTGTTGGAAACCCTGGATATGGAGTTGTTTTTATATTAACGCCCTTAAGTTCTCCATCGACTGTAACTCTAACACTATCGTCACCTTCTTCAACAACTACTCCCATTTCTATAAGTTTTGCTGTTATAGATTCTAAATGCTTAGGAATTACATTTTTTATTGTAATATCCCCTCTTGTTGCTGCAGCAGAAATCATAAATGTCCCGGCCTCAATCTGATCAGGAATAACACTATACGAACATCCGCTTAGTTCTTTAACACCTCTAATTCTAATAACATCAGTTCCTGCACCCTTTATGTCTGCCCCCATAGTGTTTAAGAAGTTCGCAACATCTACTACATGTGGTTCCTTTGCAACATTTTCTAATGTTGTTACCCCTTCAGCTAATGTAGCTGCAATCATAACATTAATTGTAGCTCCAACTGAAACAACATCAAAGAAAATATTAGTCCCAACTAGCCTATCTGCTTTAACTTTTACAGCACCATGTTCTATAACAACTTCTGCACCTAATGCTTCAAACCCCTTTATATGTTGGTCTATTGGTCTAACACCTATAGGGCATCCCCCTGGTAATTCCACTCTAGCTTGCTTAAATCTTGCTAATAACGATCCAATAAAATAATAAGAAGCTCTCATTCTTCTAACATCTTCTGTGCAAGCATCAAAATTATTTACATCCGTACTATCAATTTCTAATGTATTATTATCTAACTTATTTACAGTGCATCCTAAACTTTTTAGTATACGTTCTAAACAATGTACATCTTCTATATCCGGTATATTATCAATTACACATTTTCCAGTATTCGCTATTATAGCAGCTGGTAATATTGCAACCGCTGCATTTTTTGCACCATTTATTTCAACCGCTCCCCTAAGAGACTTACCTCCATTAATAACTAACTTTTCCATCAAATTCACCCTTATTCAAAGATTATATATATTAAAATTCCCAAAATTCATAATTATATCCAAAATTCTATTAAATACGCATTATAACTCTATTGTATAGAATTCTATCTTAACTATTATAACATAAAGTATAGTTATTTAAATATCTTTTTTATGGCAAATTCACCTTTTTAGTAACTATACTCCATTTAATTTGTTAAAATTTTAGTATTTTTAGTAAATTAAATAAAATCAATGCTTTTATGTTTTTTTATATTTGGTAATATGTTATAATTTATAACAAAGTTTGTATATAAAATTTTCCCGAATGTGAGGTTTGCTATGAAATATTATATTGTTGCACTATTCGATGACGAATCTTATAAGTTAATATCACCTATTCAAAAAAATCTTTCAAAAAAATTTAGGGCTAATAGAAATTCTCCTCAGCCATACATCGTTTTAGGAGCATTGGAAAATCCAACTATAGATAAGCTTAGTCCAATTTTAGAAAAGATTTTAAAACCTTATAAAAAATTTAAAGTTGAATTGTGCGATAGTGTTTGCGTAAGTGAGACTACTAAAACAGTAAATCTCAAGATTGAACATATTGGATATATAAGAAAGATTTCAAGAGTTATCAATGATACTTTAAAATTACATGGATTTAATATCTTAAATAATGATGAAGATGAACTTGCAATTTCTTTAGCCAATGTAAATTATTTTAATAAGGATAAAAAAAATAATAGTGAAGTACTATATGATTCAAATAAAAATAATAAAACCTATCCTACACTAAAGGTTGATAGATTTGAAATATGGAAAATTTCTAATAGTAGAAGGGAAACATTAATTAAAAGTTATCCTCTTAGAAATTTTTAAAATAATAAAAACTCCTATTTTTTCAAAGAATAAATAGGAGTTTTTATTATTTTTTTTAATATTTGAAAAATATTTGTTTTGTAGTCGTTTTCTGACCTTTTCTTTATTTTAAAGATTCTGTAAAATATATAAAGACGATTGCCTTGAAAATTAAGGGGGATATAAACATGCAAATTGAAGATTTGTTTAAAATACAAAAAGAAGCTAATAATAAAGTTCAAATAGATACTAACTTAAGTGGTTATAAGCTACTTGCAAGAAAACATCTTGAACTTCAAATAAAAATGAGTGAATTAGCAAATGAAACAAAATGCTATAAATATTGGATTGATGATAACTTTACTGTAAATAAAAGTACTGTATTCGATAAGTATATCTCTTGCTTCAGGCAAGTCTTATCTTTAGGAATTGATAAAGGCTATGACAGTATTAAATGTATTACTATACAACCTAGTGAATATTGTTTAAGCGATCAATTTTTAAATTTATATATAGACATAAATGACCTTCTAATATCTTCTTCTGAAGATCACTATGTTACTTTATTAGAAGACTTTTTAAGTCTTGCAATAAGTCTAGGATTCTCTGAACAAGATATTGTAGATGGTTTTAAATTATAACTTCATCATATTTTAAGCTCTCTAATTTTTAGGGAGCTTTTATTATATTCTAAATCTCTCTGGGAATACTATTTTTGAGGTGATTAAAATGATAGCTATAATTACAGCAATAATTTCTGGTATTGCTATGAGTGTTCAAGGTGTATTTAATACACGACTAGGAGAAAAAATTGGAGTTTGGGAAACAAACGTTTTTGTTCAAGGAAGTGCTCTTATACTAACCTTAATTATTACCTTTTTTATAGGTAAAGGAAGCTATAATCAAATTAAAGAAGCCAATAAATTATATTTACTAGGGGGTGCTCTTGGTGTTGTAATAACATATACAGTTATGAAAAGCATTAGTGGTTTAGGCCCTACATGTGGAATCGGTATAATACTTGTTGCTCAATTATTAGCTGCTGCATTAATTGAAGCATTTGGACTATTCGGAAGTGAAAAACTTAATTTTACATTAAAAGAACTTATAGGTATTGCAATCATGGTTGTAGGTATTATAGTATTTAAATGGAAACATTAAACAAAGGAGTTCTATAATGAATATATTTAGTAATATTAAATTTTTATCCATACTAACAGCAACCAATATAAAGGAATACTTTAATCAAAGAAATGATATTTCTAATGAAGCATTGAAAACCGATTCAGTACATTGGTATGGTCATGCTACTGCATTGATAAATTTATCAGATATCATAATACTTACTGATCCAGTTTTAAATAATACTTTAGGATTCTTTAAAAGAATTGCTAACCGCCCTAGTAGCCTTGATGATCAAAAAATAGATTATATTCTACTATCTCACGGACATATGGATCACACTAACTTCTCTTCCTTAAGAAAGTTAGATAAAAATATTACTATTATAGTTCCTAAAGGATATAGACGATTAATGAAATTATTAGGATTTAAAAATGTTATAATGCTTCGAGATACAGAAATATATGAAGATGAAAATATAAAAATTACAGCTATAAAAGCTAATCATGATGGTCGTAGATTTTATATAGGAATAGACGATGAAAGTAATTCCTATCTTATAGAAAGAAATAAAAAGAAGGTATTTTTTGCTGGAGATACAGCTTTTACTAATGATTTTGACAACTTAGAGTGTGATGTTGCTATTATGCCTGTAGGTTGTTATAAACCAGATAGATTTTCATATATGCACTGTACTCCAGAGGAAAGCTACAAAATGTTTAGCATGATGAAATGTAATGCTATGATTCCTATTCATTATAAGACCTTTAAGATATCATTAGAAGATTTCAATGAAACACATGATACACTTGTTAATTTTAATGATGAAAGAATTAAAATTCTAAATATAGGTCAAACATATAAATTTTAAGCAGTTTTTATAATAACTGCTTTTTTTAGTTGTATTAACAAAATTGCCCTAATCTTTATACTATATAAGTGAAAGAATTTATAGGAGTATTTTATGTTTTCATTTAGAAGTAAGATAGACTCTAACCTAAAGTATTACATGGAAAATAAAGTTTATAGAAAATATAGAGTTCTAATCAAATGTAAAAACTTCACAAAAGAAATTGCAAAAAAAATCTCCTCATATAGAGGAGAACTTATATATATATTAGAATATTCAAATATAGTTTGTGCTAAATTAGATAGTAGGTCTATAGAACGTATTTCAGAATATCCTGAAGTTAAATATATAAGTTTTGATGAATACTTACATTTATGTGGAATGAGTGTCTCCACTGCTAATAAAGTTTATATTTCAGAAAAAGTTTCTCTATCTGGAAAGGGTATTGGTATTGGTATTGTTGATAGTGGAATATATCCTCATCCAGACTTACTTTCTCCATCTAATAGGATATCCAGCTTTACTGACTTAATCAATAATTTCCAATATCCCTATGATGATAATGGTCACGGTACATGCACCGCTGGTATAATTGCAAGTAGTGGAATAACATCTAATAATATGTATAAGGGAATAGCGCCACGTTCTGATATATATTGCTATAAAGCTTTTGATAAGTGTGGAAAAGGATTTTCATCTACAGTTCTCTATGCAATTGAGTCATTAATAAAAACATCTAAAGAAAAAAATATAAAAATTCTATGTTTACCTTTTGAATTACAAAACCACAATATATTTATAATCAATGCTTTTAAGGATACCTTTAATAAAGCAATTGAAAATAATGTTGCCCCAATTGTACCTAGTGGCAGTAGTTTAAATGAAGATTTTTCTATTATGGGAATTGCAACCTTAGATAATTGTTTAACTGTTGGTGGAATAGATACTAATAACTCATTAAAACCTTACTTATACTCATCTTCAGGTCCCTTTAAAAATCTTTCAAAACCTAATCTAAGTGCTGCATGTGTTGATATAGTATCTCTAAATTCAGATACATCCTATTTATCTGAAAAAGAGGGATTTAAAATATATCCTAAAAAATTAGATGTATTATATAAATCATTTTCTGGCACATCTATATCCACGGCCTATATTTCTGGAATATGTGCACTTTTATACGAAAAGAATCCAAACTTATCCTTTAAAGATTTGTGTTCGCTATTAAAGCTATCCTGCGAATTAGGAGAACTACCTAAAAAGCAGGTAGGAGAAGGAACTATAAATCTTTATAAGTTATTAGATTAATTAACTAGATACTTTTTAGGATCCACAGGACTACCATTTACTCTAACCTCAAAATGTAAATGTGGTCCTGTGCTTCTTCCTGTACTTCCAACCCTACCTATTAACTGACCTTTTTTAATTTCATCTCCAACCTTTACTTCAAACTTGCTTAAATGTCCATATATAGTTTCTATTCCATCTTCATGTTGTATCAATATCTTATTTCCATAGCTACCATCATACCTACATTCCTTAACTTTTCCATCAAGAGCTGAACAAACTGGATCTCCAATTTCTCCTGCTATATCCATACCACTATGTGTACTTCCCCATCTTGGTCCAAAGTTTGATGTTACATATCCACCTCTAGTTGGCATTCTTAAAAATGCTACATCTTCTTTTATTGGGCTCTTAGTCCCCTTATATACAACTTTATCTATACTATCTTTTATTATATCTTGCTCTATTATTTCCTCATTTACTTTTAATCCATTTCTGTAAACTACGTTAGATACAACACTTTTGATTCCTTCCTCCCCCTCCTCTACATAGACTTCCCCTAAATACATATCATCTCTATTTACTACTTTTGTTGATACATCTATGCTATCAACTCTTTCTTCTCTACATAATATATCTACAAATACTAGATTATTAAACTTATCACTTTTTATAATATTTCTAGCTATTTCTTCTATAGGTTTCACATTTCTAATTCTTTCATTTTCCTTTTCATATCTTAAGTTAGCTTTTACATCTACAGATATAATTTTATCTCTATCTATTTTACTTTCATCTATAAATATCTCTCCTATTCTTCTTAAAACCTCCTTACCCTCTTGTTCATTTAGAACTAATCCATAATATTGATCCCCTAAATAAACTTTAGTTAGAACAGCTTCTGAATTTATAGAAGATATTATAGAATCTCTTAAATCTTTATCAGTTCCTTTTACTTCATCATATTTTACTTTCTTATATGTAATATCGTTTTTATCCTCTTTATCTATAATAATATCATTTATACTATTCTTAACTTCATTACATTGAATTGATAACTCTTCTATTTCTCCATAACACTCTACTTCTTGATTATTAATATATAATTTATATATATTATCACTGTTCAAACCTAATAAGTTAATAATAATTAATATTATACTGCTTATTAAACAACATAATATAAATTTAGTTTGTAATCTTATATCCATACATCATCCCTTCACTTCCAAAAACACATCAATTACTTTTCCCATAATCTATTAATTTATACATTATATATCTATTTAGATAAGTTGTTATCCCTCCTCTCCTTTGTTATAATTATTAAATATGATGTTTATAAAATACTAATTTTGAAAGGAGGAATGTTAGAATGAGTACTTTTATATTGAAAAATAACGCATGTACCTTTACACCTATTAGCAATGTTTTTATTGAAAAATATATGCCATTTGCTAGAGGAGAATTTGTTAAGGTTTATTTACTTCTATTAAAGTATAACTTTTCTAATGAGCCTGGAGTAAATAGTTCAATACTAGCATCTTCCTTAAACCTGTTAGAATCTGATGTAATGAACGCATTAAATTATTGGAATGACCAAGGTGTAATAAAATTTGTTCCTGTAGATAAAATGAATAACTTCAGTATAGAATTTGTACCACTAGATAATGACTTAAGTAGTACTTCACCAGATGTTAACCTATTAGATGCACTAAATAACACAGAAACTAACGATATGTTAAGAGATATAGAAAGAATACTTTGTAGACCACTTTCAACAAAAGAGATGGAAATATATTTAGGATGGCAAAAAGATTTTTCTTTTACCTCAGAACTTATCCTAATACTTATTGAATATTGTGCATCAAAAGGTAAAGTTGATTACAGGTATATAGAAAAGGTTGCTCTGGCTTGGAATGATATGGGTATAAAAACTATTGAAAAAGCCCAAAGTCATATAAAGCAGACAGAAGATAAGTGGGTTAAGATAAGACAAATACTAAATTACCTAGGCATTAACAATTCAGAAATTATGAAGCCTCAGGAAGAGCTTTTGAATAAATGGATTAATGTATATAAATTTGACATTCAATTAATAAAGAAAGCTTGTGACATTTGTTTTCAAAGACTTAATAGAGCTGACTTTAAATATATTGATGGCATACTTAGCAAATGGTTTAATGACAATATAAAAACCCTAGATGATGTTGCAATTAAAGATAAACAACATAAAAATAATTATAAAAACTCATCTACTAATTATCAAAAAAACTTAAAAGCCTCAGGTTTTAATAACTTTGAACCAAGATCATATGATTATGACTCTTTAGAAAAGAAATTGTTAGGATGGGATGTTGATGATTAACGGATATCAAGCAAAAATTATGGCCGTTTATGAAAAGATACGTGATGAAGAATCTAAAAACTTAGAACTTAGAAGAAACGAAATTCGTAATTTGTATCCTGAAATAATGGATATAGATAACTTAATTCAAAAACGTTCGCTTCAATTATCTATGGCTATACTTAAGTCTAAGGATGCAGATGAAACTATAAAAAAGTTTAGAAATGAAATTACAGATTTAAGAGTAAAAAAATGTGAAATGTTAGTATCTAAAGGATATGACCCTGACTATTTGACCTTAAAATATAGGTGTAATAAATGTCAAGATACAGGCTTTATAGGTATTAATAAGTGTTCATGCTATAAACCAAAACTAATAAAATTATATTATCAAAATTCTTTACTTGAGGATACTCTAAAAGAAAAGAACTTTGATAATTTTGATCTTAATTTATTTTCAATGCATAAGGTAAGTGATGATAAATTTTCTCCCAGAAAAAATATGGATAATATTGTATCCTATGTTACTTCTGAATATTTGCCAAACTTCAATAATTCAAATACTAATCTACTTTTTTATGGTAACCCTGGAAGCGGAAAGTCTTATTTATCTTATTGTATAGCTAAAGAGCTATTAGACCTAGGCTTTTTAGTAGTATATAAAACTTCAGAAGAACTTATAAGAGATTTAAGAGATATAAAGTTTAATAATAATGCTAAATTAGAAGAACTCTTAATTGAATGTGATTTACTTATTATTGATGATCTTGGTGCCGAATCTAAGAGTGATTTTTCAATAACAGAACTTTTTAATCTTATTAACAGAAAACTATTAAGAAATAAAAAGATGCTTATTTCAACCAACCTTTCACTTCCTAATATAACAAATATATATAGTGAAAGAATTTACTCTAGACTATTAGGTGATTTTAAACTTTTCAAGTTTTATTCAGATGACATTAGAATAAAGTTAAATTTAAAAAATAAAAGGTAATGTAAAAATCTACATTACCTTTTTTATAAACCTTTTTTTATAAAAACAAAAAACATCAACTAATGTTGATGTTTTAATTTGGCGACTCAGAAGGGGCTCGAACCCTCGACCTCTGGCGTGACAGGCCAGCACTCTAACCAACTGAGCTACTGAGCCGCATTTATGGTGGGCACAACAGGGATCGAACCTGTGACCCCCTGCTTGTAAGGCAGGTGCTCTCCCAGCTGAGCTATGCGCCCAAATAAAAATGGTGACTCCTAGGGGAATCGAACCCCTGTTACCACCGTGAAAGGGTGGTGTCTTAACCGCTTGACCAAGGAGCCAAATTGTTATCTTATGATCCTCGCTAATGTGTTCTGCGCTGACCACATAGACTATAATACAGAAATTCATTATATGTGTCAACACATTTTTTTAAATTTCTTTTTATTTTTCTTAAACCTCGCATTATTCCGTGTCCGATAAGAGATAAATAGCTTCATTTTTCTCACTTTTTTTAATATTATTTATGGCTTTTCCATATCTAGATAATAAAATTTCTTTTTGCTTTATTTCTTTTCTAATTTTATTTATTTCTTCTTTTGCCCCTTCCATAAAACCTTGTATTTCCAGTGGTGTAATTAATATACTATAGTTGTCTCTTTTAAAATTTTGTCCTGATGCCATAACTTTTATAGGTAATGAGTTATTTATTACACAAATTAGTTCCTTTTCCCATATTCCTCTCTTATTAACTTTATATCTATCTCTTAAAACATTTAAATCATTTAATTTTTCATCCATCTCATTTTCTAAAGAGTCTTTTAAAGCTTTATAGAAAAATATTGATATTCCCCTATTTAATTTTATAGTTAGGAAATTAATGTTGTTTATTAAAAAATCATCTATCTCTCCCTCGCTAATTAACTCAACTTCATCATGCTTATAAGACTTTAATCCAGTACCTGTGGGATAATTAACTATTATCTCATCTATATTCATTCTTCTTACTTTAAATTCTCTATCCTTATCTTCAATCTCTGCAATAACTTTAACCTTCAAAATAATCACCTCTTATGGTATTATTCCTCTCTTTAATAGGTAATATTACTATGTTAAAATTTAATTATATTTTTAAAAAGGAGACATAAGTTTTATGATATATCACGATATTATTATTGTTGGTGGTGGAGCTTCTGGTTTAATGGCTGCAATAATTGCAAAAGATCTAGGAAAGGATGTTGCAATTATAGAAGCAACAGATAGAATAGGGAAAAAAATTTTAACTACTGGTAATGGTAGATGTAATATTTCTAACTCTAGAATTTCTTTTCCTTATGATACTTACCATAGTTCTAATAAAGATTTCTATATAGATTGCTTAGATCAGTTGAGTGTTGAAGAAACTAGAAACTTATTTTTATCTATAGGTCTACCTATAGTTGAATTAGAAAAAGGTAAATTATATCCAGCCTCTCTTCAGGCTTCATCTGTAGTAGATCTTTTAAGGTTATCTATAGAGGAAAAGGAAATTCCTTTATTCACAAATTGCAAAGTAAAAACTATCCACAAAAACAAAAACTTTAAATTATCCACAACTAATGATGAATATACTTTATTCACATGCAAAAAAGTTATTTTAGCTTGTGGAGGAAAATCTGCTCCAAAAACAGGTTCAGATGGTTCAGGATATAGATTAGCAAAAGACTTAGGGCATTCTGTCACAAGTACAGTACCTGGTATTGTGCAGTTAAAGTTAGATTATCCACACCTAAAAGCATTATCTGGAATTAAGTTTGATGGAAGAATCTCTATATATGTTGATGGGAAATTAGTTAGAGAAGATATTGGTGAAGTTCTCTTTACCGATTATGGAATATCAGGGCCTCCAATATTACAACTTTCTGCTATAGCTTCTAGAGCCTTGGATAATAATCAAAATGTTGAATTAAGTGTAGATATGATGCCTAACTTATCTATTGAAGAAACTAAAGATTTTTTAGAGGGACACTTATACATGTTTAGCCATAGAACCATTTCTAATTCTTTTATTGGGATTATAAATAAAAAACTCATACCTATAATATTAAAGGATTCAGGAATAAATAATATTCATATTCCTTGCTATGACTTGGATTGGAAAGATAAAAATGAATTACTGTCTAGATTTAAGGGATGGAGATTTAAATGTATAGATACTAATGGATTCAATAATGCCCAATTAACTGTAGGTGGCATAAATACAAAAGAAGTTAATCCTAAAACATTAGAATCTAATATAACACCAGGTTTATTCTTTTGTGGAGAGGTACTAGATGTTAATGGTGATTGCGGTGGATTTAATCTTCAATGGGCATGGTCATCAGGTTATACTGTAGGGAATAGTGTTTAAACTATTCCCTTTTATGTTTGTACTATCATAGATAATATTTAATATATCCCACTTATCTTCTGATTTTAAATATTTTATTTTCATATTTACTTCATATTCTATTTCATCTTCTTGTATTGTTAATACACCTTGTATTTCCCTTAATTTATATGACTCTATCTCTTTTACACTTTCTATATTGAATTTAAAAGTCACTTCATTATCTAAAATGTATTCTTTATCTCTTATGTATATAACTTTGCCCCTTAAATCATTACATACTCTTTTTCCTGTTATAAAAGAATTCTTTATAACAAATGTTAAACATATAACTCCCACAAGCATAATTCCAAATAATAAACAATAGAACGTTACCTTATTCTTATCTAATTTATTCATCCTATCCCTCTATTAATTCATATACTTATCTATATTCATATCAATAAACTTATATTTATATAAATATTTCAATATATAAAAAAAGAGCGAATATAAAAATATCCGCTCTTTTAATTATTTATTTAATGCTTCCATTAATTCATTTAAGTTTATTCCATGTACCATAGCAGCTTCCTCAATTGTTTCAGCTTGTGCTGATGGACAACCCACGCAACCCATTCCAAAGCTCATTAAAACTTCTGCCTTACTTGAATCAGCTTTTATAACTTCACCTATTGTCATATCCTTAGTTATCATACTTATCACCTCTTTATACTTACTAGTACTTAGTATTATAAAAAAATTATATTTTATCCACTAAATAAAGTCAAGTAAAGTACTCGGAATTAAAGTTCTCCAACTCTCATAGTTTGATCTCTTTTTGGTCCTACTGATACTATTGATATTCTTGTTCCAGTAAACTCTGAAATTCTTTCAAGGTACTTCTTTGCATTTTCAGGTATTTCATCATAACTTCTTGCATCTGCTACTGAATCATCCCATCCATCAAATTCTTCATATACAGGTTCACACTTAGCTAAATCCTCTAAGCTTGCTGGGAAATAATCTATTATTTCTCCATTAAATTTATACCCTACACATACCTTTAACTTATCCAATCCTGCTAGTGTATCAATCTTAGTAACTGCCAATGAAGTTAAGCCAGATACTCTAACTGCAGACTTAACTATAACTAAGTCAAGCCAACCACATCTTCTAGATCTACCTGTAGTTACTCCATATTCATGTCCCTTTGTTCTTATCCATTCACCAGTTTCATTTTCTAATTCAGTTGGGAAAGGACCCTTACCAACTCTTGTAGTATATGCTTTTGTAATACCTACTGCATTTTTAATCATATTTGGTCCAACACCAATTCCGTTGCTTACTCCACCTGCTGTTGTATTTGAAGATGTAACATATGGATATGTTCCATGATCTATATCTAAAAGCATACCTTGAGCTCCTTCAAAAAGAACTGTTTTATCTTCTTTAATTGAATCATAAACTTTTACTGATGTATCCTTTACGAATGGTCCTATTTTCTCTGCATATTGTTTATATTGAACTAATATCTCTTCTGCATCTAAAGCTTCTCCACCAAGAACCTTTGTTATATATTCATTCTTCATTTTTATGTTTTCTCTTAGTTTTTCTTCAAATACATCTTCATGTAATAAATCACAAACTCTAATTCCACATCTCTCAAACTTATCTGTATAACAAGGACCTATTCCTTTTCCAGTAGTTCCTATATCATTCTTCCCTCTAGCCTTTTCCTTTAAAATATCTAATACTCTATGATATGGCATTATTAAGTGAGCTCTATCACTAATAATTAGCTTTTCTGGAGTTACCTTAACACCTTCTTTTTCTAAATATCCTATCTCTTCAAATAAGGCCTTAGGATCTACTACAACACCATTTCCTATTACATTTAACTTGTTGTCATATAATATACCTGAAGGTATTAAGTGAAGCTTGTATTGTCTATCTCCTACTTCTACAGTATGACCTGCATTATTTCCTCCCTGGAATCTAACGACTACATCTGCTTCTTCAGCTAGATAATCAGTCATTTTACCCTTTCCTTCATCGCCCCATTGGGCACCTAAAACAATAAACGCTGACATATACACTGCCTCCTTATGTAAAATCTACTCCTACATACTAACAAAGTGATTGTCATAGGTCAATATCCACTCGAATATTTTTTTGCAAATTACTATTATAATTCGTATAATAATAGTAGTAAACTTAGTTTCTTATTCTAGAAATTAATATATAAAAAGGGGTGCTCATATGACAATATACGAAAAAGCTTTAAAATTTCATGAAGAAAAAAGAGGTAAACTTGAAATATGTTCAAGAACTCCAATTAAAGATTCACAAGATCTTAGTTTAGCTTATACTCCAGGGGTGGCTGAACCATGTAGAGAAATATATAAAGATCCCTCTAAAGCCTATCTATATACTAGAAAGTGGAATACTGTTGCTGTAATATCTGATGGTACAGCAGTACTAGGTTTAGGTGATATTGGTCCTCTAGCTTCTTTACCTGTAATGGAAGGAAAATCAATTCTATTTAAAGAATTTGGAGATGTTGATGCATTTCCTATAGTATTAGATACAAAAGATGTTGATGAGATTGTCGATACAATAGTTAAAATTTCACCTTCATTAGGCGGAATAAATCTTGAAGACATATCTGCTCCAAGATGTTTTGAAATTGAACAACGATTAAAGGAAAAATTAGATATTCCAGTTTTTCATGATGATCAACACGGAACTGCTATAGTTGTTTTATCAGGGATTATAAATGCCCTTAAGATAGTTAATAAAAAGTTGGAAAACTTAAAAGTTGTAATTAATGGTGCTGGTTCTGCTGGTACTGCTATCTGTAAGCTCCTATTATCATCTGGAGTAAAAAATATTGTTATGTGCGATATTAATGGCATTATTCATAAGGAAGCTGACTTAAAAAATGATGCTTTAAAAGAATTAGCACAAATAACAAATCCAAATAATGAAACAGGTTCTCTTAGTACTGCAATGAAAGGTGCTGATATATTTATAGGTGTATCTGCTCCAAATATCGTTTCTAAGGAAATGGTTTCTTCAATGAATAAAGATTCTATATTGTTTGCAATGGCTAACCCTACTCCTGAAATTTTTCCTGAGGATGCTCTTGAGGCGGGAGCACTAGTTGTTGGTACAGGAAGATCAGATTATCCTAATCAAATAAATAATGTTTTGGCTTTCCCTGGTGTATTTAGAGGTGCATTAGATGTTAGAGCAAGAGAAATAAATGAAGCGATGAAGGTAGCAGCTGCCTATGCTATTGCTAATGCTATTAGTGATGATGAATTAAGACCAGATAATATTATTCCTAAAGCTTTCGACTTAAACGTACAAAATCTAGTTGCTGAAGCAGTAAAAAATGCTGCAATAAAAACTGGAGTAAATAAAATATAAAAAATGTAAAGCTGGCAATAGAGAATAGGTTTTCTCCATTGCTAACTTTTTTTATTTCATATTTATATATTTTTATATTTATATGTTTGTTTCTTTATATATTTTTATATTTATTTGTTCATATATTTATTTCTTTATATATTTAGAGAATACATCTATATGCAATCATAATCCGTAAGTTATTTATAATATAATTTTAAAAAAGTTAAGACTCTCTAAACTTAAAATAAGTTTCTGTTTAAAGATAAAAAAGGGCTATATCAAAATAATAAATTATTATGATATAGCCCTACTCTTTACTTACATAGATTTAGATTTATCTGCACATTTTATCATTGCTTCAATAATAGAACTTCTAAATCCTTGTTTTTCTAACTCTACTACAGCATCTATTGTTGTTCCTGATGGTGAACATACCATATCTTTTAATTCACCAGGATGTTGTTCTGTATCTAATATCATCTTTGCTGATCCTAATACACTTTGTGCTGCCATTTTATATGCTTTTTTTCTTGGTATGCCAAGTTTTACTGCTGCATCTGCCATAGCCTCAATAAATATAAATACATATGCTGGTGAGGAACCGCATAAGGCTATAAAACCATGAAAATCTTTTTCTTCAAGTTCTACGCATTCTCCAAAACTTTTATACATATCTATCACTAACTTTAACTCTTCGTCTAAAACATTATTATTAGTACATATAGCTGACATACCTTCTCCTACAAGTGCAGGAGTGTTAGGCATTGTTCTTACAATTCTAGCTTTATCACTAATTAAAGCTTCCATATCACTTATAGTTATTCCTGCTGCTATAGTTATAATAAGTTTTTCTTGCAATAATTCTCTTCTTAGTTCACCAATAACTTTTGCATACATATTAGGCTTAACTGCAAGAAAAATTACATCTGAATTTTTTATAACATCTTCATTATTAGTTGTTACATTAACATTATATTTTTCTTGTATTAATTTTGCAGACTCTTCTGTTCTAGTAGAAACAATAATATTACTTGAATTTGAAAATCCTGAATTTATTAATCCTCCTACCATAGCTCTTCCCATATTGCCACAACCTATAAACCCAATCCTCTTCATAATACATATCTCCCAACTAAATTAGTCTTTATGAATAACATCTAAGTCACCAAACTTACTTAATGCTCCTAAGAATGCCATCTTTACAGTTCCAACCGGACCATTTCTGTGTTTAGCCACTATACATTCTGCCATATTCTTATCTTCTGTTTCCTTATTGTAATACTCATCTCTATATAAAAACATAACAAGGTCAGCATCCTGCTCTATTGAACCTGATTCTCTTAAATCTGATAACATAGGCCTATGATCAGCTCTTTGTTCAGGTGCACGAGATAGCTGTGATAACGCTATTACAGGACACTCCATTTCCTTAGCTAATGCCTTAATAGATCTTGATATTTCGGATACTTCTTGTTGTCTATTTTCTGATGATGATCCTGACATTAATTGAAGATAGTCTATTAAAATAAGATCAATACCATATTCCATCTTAAGTCTTCTACACTTAGATCTCATCTCCATAACAGTTACACCTGCTGTATCATCAATATAAATTTTAGCTTTTGAAAGAGGACCTGTAGCTCTAGCTATGTTTTCCCAGTCCTTATCATCAAGATTACCAGTTCTCAATTTAAGCATATCAACATTTGCTTCAGAACATAGTAGCTTATATGCTAATTGTTCCTTAGGCATTTCTAAAGAAAATATTACTACACTCTTTCCCTCTCTTAATGCTGCGTTTTCTGCAATATTTAAAGCAAATGTAGTTTTCCCCATAGATGGTCTAGCTGCTATAAGAACCATATCTCCCTTTTGAAATCCTGATGTTTTTGCATCTAAATCAGTAAATCCAGAAGGAACACCAGTAATTTGTCCCTTGTTATTAAAAAGTCTTTCTATTTCTAGAAAACCTCTTTCAAGAACATCACTTAATGCTTCAAAGTCACTAGTACTCCTTTTTTCAGCTATATCAAATATTTTCTTCTCTGCAAGGTCTAAAACGCCTTCTACTTCACCCTGCTTATTATAACTATCTTCTATAATTGCAGTTGATGCTTTAATTAACCTTCTTAATATAGATTTTTCTTCCACTATTTTTATGTAAGATGATAAATTAGCTGTAGTTGGGACAGAAGAACTAACTTCTGTTATATATGTTACCCCACCAGCCTTTTCTAATTGATCTGTAGATTTTAGATACTCTAGAAGAGTAACTAAATCTACAGCCATGTCATTTTTAAACATTTCAAAAATTGATTTATATATTATCTTATGTCCATCTCTATAAAAATCGTCTTCTGTTAACTTTTCTGCCACTTGAGCAATAGCACTTTTATCAATTATCATTGATCCTATTACAGATTGTTCTGCCTCAATACTTTGTGGTAGACTTCTCATAACTGGAGCGTCCATTACATAACTCTCCTCCTAACTATTAAAATACAATACTCAATAATTCTTCTATATCGCCTACTGCCCTTACTTCTATATCTTTTAATCCCTTAGGAATCTCATTTTCATTATCCTTTGGAACTAAAACCAACTTAATTTCTTTTCTTCTTGCTCCATATATTTTCTCAAATATTCCTCCTACGGGCTTCACTTTACCTCTTAAGGATATTTCACCTGTTAAAGCAATATCTTGTCTTAAAGGCTTATCTAATAGAGCACTAATTACACACATAGTTATTGCTGCACCTGCTGATGGTCCATCTATTTTACCTCCACCAACAACATTTACGTGTATATCATAATCTCTAATATCTTTATCTGTAAACTTTCTAATTACTGATGCTGCATTATACACAGAGTCTTTTGCCATTGATCCAGCCGTTTCATTAAATCTAACTGTACCTGCACCCTTTTTCTTAGCAGTAAAAACTGCTGCCTCTATTTCTAAAGTAGAACCAAGGAATCCACTTACCCCAAGGCCATATATATGTCCAACCTCATATTCCTTTTCATCCTTGTTTCTTTCAAATGGTACATATCTTCCTATAGAAATTACTTCTTCTATGTCATTAAGCGTTATTTGTATATTATCTGTACTATTCGAATTATTCCTATATAAAGCAAAACCATATGCATCAGTTAATATATTTACAGCTTTTCTGCCTTCAATAGTATATCTACTTATTAATTCTGCTACCCCATCCTCTAGAGTAACACCTAACTTATTAGACGCATTTAAAACAATTTGTTCTATATCTCTAGATGATAGAGGTTCAAAATATACTTCAGTACATCTAGATCGTAGGGCTGGATTTAATTCTCCAGGTTCTCTTGTTGTTGCGCCTATTAAAACAAAATCTGCTGGAGCACCCTTATCAAATAAATACTTTATATACTTAGGAGTATTTTCATCATCTGGATCATAATAAGACGATGAAAACTCTACTCTTTTATCTTCTAATACTTTAAGTAACTTATTTTGAAGTATATTATCTAATTCTCCTATTTCATCTATAAATAATATTCCTCCATGTGCCTCTGTTACTAATCCTGGCTTTGGTTCAGGAACTCCAACATCAGCTAAATCTCTTTTACTTCCTTGATATATAGGATCATGTACAGAACCCAACAAAGGATTTGTTATTTCCCTTGGATCCCACCTTAATGTAGTCCCATCTACCTCTACAAATTTTGATTCATCATCAAATGGAGTAAAAGATAGTCTTCTAGCCTCTTCTAATGCTATTCTAGCTGCCGTTGTCTTACCTACACCTGGAGGTCCATATAAGATTATATGCTGTGGATATGGAGATGAAAGCTTTGATATTAATGATTTAATAGCTCTATCTTGACCTACTACTTCACTAAAATTTTCGGGTCTAAGAAAACTCATTATATTCTTATTTGTTTTCTTTTCATCTAAGTGAATTAACTCTTCATACTTTTTATTAGTCTTAGAATTTTCACTTCCCTTTTGCTTTTTAATAACAGATAAACGTACTTCATCTATATACTTTTCTTGCTTATCCATTATATTTTTTTCTACTTTAGCTTCAATTTGACTCTGAACATATTTACGCGCCAACTCTTCTGAAATCCAATCAACTGTATTTTCAATAGTATTATCCACTTCATCTTCAGATGGAATAGTATCTCTACCTTTTCCATCTGAAGCTATCATTTCTAATGCATATGCTCTCTCACATACATTTGGAGAATTAACATACTTTTGCAATTTATATTTTACAGTTCTTGCTCTTACTGCTCCTTGATCTAAAACATTATTTAAAATTTCAAATAATACATTAATCTGAGCTTCCTGAGTCAAGTCACCATTTAATACTTCTTTTAAGAAGTCTACTTCCTCATGAAACTTCAATATTACTCCTCCTTATTGTTGTGGAACAATAATAACTTTCATCTTTGTTGTTACTTCTGGATATAACTTAACTTCTATAGTATAACCTCCAGCAACCTTTATTGTTTCCATTACTATTTTTTTCTTATCTACTACTACCTTGTACTGTGTTTTTATTAATTCAGCAACATCTTTACTTGTAATTGCACCAAATAACTTTCCACTTTCACCTGTCTTAGCAGTTATTTTTATTTCTTTATCTTTTAATTCTGATGCTAACTTTTGAGCTGCTTCTAGCTCAGCTAACTTTTGTTTTCTTTCATTTTCCTTTTTATTATTTAAAATATGAAGATTTGAATCTGTTGCCTCTTGAGCTAATTTCCTAGGAAATAAATAGTTTCTTGCATATCCATCTGATGTATTAATTACATCACCTTTTTTACCTAACTTCTTAACATCTTGTAATAAAATTACTTGCATGTTATTCACCCACCTTTAAATGTTTTTTTATTGATTCTTCTAGTTTTTCAATTACTTCTTCTATTGTTAATCCAGACATCTTTGTGCCTGCTATATTCATGTGACCTCCACCTCCAAGTTCTTCTAATACAACTTGAACATTTATATCACCAACTGACCTTCCACTTATATAGATATCATCATTAATCTTAGCTAGAACAAAACCAGCTAAGATTCCAGATATATTTAACATCTCATCAGCCGATTTAGCTACTATTACTGTATCAACATTATCAGGACATACTGCTATAGCAGTATTATTACTTGGATTTACCTTAGCTGATTTTATAGTTTCTGCAATTAGTAAATAATCTTCTAGGTTATCAGTAAACATCTTCTTAACTTCTATTGTATCTGCACCAATATTCCTTAAAAAAGATGCTGCTTCAAAAGTTCTTACTCCTGTTTTAAAGGAGAATCCTTTTGTATCCATATATATTCCAGCTAAAAGTCCCTCTGCCTCAGTTTGAGTAAGCTTTGGGTCTTTCAACATATATTGAATCACTTCTGTTATCATTTCTGAAGTTGAAGAAGCGTAAACTTCTATATAATTTAGCAAAGCCCCTCCTATCATATCAGGACTTCTCCTATGATGATCTATTATAACCTTTCTCTTACTTTTTTCTATAAAATCTATATTCTCAACATAACTTCTATTGTGAACATCAACTACTATAACTAAATCATTATCATCTATATATCTATTAGCATCATCTAAAGATATAAAATAATCATTATATTTAACATCTCTTTTTAATCTATCTAGAAAATAATTTATAGGTACAGTATCATTTCCTAGTATTATACTACAATCTTTTCCTAATTGTCTTATTGTAGATGCTAACGCAACAGCTGAACCAAAGCAATCCATATCAGGATTCCTATGTCCTATTATATATATCTTTTCACTTTCATATATTAATTCTTTTAATGCATGAGATATTACCCTAGCTCTAACTCTTGTTCTCTTTTCAATCTCTTTTGTATTGCCACCAATTATCTTTATATTCTCATTATCTTTAATTACTACTTGATCTCCACCTCTACCCAATGCTAATTCCTTTGCAACGGTAGCAAAATTATCATTTTCTAAAGGAGATATCCCCCCTCTACCAACACCAATACTCAAAGTAACCTCTAATTTATTACCCTTATCTATTTTTGAAATTTCTTCTAAAATAGGGAATTTATTAGATATTTCTTTCTCAACGCTTTTATCATTTACTGATAAAACATATTTATTAGTATCATACTTCTTTATCATTGCATTTAATTTATGAGCATAGGCATTTATACATCTTTCTACTTCTGCTACAACTAAGGGTCTACTATTTTCTTCAGTAGTATCTAAAGCTTCATTTAAGTTATCAACTTCTATATGAACTATACTTTCCTTTGTCTTCTCTAAATCAAAAATATTGCTTATATCATTGAAATAAATAAGATAATACTCTTCACTGTTATTATTTAGCTTTGTACTATGAACATCATATACTTTTCCATCATATTTTAATCTTTGATGTGAATCTGCTTTATTTTCTAGTACTTTATCTAAACTTAGTCCTCTTGCAACACTTAAAATATTCTTATTTAATAATTCTTCCCTTTTTGCTATATCATTAAACCTTTCATTACTCCAGGCAATATCTCCTGTATTATTGATAAGCACAATAGGAAATGGTATATTACACATGTTATCTGATATTGATTTATTTATATCATCAATAAATTTTCTTTTATCATTATCTTTTCTCCAATACATCTGTAATAAATAAAAATTATTAATTAGAAAAATTAGAAATACTGCTGCTCCTATCATCTTATAATCATAGTACCAGAACAAAATAGATATTATAATTAAAGTCATAGGCTTAAGATATCTCTTTAATATTTCAGATTTGTTCATAAGCCAATTATCCTCCTAACAAAGATATCACTTTCTATTTTTTTCAATATAATTTTTTAAATTACTTAAACATTTTCCCTCTTTTTCAACTTCATCTTCCGCTCTAATTCCTAGTTCTAATTTTTCTTTCATTATATTGTCCACTTCAGAAAATGAATATCCTAACTTTTCTGCTAATACATATAATATTATTATTGCCCCAGATATGCACTCCAAAATTGCATTTTGTGCAACATTCGATCCTTTAGTTAATAATCTAAAAAATTCTCCTATGATACATATTAATTGAGCCTTTAAATTCTCTATTATCTTTACATTTGCCATTATGTTAAGTTCTTTATATTTCATGGAACTCACCTCTTTTATCCTTGTATATATATTTTATGTTTTTTTAAGGAGTATTTCAAGGTTAGCTCAGAGCTTTTACCATATTTTTCACTAATTCCTTCATTTAACAAAAAAGAAGCCTTAAAGCTTCTTTAATAATAATAAAACCTCTGATATTACTCAGAGGTTTCTGTTCACTATTACTCAGTTGTGAATGGTAATAATGCTATGTTTCTAGATCTCTTTATCGCATCTGTTAATTGTCTTTGGTGCTTAGCACATGTTCCAGATATTCTTCTTGGAAGAATCTTTCCTCTTTCTGTAACATACTTTCTTAACTTAGCAACATCTTTATAATCGATGCTTTCAGCCTTATCTACGCAAAAAGCACAAACTTTTCTTTTAGATCTTCTCATCTTACCGTTTGGTCTTCTAACATCTTTCATTTATGTTTCCCTCCTTACCTTGAAATTTAGAATGGCATATCTCCATCATCTACTGGAGTAATGTCATCATTGAAACTCAAGTCACCGAATGAATCGTTATTTCCTTGAGCTGAATAATTAGAATTTGAATTTCCATATCCACCATTGTTAAATGAATCTGCATTATCTCTAGCTCCGTTTCCAGAACCAATGAACTCAAAACTTTCTACAGCAACATCTGTAGTATATCTTTTAGTTCCATCTTGAGCATCATAGCTACCTGTTCTTATACTTCCAGTAACAGCTATTTGTCTACCCTTCGTAAGATATTGAGATATCGTTTCTGCTGTTTTACCAAATGCAACGCAATTAATAAAATCAGTTTCATCTTTCTTGAATTGTCTATTTACAGCCACAGTAAATCTACCTATAGCCATTCCGCTACCAGCTGCAAATCTCAATTCAGGATCTTTTGTAAGTCTTCCAATAAGAATAACCTTATTCATTACAATACCTCCTATTAAGCTTCTTCTTTAACAATAATGTGTCTGATAACTCCATCAGTAATTCTAAAAATTCTGTCTAATTCTCTTGGTAATTCAGTGTTAGCAGTAAAGTTGATTAATGTGTAGTAACCTTCGTTTACCTTAGCAATTTCGTAAGCAAGCTTTCTCTTACCCCAGAAATCTACATTTTCAACAGTTCCACCACCATTTTCAATAACACCCTTAAACTTTTCAATAGTAGCCTTTACAGCTTCTTCTTCAAAAGATGGGTTTAGTATGAATATAGTTTCGTACTTTCTCATCTATTTCACCTCCTCCCCTCGGACTAACGGCTGTACTTTGTACAGCAGGGATTACAATTTATTATTTTATCATTTATTTTTTAAAATTTCAAGTTTTTTTATTTTTCTACACTTTCTATTATTTTCTTAGCACCTTTTACGAATTTACTTCTAGATAACATTATTATTCTTCCACATCCAGTACATTTTATTTTTATATCTGCACCTAATCTTATTATTTCAAAATTATGGTTACCACAAGGATGTTGTTTTTTCATTTCTACTATATCTCCAAGATTAAATGTTTCTATCATTATTTATCCCCTTCCTTATTTACTAATTGCGTTTTTGGATAT
The DNA here is from genome assembly GCF_000424025.1 of Clostridium paraputrificum AGR2156. Lineage (NCBI taxonomy): Bacteria > Bacillati > Bacillota > Clostridia > Eubacteriales > Clostridiaceae > Clostridium > Clostridium paraputrificum. Next base: position 51,009 of record NZ_AUJC01000014.1, read on the forward strand.
GGTATTTCTATACCTTCTTCATCTAACACCTTTTTTACTCTCTTCCTTAGTTCCCTTTCAGCTTCCCATTGCTTTAATGGTTTTGTCTTTCCTATTATTCTTATTGTGACACTTGATGCATTAAGAGAATTCACACCTAAAACTTCTATTGGCTCTACTATATTTTCATTTTCATTTTTATACTTATTACATACATTTGTTATAACATTAATAGCATTATCTATATCTTCTTCATAAGAAATATCAACATCAACAATAAATCTAATATTACCTCTAGAATGATTTGTAACTTGATTTATAGTACCATTTGGAATCAAATGAACATCTCCAGAAAAATCTCTAATAACAGTAGTCCTTATTCCTATAGTCTCCACAATTCCTGAAAAAGTTCCTATAGTAACATGATCTCCAACTCCATACTGATCTTCAAACAATATAAAAAATCCATTAATTATATCCTTAACTAGACTCTGTGCCCCAAAACCAAGTGCGAAACCACCAACACTTGCCATAGCTACTGATATACCATTAAATGCATCTGAAAGTATTAAAGCTGCCCCTATAAAATAAGTCATATATTTTAATACACTTTTTAAAACTTCACCTATAGTTTTTGCTTTTTGGTTATCCATAGAAAACCGTGCATTACTTTCAATTTGTTTTTTTACAAATTTATTAATTAATCTGTTACCTATTTTTATAGTTATATACATTAATAGAATAATGATAACTATTCTAATTCCTTTATTAACTATATTTTCAATATCACTCATATCGATAGATATACCTTTTCCTATATCTAAACTTCCATCTCCCAAACTCACCTTAAAAAGTGCTGAAAACATCTAATCAACTCCTATTTCATAAACTTAAATCCATCCTTATCCTTCATATAAATATTTTTATAATTTACTAATTTTCTTTCTATCACATTACTTAACAACTCTTCACTTTCAATTCTTGTACACATTCCACAACTTTGAGTTATTGAGGTTGGTGTTGGCATTACTCTAAACTCAATATTTTCATTAGTAAGATTCTTTTCTGCTTCCATTGCATCATGTGTATTTTTATATACTATAATATAATATTTCATATTTACCTCCACTATACTTTATCTTTTAATTAATATTATATATAATTTTTATAATTTATAAAGTTTAGTATAATATTTAGTAGTTATTTATTTTTTATTATTTTATAATATTATAAAAATTACTAAACTTATTTTAGAAGGTGGTTTATATGGAAGTTTACTTAGACAATGCAAGCACATCTTTTCCAAAACCTAAAGTTATGGCAGATGCAATGTATGATTATATAATTAATGTTGGTGGCAATTCTGGTAGAGGTAATTATTCAAATTCTTATGAATCTAACAAGCTAATACTTCTTACTAGGGAAAAAATAGCAGATTTTTTTAATTATAATAAAAGTGAGAATGTAATTTTCACTAATAACATCACTTCTTCTTTAAACATTTTAATTAAAGGTATCTTAAAACAAAATGACCACGTTATTTCAACAACTTTAGAACACAACTCTGTCTTAAGACCATTATTTGAATGTTCTAATTTACTTAACGTTAATGTTGATTTAGTTAATTCATCAAAAGATGGTTTTATAAATCCTATTGATATAAAGAATAAAATCAATAAGAATACTAAATTAGTAATAATTTCACATGCTTCTAACGTTGTTGGATCTATTCAAAATATCGAAGAAATCGGAGCTATATGTAAAGAAAATAATATATTTTTTATAATAGATACCGCTCAAACTGCAGGAATGATAAAAGTAGATATGCAACGATGTAATGCTAATGCCATTGCATTTACTGGGCATAAAAGCTTATTAGGACCACAAGGAATTGGAGGATTTATTATTGATGACTCATTAAATGATGAATGTTCTTCAATCCTTAGTGGAGGAACAGGAAGCTTGTCTCATTCTCTTAATCAACCAAACTTTTTACCTGATAAATTTGAATGTGGAACTTTAAATTCACCTGGAATAGTAGGCTTATCTAATTCAATTGATTTTATAAATAAGGAAGGTCTTAAAACTATCTATTCTAAAAACTTTTATCTAAGATCAAAACTTTATGAAGGTATGCTTAATATTGATGGTATAAAATTATATGGAAACACTGATTTTTCTAAATACACAACTTGTATATCTTTTAATTATAAGAGCTTTGACCCTGCTGAAGTTTCATACTTTTTAGAATGCAATGGTATAAAAACTCGTTCAGGACTTCATTGTGCGCCTCTAGCTCATAAATCCATAGAATCTTATCCAGGTGGTACTATAAGATTTAGTCTTGGCTATTTTAATACAGAAGAAGAAATTGATTATACATTATCAATATTAAATAATATAAATATTTAACACATGTATATTGAACCTCCTCTTTGGAAATAATTCCAATAAAGGAGGTTTTTTATGAATACTGATTTTTATATAGATTCATTGTCTCCAAATTCATATGAAAATATTAGAGACTATTTATATAATGAACTTAAACCCATTATAAAAGATAAAAGACCTATAATCTTTTTATGTATAGGAACTGATAGATCTACTGGTGATTCACTTGGGCCGCTTATAGGATATAAACTTCAATTTTTAAAAAGAAAAAATTTTTATATATATGGAAGTTTGGAGAATCCTGTTCATTCAAAAAATATTGAAACAATTCTCCAACGAATCCAAGAAAACTTTGAAGATCCCTTTATAATAGCTGTAGATGCATGTCTAGGAAGCTTTCAAAATGTAGGTAAAATAGCTATAAAAAAAGAACCTCTACTTCCAGGCTCTGCTTTGAATAAAAATCTACCATCTGTTGGTAACATGAGCATAACTGGTATAGTAAACATATCAGGTAGCTTTGAATTTATGGTTTTACAAAACACTAGACTATATACAGTTATGGCACTTGCTGATTCTATAGCAAATGGAATATATCACTTTATTTTAAAAAGTGTAGGTGGAAAAAAATCAAATGACTTTCTATCAAAAAATGTATCAAAATAAAATTGGACGAGATTTACTCGTCCAATTTTATTTCTTTTTCGTATTATATTTATTAATAGCTTCGTTTAAAACACATATTTCTTCCTCTGATAAATCATATCTTGATATTCCTTTATCAATTGGTTTTGCATATGTAGTACTTTCATTTCTTCCATATATTCCTGTTAGTATTATTCCATCATTATTGTCATCTAATATTGCAACAGAAAAACTCAAATCGCTTCCTACATCCTCAAATGCCTTATATCTCATTATAGCAACTTTTTGAACGCAATCCTTCATTCTTGTTAGAATAAATTCACACTTTTCTAAAGCTTTCTCAGAGTTACTATTTGCGCTTTCAATTTTATCTAATTGAGATATTATTAACTCCTCTAAATTTTTATTGTTAGTTCCTCTCATAAACTTTCTATATCTATTTTCAAGCTTACCTAATGACTTAAATAATATAATTACTAATATGAATAATAATAAAATTATTATCCCCATTCCACCTATTATATAAGGTATAAATTCATTTATACTACTTATTAAACTTTCCACTCCATGTCATCCTTTCAGTATAATGTTTCACGTGAAACATTATAAGTTGATAATATCTAAAATTCTTTCTAAATCTTCTTCTGAATAGTATTCTATTTCTATCTTACCTTTATTCTTCTTACTGCTTAAATTAACTTTCGTTCCAAAGTAATTCTGTAATCTATCTCTAACATCCTTATAATAAGGATTTAGTTCTTCTTTCTTCTCACTTCTCTCTGATTTTAAAGAAATATTTCTAATAAGTTTTTCAAGTTCTCTGACAGATAACTTCTCATCGATAACTTTTTGAGAATAAATATATTGTAAATCACCATCTTCTAGCGATAATAAAGCTCTTCCATGACCCTCACTTATAATTCCATCAATAACATATTGTTGTACTCTACTATCTAGGTTAATTAACCTTATTGTATTAGTAATAGCTGTTCTTGACTTACCAATTCTTTTACTTAACTCTTCTTGAGTCAAGTCAAAATCTGATAATAATTTTTTATAAGCTAAAGCTTCTTCTATTGGATTTAAATCTTGTCTTTGAATATTTTCAATTAAGGAAATTTCTAATACTTGCTTTTCAGTTAAATCCATTACTATAGCAGGAACTTCCTTAAGCCCAACCATCTTAGCAGCTCTCCATCGTCTTTCACCTGCTACTATTATATATCCGCCATCATTTTCTTTTAAAATTAAAGGTTGTATAATTCCATGGTTTTTAATAGATTCAGCTAACTCTGCTATCTTTTCATTATCGAAAGACTTTCTAGGTTGATCTATATTACTCTTGATCTTATTTAATGAAATCATTAACTTTCCTTCATTATCTTCATTAATTTCATCTGGTATAAGAGCCCCTAGGCCCTTACCTAAAGCAAACTTTTTGTTCATTTACACCACCCTATTACTTTTGCCTTTCTAAAAACTCTTTTGTAAAATTTAAATATGATTCTGCACCTTTACACTTTTCATCATACAACATTATTGGCAAACCAAAGCTAGGCGCTTCAGCTAATCTAATATTTCTAGGAATAGTAATATTAAAAACTTTTTCTCCAAAATACTTTTCTACTTCTTTATAGACTTCATTACTTAAATTAGTTCTAAAATCAAACATAGTCATTAATACACCTTCAATTGTAAGATTTTTATTTAATGACTTTTTAACTAGTTGAATTGTATTGATAAGTTGACCTACACCCTCTAATGCGTAAAATTCACATTGAATAGGAATTAAAACCGAGTTACTTGCAGTTAATGCATTTATAGTTAATATTCCTAGTGAAGGAGGACAATCAATAAAAATAAAATCATAGTTATCTTTTACTTCTGATATCTTATCTATCAATATCTTTTCTCTATAATTTCTTTCAATCATCTCAACTTCTGCTCCTGCTAATTCCATAGTAGAAGGAGCTATATGTAAATTTTGAACTAGATCACTCTTTAAAATAACATCTTTTAGAGATGTATCAGACGTCAATACATCATACATAGATAACTCAAGGTTTCTCTTATCTAACCCTAGACCACTTGTCGTATTGCCTTGGGGATCTATATCTATGGTTAAAACTTTATAACCTTCCATAGCTAAATATGCACATAAATTAATGTTTGTCGTTGTTTTCCCTACTCCACCTTTTTGATTAAAAATACATATTACCTTCATATAAAGCTCTAATCTATAGAGCCTACACCCCCTTTCATAATATTATTATATATTTAATTATGTAATATTAAAAGAAATTTTATATAAAAAGAACTCCTATTTAAAAAAATAAGAGTTCTCTTATTAAAATATTTACTTTTTTCCTTTTGGTATATTTACAGTTATTTGAATATACTCTTCACTTTCATTAAACTTATAGTTTGCAGGAATGTTAAATTTATCAAAAACTTGTTTTATAGTATTTACATATAATTTAGCAGGAAAAATTGATTTAACATTTTTATTTTTAGAGTTTAAAGACTTACCAGCTAATTTAAGTAATTCTTTATTAATTAATTCCTCTGTTTTCTTCACATTCAATCCATTCTTTATAACTTTTTCAATTATCTTTAATTGTAACTTCTCATCAGTAACACTTAATAATGCTCTTGCATGTCTTTCTGTTAACGAATTTTCAAGACATAAACCTCTAACTTGTGGTGATAACTTTAATAATCTTAATTTATTAGCCACAGTTGATTGTTTTTTCCCCATTTTAGAGGCAATTTCTTCTTGTGTGAAATTATGATCATTCATTAAATTATAATATGCTTCTGCTTCTTCAATATAATTTAAATCTTCTCTTTGTAAATTTTCTAATAAAGCAATTTGTGCTGACTGCGTATCTGTTATATCTACCAATGTACAAGGAACCTCTCCTAAACTAGCCAACTTAGCTGCTCTCAATCTTCTTTCTCCAGCCACTAATTCATAAATATCCCCACGTTTTCTAACTGTTAGAGGCTGTATTATTCCATGTTCCTTTATAGATTGGGATAATTCTATTAATGCCACCTCGTCAAAAAACCTTCTTGGCTGATATGTATTAGGAATTATATCATTAACATTTATCTTTAATATTTCTTTGCTCATAAATTCAACACATCCTTAAACTTAAATACTTTTTTGTCTATTTATAGATTTCTATATATATGTATATTTTCCTTCCTTTTACATTTATTTTTTGTAAGACAAATTTTTATTAAATTATTCATATAACATCATTTTATTTAAGAGGCTTCTTTGTTACCATTCCGGCTTTCCTAGGAAACGACATAGGACAGTCTTTTATTTTATTAACTACTACAATATTATGTTTTAATTCTGTATCTTCAATGTCTACTTTTATCACATCTTGTAACTTACCGCCTAAAGTTCCAATAGCATTTCTGCTTTGATTTAACTCTTCTTCAACCAACGGCCCCTTTAAAGCCACAAAACTACCTCCTACTTTTACAAAAGGAAGGCAGAATTCTGATAAAACTGTCATATTAGCAACAGCTCTTGAAGTGGCTATATCGAATTTTTCTCTCAAATCTCTATTTTTACCACCATCTTCAGCTCTAGAATGTATTGTTACTACATTTGTTAATTCTAATTCTCTAACTACTAAATTAAGAAAATTAATTCTTTTATTCAATGAATCTAATAATGTTATTTTTTTATTTTCATCCATTATAGCAATTGGTAATCCAGGAAATCCAGCTCCTGTTCCTACATCAATTATAGTCTTCGCACTTTTTATTTCGTTACTTTTAAATATTTTTATACAGTCAATAAAGTGTTTTTTTATAAATTCTTCATCATCTAATATTGCTGTTAGATTAACTTTTTCATTCCATTCCTGTACCAATCTCATATATTTTATAAATTTATTATATTTATCTTCATTAAAAGTCATTCCAACGTCTTGTGACGCTCTTTCCATTAATTCATAAAAACTCATTTTTACCTCCTGAGTTTATTTTTTTTCTTTATTATAATGATGTTCTAGATATATTAATAAAACTGATATATCTGCCGGAGATACTCCAGATATTCTAGAAGCTTGACCAATACTTATCGGTCTTATATTATTTAGTTTTTGCATTGCTTCTACTCTTAATCCTCTAACATTATTATAATCTATATCTAATGGCAATATCTTCTTTTCAAACTTACTAAATTGTTTTACTTGCTCTAATTGGCTATTAATATATCCTTCATACTTTGCGATAATATTAATCTGTTCTCCTATTTCATCTCTTAATTCTGGTCTATCTGTGTCTAGTTGTTTAAGCGAAAAATAATCTAATTCTGTTCGCTTTATTAATTCATAGAAAGATATAGGTTTTCTTAATTCTGCTGAATTTAAAGAATTTAAGAATTCATTTACTTCTCTTTTATTTGTAATTTTTAATTCTTTAATTCTGTTAATCTCATTTTCTATAATGCTTTGCTTTTCTCTAAATCTATTAATTCTTTCATCTGTAACTAAACCTATCTTATAACCTTTTTCAGTTAATCTAAAGTCGGCATTATCTTGTCTTAATAAAAGCCTATATTCAGCTCTAGAAGTCATCATTCTATAAGGCTCATTAGTTCCTTTTGTAACTAAATCATCAATTAAAACACCTATATAAGCATCAGATCTCGTTAGTATAAAAGGCTCTTCACCTTTTATCTTTAGTGCTGCATTTATACCAGCAATCAAACCTTGGGCAGCAGCTTCTTCATATCCAGAGCTACCATTTAACTGACCAGCTCCATATAGACCTTGAATATTCTTAAATTCTAGTGTTGGCTTTAACTGCGTAGGATCTATTGAATCATATTCAATAGCATATGCTGTTCTCATTATCTCTACATTTTCTAGCCCCGGTATAGTTTTTAACATTTTTACTTGAACATCTTCAGGTAAAGACGAACTCATACCACCAACATACATTTCTAAAGTATTTTCACCTTCTGGCTCAATAAATATCTGATGTTGTTTTTTATCAGGAAATCTCATTACTTTATCTTCAATTGATGGACAATATCTAGGTCCTACACCTTCAATACTTCCATTATACATAGGAGATCTTGAAATATTTTCATTTATAATTCTATGAGTTTCTTCATTAGTATAAGTAAGATAACAAGAAATTTGTTCTCTATCAACATTATCATTCATAAATGAAAATGGTACTATCTTTTTATCTCCTCCCTGTTCAATCATCTTAGAAAAATCAACTGAACGCTTATTTATTCTTGCTGGTGTTCCAGTTTTGAATCTTCTTAGACTTATACCTAAATCTATTAATGATTGAGATAAATCATTAGCTGGAAAAAGTCCATTTGGCCCACTACTATAGCTTACATCTCCAATTATTACTCTTCCTTTTAGATATGTACCAGTAGCTAATACTACAGCTTTACATTTAAATATAGCACCATTTTTTGTAACTACACCTGTTACTTTATTATCTTCTATTATTAATTCAATTACTTCCAACTGTCTTACTTGAAGATTTTTTGTATCTTCCATAATTCTTTTCATTCTATTTTGATATTTCAACTTATCAGCTTGTGCTCTTAATGAATGAACTGCTGGACCCTTAGATGTATTTAACATTCTAGATTGTATGAACGTTTCATCAATATTCATTCCCATTTCTCCACCTAATGCATCAATCTCTTTAACTAAGTGTCCTTTTGCTGTTCCACCTATATTAGGATTACAAGGCATCATTGCAATTGAATCTAAACTAATAGTACACATTAATGTATTTAACCCTAATCTCGCACATGCTAAAGCAGCTTCACACCCTGCATGCCCTGCACCTACAATAACAATATCAAATTCACCTGCATTATATTTCATAATAACTTACTCCTACTTTCCACAACAAAAATCTTTAAATATTTTATTTACTAAATCTTCTTCTAACTCAGATCCTGTTATTTCACCTAATGCTTTTAGAGATGCAGTTACATATATTGAAATTAAATCTAAAAATTCATTTGTTTTAACTTTTTCATAAGCAGTTTCACAATTTTCTAAAGCCCTATATAAAGCTTGCTTATGCCTATTATTAGAAATAATTAAACTTTCTGTACTTACACTACCACTAAAGAACATCTCTTTTATTTTTTCTTTTAAATTATCTAATCCAATTTCTTCTTTAGCTGATACATATATTTTATTATTTAAATCTTCAATTTCTTTTTCACTTATCTTATTCTCTAAATCCACCTTATTTAGAAGAGCAATATAATTTTTATCAATAATAGAACTTATTATCTTCCTATCCTCTTCTTCTAATTCTCTAGATGTATCAAGCATTAAAATTACAAGATCTGCTTCATTTATTTTTTCTCGCGATTTTTCTACACCTATCTTTTCTACAATATCATCAGTTTCTCTAATTCCAGCCGTATCCGTTATCCTTATTGGAATACCATCTAAACTTATAAATTCTTCAATTACATCTCTAGTTGTTCCCGGTATATCTGTAACAATTGCTCTTTTTTCTTTTAATAACGCATTTAATAATGATGATTTACCCACATTTGGTTTTCCAACTATAGCCAAACTTAAACCATCTCTTATAATTCTACCCTCATCTGCATTTTTTAATAAATAATGCATTTTATCTATTGCTTTTTTTATTTCACTCTCAACTTTAATAGGTATATCAGGATCTATTTCTTCTTCATCTTCTGTAAAATCAACAGCATATTCTATTAAGGCCAATGTATTAAGCATATATTCTCTTAATTTATTTATTTCCTTAGATAGAGCACCTTCATGTTGTAGCATAGCAGATTTCATAGATAAATCTGTTTTTGCTCTTATAATATCCATAACAGCTTCTGCTTGGCTTAAATCTATTCTCCCATTTAAAAATGCCCTTTTTGTAAATTCTCCTGGCTCAGATAATCTTGCACCAGCCTTAATTACTTCTTCCAGAACCTTATTTGTAGATATAACACCACCATGGCAATTAATTTCTATTACGTCTTCTGCTGTAAAGCTCCTAGGCCCCTTCATAAAACTTATTATAACTTCATCTATAGTATCTTTATTATTAATATCTTTTATATATCCATATCGCATAGTATAAGACTTCATATCATCCATACTCTTACCGTTTTTAGCACAAAAAATCTTATTAACTATTTCTTTAGATTTATCGCCTGATACTCTTATAATAGATATTCCACCTTCACCAATAGGTGTAGCTATACCACAAATAGTATCGAATTCTTTCATTAACTAACCTCCTAAATTTTATACTTTTAAGTATTATAACCGAATTTGACTAATATACATTTTACATAACTATATTTAATTAGTCAAAATTAAAAGAAATCCAAATATGTTTTTCAACTTCTATTTAAAGAAAGATATTACTTTCTAACTTATATACTATATAAATTTTCAATCTTTAATCTTTATAATATAAATTTCATTATCAATTTTCTCCATAATCTATACATAATAAACTTTTCAAATTTAAAGAATAAAAAACCTTTATGAGATATATACTAATCACATAAAGGTTTAATTATTTAAATAGATATTTATTTTTTAGGTTTAATATCAACAACTACTCTTCTATAAGGTTCTTCTCCTTCACTATATGTGAATATTCCTTCCTTATCTTGTAAAGCTGAATGTATTATTCTACGTTCATATGGATTCATAGGTTCTAATTTATATGCTCTACTAATCTTTTTTACTTTATAAGCTGTTTTCTCAGCAACCCTTTTAAGAGTCTCTTCTCTTTTTAATCTATAATTTTCAACATCTAATACAACTCTTTTATAAGGAATTTCATGATTCTTATTTATTACTAATGATAGTAGATATTGAAGAGAATCTAAAGTCTCACCCCTATAGCCAATTACATTTCCCATTTTAATACCTTCTAAATCAATTTTGATTGTATTACCTTCTTCTGTAATTTTTATTTGAGGTTCAATTCCCATAGAATTTAAAATATTCACTAAAAATTCTTTTGCATTATCGATATAACTTTTCTTTAAAGAAACTACTAACTTTGCAGGTTTTGATCCAATAAAATTAAATAACCCCTTAGAACCCTCATCTATTACTTCGTATTCAATTTCATCCTTAGCTACATTTAACTTTTGTAAGGCTTTAGCTATTGCATCATCTACGTTTTTTCCAGTAACTTCAATAGATTTCATACCCTATTCACCCACCTCTAAATTATAAATTCTACTTTTTCTTTTTCTTATTTTTCTTTTTTTTACTAGATTTATTAGAATCTTCATAATCTGGCATAACAAACTTAGGCGTTCTTGAAGCTTCTTTTTCAGCTTCAACTGCTTCAACCGCTCTTTTTTTCTGCATAGCTGGTCTATAGTTTATAAAATAAGTTGTTATTAATTGAATTACACCACCTAATACCCAATAAATTACAAGTAGTGATGGAAATCTTAATGCCATAAATCCCATCATTAACGACATAACTATATTCATAGTTCCCATATTCATACCACCTTCAGCTACTGGAGCCGACTTAGTCATTAAATAAGATGGTAAGTATGTTGTTAATGCAGCAAGTATAGGTAATATAAAGAATGGATCTGGAGCACCTATATTACTAATCCATAAAAACGATCCTGTTGGATTTATAGAATAGAAAACTCCGTAAAGAGCCATAAGTATTGGAAGTGGTAATAAGGCTGGTAAACATCCACCAGTCATACTAACATTATTCTCTTTATAAACTCTCATTAACTCCATGTTTTGCTTTTGAGGATCATTTTTATATTTATCTTGTATTTTTTTAATTTCAGGTTGAACCTCTTGCATTTTTTGTGTAGATCTGGCTGATTTAATATTAAAAGGTAATAAACATAATCTAATCAATATTGTTAATAATGTTACTGCCAATACATATTGATATCCTTCATTAGTTACTCCTAATCCCTTTACAAGATTTAAAAAGAAATTAAATATAACTGTAAAGAATTTCGTTATTGGTTCAAAAATGGTCAACATCCTATAAAATTCCTCCTAAATTCAAAATATTATTTAACAGGGTCAAAGCCACCCTTACTAAAAGGATTACATCTCAAAATACGCCAAAGAGCCATTATTCCACCTTTAACAACTCCATATCTTTCAATTGCTTCTAAAGCATATTGAGAACAAGTAGGTATATATTTACACTTTGGTGGACTCATTGGCGAAATATTTCTTCTATAAAATTTTATTAGACTTAATACTAATTTTTTCATTATTATATAAGCCAGCTTTCTTCAATAAATTGTCCATAGCATTTTCCACTTCATTGAAATTCTTATCTTTTAACTTTGTTCTTGCAACAAAAACAAAATCATATCCTTTATTTAGATACTCATCTTTAAATCTATAATTTTCATAAATCAATCTTTTGCTTCTACTTCGTATAACGCTATTTCCAACTTTTTTACTAACAGAAATCCCCACTTTATTATATAGGTTTCCTTCGTTATCTTTATTCATTTTATTTTTAAAAACATATAGTACTAACAAACTATTAGCAAAAGATTTCCCACGTCTATAAATAAAGCGAAACTCCAAATTTTTCTTCAATCTATATATCATAGGTATTTCTATTCTCCTTTTTTTCTGCCATTTGCAGAAAAAAGGCCACAATTGCGGCCCTTATGCTGTTAATTTCTTTCTACCTTTTTGTCTTCTTCTCTTAAGAACGTTTCTTCCTGATAGAGTGCTCATTCTCTTTCTGAAGCCGTGCTCTTTCTTTCTTTGTCTCTTTTTAGGTTGATATGTCATGAACATTGTAAAAATGCACCCCCTTCAATAGTAATTTTTATAGTAAAAACTATACTACTCGATTTTTATGTTACTTATTAATTATATATATATGATGATAAAGTGTCAAGAATCTAGTTATTTGTAGATAGTTGGAAAACAAAATAGTTTTTTTGTGGATAACTTATTGAATATCTATATTCTAGTATGATATTATTAAATTAAACTGTGAATAATATGTTATTAACTCAATTTTATCCACAGCTGTGGACAAAATTGTTGATAACTTGTTTAGATATTGTTAGTTTTTACATACATATTGTATTATTACTATAAAATTCAGACTTTATACAAAAAATATTATGTGTATAAGTTATATAATTATAAATTGTGGATAAATCAAATTTACTTTTACTTTTTATAAATTTATAAACATGTTAATAATATAAGGTGAATTTATCAACATAATATAAGTTATCAACATTACTTGTATATATGTTGTTATTTTATTGTTAATAAGTAAGTTAAAATTTTTTTTATTTTATTTGGAGGATTTATATATGGATGCTGATTTAAAAAAATTATGGGACCAAACACTTACTATTATAAAAGCTGAAATGAGTGAAGTTAGCTTTAATACTTGGATAAAAAGTTGTGAGCCTATATCTATTTCAAATGATACTATTAGGATTAGTGTACCAAACTCCTTTACCCAAGATATATTAGAAAAAAGATATAAGGATTTAGTAGCTAACTCAATCAAATCAATTTGTTCAAAATTATATAAAATAGAATTCTTAATAGCTTCAGATATAAAATCAGATGAAACATCCAAAGAAGATACTCCTGAACTAAAGAAAAATAAGGCTGTATTAATCAGTGATGAACTATCAACTACACTGAATCCAAAATATACATTTGATTCATTCGTAATTGGTAATAGTAATAGATTTGCACATGCTGCATCTTTAGCTGTTGCAGAAGCACCTGCTAAAGCATATAATCCTTTATTTATTTATGGAGGAGTAGGATTAGGAAAAACTCACTTAATGCATGCAATAGGTCACTATATATTAGATAGTAATCCAAATGCACGAGTAGAGTATGTTTCATCAGAAAAATTTACAAACGAATTAATAAATGCAATTAAGGATGATAAAAATGAAGAATTTAGAAATAAGTATAGGAATGTTGATGTACTTTTAATAGATGATATTCAATTTATTGCAGGAAAAGAAAGAACTCAAGAAGAGTTTTTCCATACTTTTAATGCACTACACGATGCAAATAAACAAATTATATTATCTTCTGATAGACCACCAAAAGAAATTCCTACTTTAGAAGATAGGTTAAGATCACGTTTTGAATGGGGATTAATTGCAGATATACAAGTACCAGACTTTGAAACAAGAATGGCAATATTAAAAAAGAAAGCAGATGTAGAGAAATTAAATGTAGCAAATGAAGTTATGGTCTACATAGCTACAAAAATAAAATCAAATATAAGAGAACTTGAAGGTGCATTAATAAGAATAGTAGCTTATTCTTCGCTAACTAATAAGGAAATTACAGTTGATTTAGCTTCAGAAGCATTAAAAGATATAATATCTAAAAAACAAGGCAAGAATATTACAATAAGCATAATTCAAGATATTGTTGCAAGCTACTTTAATCTTCGAATAGAAGACCTAAAATCACAAAGAAGAACTAGAAATATAGCTTATCCAAGACAAATAGCTATGTATTTAAGTAGAAAACTTACCGATATGTCTCTGCCTAAAATAGGTGAAGAATTTGGTGGTAGAGATCATACTACAGTTATACATGCTTACGAAAAAATATCAGAAAATCTTAATACGGATGAAAGTTTACAACACACTATAGAAGATATTACAAAGAAATTGACTCAAAATTAATTAACAACTGTACATAATAACTTTATAATATCTTGTGGATAACTATTTCAAAAGAAATCTATTGTTTATTTTGTGGATAAGTATATTAATTTGTTACTACCTTATCCACACTATTTTTTTATAACTTTTCTACTATTTATAAGGGTTAGACCTACTTTTCAACAAATCCACAGCACCTACTACTATTATTACTAAATTTAAATTATATATCTATATTTATATAAATAATTATGTTATCAACAGAGGAGGTTATTTTTTATGATAATTATATGTAATAAACAGAAACTGCAAGATGGTATATCAATATGTCAAAAAGCTATTACTGGAAAATCAACAATGCCTATATTAGAAGGTATATATATTAATGCTACAAAAGAAGGAATTACACTTATAGGATCAGATATAGATGTCTGTATCGAAACAAAAGTTGATGCAGATGTATTAGAAGAAGGAAAAGTTGTAATAGATTCAAAAATATTTGGAGAAATAATAAGAAAATTACCTAACTCTGATGTAAGAATCGAAATAATTCAAGATGATACAGTTCAAATAACATGTGAAAAATCTGTATTTAATGTTGTATTTATGAATGCAGATGAATTCCCTTCAATTCCTAAGTTAGATATAGCAAAAGAGTTAAAGGTTTCTCAAAGTATATTAAAAAATATGATAAAAAGCACTTCATTTGCTATTGCCCAAGATGAAACTAGACCTATACTTCAAGGAATATTATTTGAGGTGAAAGAAAAAAAATTAAATCTTGTTGCTTTAGATGGATATAGAATGGCTATAAAAACAGAATATTTAGATAATGATTTTGATATTGAAGTTGTTATTCCAGGTAAGACTTTGAATGAAGTATCTAAAATACTAGAAGATATTGAATCTATAGTAAATATAACTTTTACTAATAATCATATCTTATTTGATTTAGGAGAAACTAAAATAATATCAAGATTACTAGAAGGTAAATATGTAAATTATTTATCTCTATTACCTCAAGAACATAAGTTATTAATTAATGTTAATAGGCAAGAATTACAAAATGGAATAGAAAGAGCTTCTCTTATGGCTAAGGAAGGAAATAGTAATTTAGTAAAGTTAGAGATGAATGAAGAAAGTATAATTATCACATCTAATTCTCAATTGGGAAAAGTAAGAGAAGAAGTAACTGCAAATATGCAAGGAGACCCAATACAAATTGCATTTAATTCTAGATATATAATTGATGTTCTGAAGAATATGGAAGATGATAATGTGCAAATAGAAATGACTTCAAGCGTAAGCCCATGCGTTATAAAGGGGAAAGAAGCTGAATCATATAAATATTTAGTTTTACCAGTTAGATTAATTAGATAGGAGGATGCATAAATAATAAGTTTTTATGCAATGAATATGAATAAAATATTAATTAATACTGATGTAATTAAATTAGATGCATTTTTGAAGTGGAGTGGTATTGCTTCATTAGGATCTGAAGCTAAGTTATATATTCAAGATGGTCTAGTTAAAGTAAATGGTGAAATATGCCTACAAAGAGGAAAAAAGTTAAAACGTGGAGATATAATTTCATTTAATCAAGAAGAGTATGAAATTGTATAATTATATCAATATAAGCTTTTAGGCTAGTATTGTGATATAATTGAATGGGTGCATGTAGATGTTTATAAAAAAGCTTATGTTATTAAACTATCGAAATTATAAAAATGTAAATATAGATTTTAGTAGAAATGTTAATGTTTTTATGGGGGATAACGCTCAGGGAAAAACAAATATCTTAGAATCTATATATTATTGTGGATTAGCTAAATCACATAGAACTTCGAAAGATAGAGAATTGATTAATTGGAATGAAGACGGTGCATATATAAGTCTAAATATTGGTAAAGAACGATTAGATAAAAGAATAGATATAAATATACTTAAAGATGGAAAAAAGGCAATAAAAGTTAATTCAATAAAGATTAATAAGATTGGAGAATTATTTGGTACTTTTAATGTTGTTATGTTTTCACCAGAAGATTTAAAAATAATAAAAGAATCTCCTGGGATTAGACGTAGATTTATAGACATGGAGTTATGTCAAATAAATAATAGATATTACTACAATCTTGTACAATATAATAAGGTGCTTAACGAGAGAAATACTCTGTTAAAAAATCGTAAAATAACAGACGATATGCTAGATATATATGATGAGCAATTAGTTAATTTTGGAGAATACATAGTAAATGAGAGGCTAAAATACATAGAAAAGTTAAATTACTATGGTGCTGAAATTCATAAAGATATAACTTTAAATAAAGAAAATATAGAATATATATACATATCGTCAATAAAAGAGTTTAACAATAATATTAATGATGAATTTAAAGAAAAGTTTAGAAGTTGTTTAATTAAGAACAGAAAAAGAGATAAGGAGAAAGGAATAACTACAGTTGGTCCTCATCGAGATGATTTTATGGTACTGATTAATAATATAGATACAAAAAGCTATGGATCACAAGGGCAACAAAGAACGGCTGTTTTAACTATGAAATTCTCTTCTCTAAAAATAATAAAAGAGATAACTGGTGAATACCCTGTGCTTTTATTAGATGATGTTCTTTCAGAACTTGATTTTAATAGAAAAAAATATATATTAAGTACTATTAATAATATACAAACTATAATTACATGTACTGGAATTAGTGATATATGTGAATATCTAGATAATGAATCTAAAATTTTTAAAGTGCAAGAGGGACATATCTCTAGCTAAAGGAGGCAAAATTTATGTTTCTACATTTAGGAGAAAACGTAGTTGTTCCTATAAAAGATGTTATAGGAATATTTGATCTACAAACTACAATGTATAGTTCAGATACAATACAATTTCTAAGGTTAGCTGAAGAAGATGGATTTGTTGAACGAATAACTAAAGAAAGACCAAAGTCATTTGTTATAGCAGAAGTAAATAAGATGAGTAAAGTTTATCTTTCACCAATTTCATCATCTACTTTAACAAAGAGAACTGGAATGGATTATAATCCTTAACTCCAATAGTTAAAACCTTGGTTTTAATTACTTTTATTTAGGAGGAATATATTTTGGAACAAAATAAACAAAGCTATGACGAAAATCAAATACAGGTTCTAGAAGGTTTAGAAGCTGTAAGAAAAAGACCAGGAATGTATATAGGAAGTACTAGCTCAAGAGGTCTACATCACTTAGTATATGAGATTGTAGATAATAGTATAGATGAGGCTTTAGCTGGATTCTGCAAAAATATAAAAGTTACAATAAATAAGGATAATTCTATACAAGTTATAGATGATGGTAGGGGGATGCCAGTAGGTATGCACCCTAAAATGAAAAAACCAACTGTTGAAGTAATAATGACTGTCTTACATGCTGGAGGTAAATTTGGCGGTGGTGGCTATAAAGTATCTGGTGGCTTACACGGTGTTGGTGCCTCTGTTGTTAATGCATTATCAGATAAATGTATAGTAACTGTAAAGAGAGAAGGACATATATGGCAACAAGAATATCATAGAGGAAAAGTTGTAACTGATTTAAATATCGTCGGAAATACTGATGAAACAGGAACTGAAGTTTATTTTAAACCTGACGAAGAGATATTTGATGAAATTGTATATGATTTTGAAGTCCTATCTCAAAGATTAAGGGAGTTAGCATTCTTAAATAAGGGAATAAGCATTACTCTTATTGATGAGAGAAATGATAAAGAAGAAGAATATTACTATGAGGGTGGAATAAAGTCTTTTGTTGAATACCTAAATAGAAATAAAGAGCCTCTTCATGAACAAACAATATATGTTGAGGGAATAAAGGATGGGGTTTCAGTTGAAGTGGCACTCCAATACCATGATGGATATAATGAGAATATTTTTTCGTTTGCTAACAATATAGATACTATTGAGGGTGGAACACATTTAGTTGGTTTTAAGACTGCCTTAACTAGGATATTAAATGATTATGGTAAGAAATTCGGACATCTAAAAGAGAATGATAAAAATTTATCTGGAGATGACATAAGAGAAGGTCTGACTGCCGTAATATCTGTTAAAATTGGCGAACCTCAATTTGAAGGACAAACAAAGACAAAGCTTGGAAATAGTGAAGTTAGAGGTATTGTTGATTCTATAGTTGGAGAAGGAATGTCAATATTCCTGGAGGAAAACCCACTAGTTGGAAAGACTATAATAGATAAGGCATTGATGGCTGCTAGGGCAAGGGAAGCTGCTAGGAAGGCTAGAGAATTAACAAGAAAATCTGTATTAGAAAGATCATCATTACCAGGTAAGCTTGCAGATTGTTCATCAAAGGATCCTAGGGAATGTGAAATATATATAGTCGAAGGTGATTCGGCAGGAGGTTCTGCTAAGCAAGGAAGAGATAGAAAATTCCAAGCTATATTACCGTTAAGAGGTAAAATTTTAAATGTTGAAAAACAAAGGCTAGATAGAATTCTAAATGCCGATACTATAAGATCTATGATAACTGCATTCGGAGCAGGAATAGGTACAGATTTTGATATAGAGAAAATAAGATATAATAGAATAATTATTATGACAGATGCTGATGTTGATGGTGCTCATATAAGAACATTGCTATTAACATTCTTCTATAGGTATATGAGAGAACTTATAGACGGAGGGCATGTATATATAGCACAACCACCTTTATATAAGATTTCTAAAGGCAAGAATGAGGCATATGCTTATTCAGATGAGGAGTTAGAACAAATATTGAATGAGTTTGGAGGCAGAGATAACTCAGTTGATATACAAAGATATAAAGGTCTTGGTGAAATGAATGCTGAACAATTATGGGATACTACAATGGATCCTGAAAAGAGAATATTACTAAAAGCAACAATAGAAGATGCTATGGCTGCTGATGAAATATTCACTATATTAATGGGTGATAAGGTTGAACCAAGAAGAGAATTTATACAACAAAATGCTAAAAAAGTAAGTAACTTAGACATTTAGTACTAAAACGAGGTGAAGTACATGAATTTTAATGAGGGAAAAGTCATTCCTGTAGATATTAATAAGGAAATGAAGAGATGTTATATCGACTATGCAATGAGTGTTATAGTTGGTCGTGCCCTTCCAGATGTAAGAGATGGTTTAAAGCCAGTTCATAGGAGAATTTTATATTCATTGCAAGAGTTAGGAATAACTCCGGATAAGTCATATAGGAAATGTGCAAGAATTGTTGGAGATGTTTTAGGTAAATATCATCCACATGGAGATTCATCAGTATATGATGCATTAGTTAGAATGGCACAAGATTTCTCAATGAGATATATGTTAGTTGATGGACATGGTAACTTTGGATCAGTTGATGGTGATAGTGCAGCCGCAATGAGATATACAGAAGCTAGAATGAATAAGATAGCTGTAGAAATGTTAAGGGATATAAATAAGAATACTGTTGATTTTGTACCAAACTTTGATGGGTCAGAAAAAGAACCAGCAGTATTACCAGCTAGATATCCAAATTTATTAGTAAATGGTTCATCAGGTATAGCTGTTGGTATGGCAACCAACATTCCACCACATAACTTAGGTGAAATTATAGATGGTACTGTAATGTTAATAGATAACCCAGAAACATCAGTACTTGAATTAATGACTATAATAAAGGGGCCTGACTTCCCTACAGCTGGTATTATAATGGGTAAGGCTGGAATAAGGGCAGCATATGAGACAGGTAAAGGAAAAATTGTTGTAAGAGCAAAGGCTGATATCGAAGAAGAAAATTCAAGACATAGGATTATTGTTACTGAATTGCCTTATCAAGTTAATAAAGCTAAGCTTATAGAAAATATAGCTGACTTAGTAAAAGATAAAAAAATAGTAGGCATATCTGACTTAAGAGATGAATCAGATAGGCAAGGTATGCGTATAGTTATTGAATTGAAGAAGGATGCAAATCCTAATGTAATACTAAACTTACTATATAAGCATACAAAAATGCAAGATACATTTGGAGTTATAATGCTTGCACTTGTTGACAACGAACCTCAAGTTTTAAATCTAAAACAAGTTTTATGTAATTATATAGACTTTCAAAAAGAAGTAATAACTAAAAGAACTATATTTGATTTAAATAAAGCACAAGCAAGGGCTCATATACTTGAGGGATTAAGAATAGCCTTAGACTATATTGATGAAGTTATAAGTATAATTAGACATTCAGATACTTCAGAAATAGCAAGGAATACTCTTATTGAAAGATTTAATTTTACAGATAAACAAGCAACAGCAATCTTAGAAATGAGATTGAGAAGACTTACTGGTTTAGAGAGAGGTAAGATTGAAGAAGAATATAATGAACTTATGAAACAAATAGAATACTTGAATTCTATTTTAGCAAGTGAAGAAAAATTACTAGGTGTAATTAAAGAAGAACTAATAGAAATAAAAAATAAATACAGTGATGAGAGAAGAACATCAATTGAAAAAGTAGTAAATGAAATTGATATAGAAGATTTAATCCAAGAAGAGGAAGTTACAATAACTTTAACACATTCTGGATATATTAAGAGAATATCTGCTGATACTTATTCTTCACAAAGAAGAGGTGGAAAAGGTATTCAAGCAATGTCAACAAAAGAGGATGATTTTGTTGAACATATAATGATAACATCTACTCATTCAGATGTATTGTTCTTTACTAACAAGGGAAGAGTATATAAGCTAAGGGCTTATGAAATACCAGAGGCAGGAAGAGTAGCTAAAGGAACTAACATAATTAACTTAATTGCTATAGAGCCAGATGAGAGAATAGAAACTGTATTATCAATAAGAGATAATACTAAGGATGGATTCTTGTTTATGGCAACTAAGCAGGGGATAGTAAAAAAGACACCTTTAAGTGACTTTAAAAACTTAAGAAAAAATGGATTAATAGCTATTAACTTAAGGGAAGGTGATGAATTACTTAAGGTTAAGGTAACTAGAGGGGATGCTAATATAATAATAGTAACCCAAAATGGTTATGCAGTTAGATTTAGTGAAAAAAATGTAAGAGCTATGGGAAGAACAGCATCTGGAGTAAGATCAATAAACCTTAAGGATGATGATATAGCTGTTTGTATGGATATAGCTGTAGATAGTGAAGATTTATTAATTATAAGTGAGTATGGATTTGGTAAGAGAACACCTATAAGCGAATATAAAGTTCAAAATAGAGGTGGAGTAGGATTAATAACTTATAAAATAAGTGAAAAGACAGGAAAAGTTGTTGGTGCTACAATGTGTAATGAACTGGATGAACTTATGTTAATAAATTCAAGTGGAGTAGCTATTAGAATAAATGTAAAAGATATATCTGTTACCGGAAGATCTGCTATGGGAGTTACATTAATGAGGACTAATGAAGATGAAAAAGTAGTAGCAGTTGCTAAGATATCAGGTAGTGAAGAAGAAAATGTAGAAGAACAAATAGATATATTAGATGATTATAATGGTAAAGATGACATATTAGATGAATTAGTAAATAGGGCACAAAGTGATTCTGAAGAATAATTGTGTTAAAGAAGTATTCTTGTAAATATCAAGAGTACTTCTTTTTTATTATCATAGAAAAGAATAAAATTTTAATTAGCTATAAATCAAAGGTAGTATCTTTAGTATGATTGAGGTGGATATTTGTTCTGATGTGATTCGAAGCTTGCGACAGAACAAGCAAAATGAATGTCCATCAAATTTTTTATGAATATATTAATCATCATATCCTGGTGTATCACTATATATAAAATAGAGAAAAAAGAATAATATTAAAGAAAAACTAGAATAATTTAATTATTTTATATGTAAGATAAATTAATTATTACTTGTGTATGATATTATAAAACACGTCGCTGATGCAGATAACAAAAACAACAAGAAAAAAAATAAAAACTTGTTGACAAGGTTTAGCAATAGTGATAAGATAAAAAAGTCGCTTGAGTGCGACACACAGATTGGTCTTTGAAAATTGAACAGAATATAAGTTAAAAACCAGCAATTCTTTTTTACGAGTAAACTTGAGAAATCAAGTAGCAAGATTAAACTTTTTATTGAGAGTTTGATCCTGGCTCAGGACAAACGCTGGCGGCGTGCCTAACACATGCAAGTCGAGCGATGAAGTTCCTTCGGGAACGGATTAGCGGCGGACGGGTGAGTAACACGTGGGCAACCTGCCTTATAGAGGGGAATAGCCTTCCGAAAGGAAGATTAATACCGCATAAGATTGTAGCTTCGCATGA
>NZ_AUJC01000015.1:0-55759 GCF_000424025.1 Clostridium paraputrificum AGR2156
CCAATAGCTATTATAAAAGCTGAAAGTGCAACTATACCAGATGATAGTGTGTCTGTATTATAAATCTTAGCTATATTTACACCCAAAGAAAAAATAAATAATAACGATACTATAGCTAAACTTCCTTTAAATATTAAATTATTTATATCTACAAACCAACTGAATGTTTCTGGAATAAAAGTATTTCCAAATTGTCCAGGTACATCTACTAAAAATGCATTTAACAAAAGTGCAATAGACCCTGTCATAACAACAGGCATAGTACCTATAAATGAGTCTCTAAGAGCTATTAAGAATTTTTGATTAGCTATTTTTGAGGCAATAGGTAGTAAATACCTTTCAATGGATTCCATAATTTTATTCATTGTATCTCTCCTTACAATTATATTTTTCTTTTTGCAAAATAAAAATAATAGTTAATCGTTTTCTTTAAGCGTAGATTACAGCTATTAATAAGTTCTCTATAATTAACTTAAACTTACGATTAATTCCTTAAAAGAGATTATACTTATTAATCAAACAAAAAATCCTCCCTCCTCCCCTTTTGATTGATTATAAATAATTATTTATATAGTATATATCTCTTTTAAATACTAGTTATTGATAATAATTTGTTATCAATAACCTCTAAAAAAAGTATAATTTACCAAAAATAATTTGTCAATATAAATTATTTTTTATTCTTGAGGGGATACTATAACATAAAAAGTAGAGCGGTTATTTATTTATATCTTTAAATATGAAATTGTAATAATAGCTTTGATTTATAAAAAATTAAAATTTTATATTTTTCTAGACAGCAAAAAAGGTTGTAGTTTAAACTACAACCTCTAACAATCTAAAATTATCTTCTATTTTGTTCTTTCTTAGCTCTTCTACAAGCGATACATCTTGTAGGCTCATTTGTAAATCCTTTTTCTTGGTAGAATTCTTGTTCTCCTACTGAAAATACGAATTCACTTCCACAATCTCTACATACTAATGTCTTATCTGTCATAAATATTCCTCCTAAAATTAAAGATTCTAAATCGATATATAATCTCTAATTTTCAAGAAACTATTTACCTAAATGAAACTTTTTTGTTAGCTTTTGGCTACCTTCTTATAATAACACAGCTTTAACATTATTACAAGACATTTATTTAAATAATACAAATAAATTTTATTTAACCTCATAATCCATACTTTATTATGTTAAAAATCATGTTTTGAAATTTCTCTAGGCCATGCAAGTAAACTCTTTCTTGATATCCTTAACTGCTTCTCTTTTGGAAAGTGTAAATCACAGAAGTAATTATGATAATTAGCCGTCCATACATACTTGTCCCATGTTCTTATATTCTTTTTACTCAAGCTTAGCATTTCTTCAATTTTAGCTTTATGCCTCATAAGTAATTCTATTTGCACTTTTTCAAACTCATATTCATTATTACATTCTGTATAATATTTAAATATAGTATTTAAATAATTTAAAAACCACTGTCCATCACTACCAATAAGTATTTTCTTATGTTGTGGAGCAACATCATCATAATTATTTATATATTTTTGTAATCTGCCCACCGTCTTATCATCTAATACAATTCTTGGATAGCAAGCTAAATTACTCTCAGTATTATGTGCATCCAAAAGAGCTGGACCAAAAACAATATCTTCATTTATGTAAAATTCACCAACACTTACTCCTCCTCTAACAAAGAGACCTTCTAGTGCCAAGTTAAATTGATATTCTGATACATTATCAAGTATTTCATCTAATTCTTCTTCCCCATCATCTTTTATAGGGTATCCAACAATCATATTATCAGTATATATTTTTATCTTCCCCTGACTATACTTATTTGGAATTATACACTGCTTGTTCTTATTTATAAGAGAGCTAATCTCATTGAGAAGTTTATTTCCATATCCCTTACTACAAGAGTCTACTATCATTTGTGAAAATCCTAATATATCTATAGTACATACCATAGAATTAATAAGCTTTGGATTTTCTTGATCATATTTTTGCATACTTATTTAAACACATCCTCACCTAAATTCATTCTATTCCTTCTATTTTAGCATGTGAATTAATCTACTGTGAAGATACACCTTATGAATTTACATATTTAAGAGGAAAAACTTGTTTATTATTATAAAACATTCTATTATATTATTATATTTTAACACCTAAAGATAAAACACATTAAATCTACACCAAGATAAATGGAGGTTTTTTATGCAAAATATGAAATATTATTATGACTTTTCAGGCCAAAGATTTGGCTATCCCTTAAGCTTAAGTATTAATAGTTTTAGTAGAGAAATATTTTCTCGTCATAACAGTCTAGAAATAACCTATGTTTTAAAGGGAGAATATGAGGTTATTACAGAAAATTTCTCTCATATAATTAAGGAACATGAACTAGTAATCATTGCACCTAATGATATTCATATAATTCGCCAACATTCTAACGAAGAGAATGTAATATTAACCATACATATTGATTTTTCTTTATTTCCCCCAGCAATGGTAGGAGAAATAGGACAAGCCTATGAATCAATTGTTTGTACCAACAAGAAAAACTTACATTTATTAAAAAAATTAAAAATTCAAATAGGTAAGTTATTTAGAATTCTATTAAGTGATAGCAATAATTTATTTGAACTAAATACAAGTATGATGGAGATAATTTATACAACTTCTAATCACATGCAATATCCTATTGAACGCTTGCCTACTCAATCTATTCATAGAGAAAATTATATGAAGGCTATTCAGTACATAGACAAGCATTATAAGGAAGATTTGCGTTTAACTGATGTGGCAAACACTCTAATGTTTAGTGTTTCTTATACCTCAAAGCTATTTAAAAGGTATACAGGTATTTTATTTGTAAAATATGTTGCATTAGTAAGAATTCGTGAATCTATAGAAGATTTATTAGAAGGAAAAAAATCTATTGAGCAAATTGCTGCAGACTGTGGAATGCCAAATTCTAAAGCTTATACTAAAGCTTTCAAAGAACTTTATGGAATTGTTCCTAGCCATTATCGTAAAAAGTTCATCAATAATATGAAGATTAATGATGATAAGAAAGAACAGCTAATGTCTTTAGATAATAACCAAAAACAGCTACTTCAGCCTCTGTTAGAAGGTATTGAAAACACCATTTATGAGGATGCTGGTGTAAAAATCAAAGTTGAAGAAAAACATATCATTTGTTCCATTCAATGTGATAAATATGTGAATAGTACTATATCCCATTGCAATGATGAGATTGTTATAGATATTGCTAGTGTTTAAATCTAATGATTTTTAATCCACCTTATGGCTTTATATTATAGGCAGTTTTTTGCCTTAATCTAAAAATATAATGACATATTTTAACCTTTAACATCAATCTAGGACAAGGATACTGGTTAAGCAATATGGTACCATCAAAGAAAAGGAGATGATACTATGCAAAAATATAGTCATTTATTTTCACCTATTAAAATTGGTGAAACAACAGTTAAAAACCGTATTTTTATGCCACCAATATCTACAAATCTAGCAGATAAGGGTTATGTAACAGATACTTTAGTTGAACATTACGCTGCAAGAGCAAAAGGTGGCGTTGGTCTTATTGTCACTGAAGTAACTACTGTTGAACCTGTTTATACATATCTACCTGGAGATATGTCCATATGTGATGATTCCTATATTCCAGGTTGGAAGAAGCTTACTGATGCAGTACATAAGTATGGTGCAAAAATTCTTCCTCAATTATTCCACCCTGCTTATATGGCTTTTCCTATTCCAGGAACTCCACGTTTAATTGCACCATCAAATGTTGGACCTGCATATGCAAAGGAAGCACCAAGACCAGTAACTATACCAGAGTTAAAGGTTATCATAAAACAGTTTGGTGAAGCAGCTTTAAGAATTAAAAAAGCTGGTGGAGATGGTGTTGAAATTCACGCTGCTCATGCCCATGGTTTACTAGGAGGTTTCCTATCTCCACTATATAATAAAAGAACTGATGAGTATGGCGGTGATATCAATGGCCGTTTAAAATTAACCCTAGAAGTTATTGAAGAAGTTCGTAAAATTTGTGGAAAAGACTTCATTATTGATGTAAGAATTTCTGGTGATGAATACTGTGATGGAGGGTTAAACCTTAACGATGGAATATATATTGCCAAACAGTTAGAGAAAGCTGGAGCTGATATGATTCATGTATCTGGAGGTACTACTATAATGCGTGGTAGTTCAATACCAGCACCTGGTACAAAACAAGGTTCTCATGCTAAACTAGCAGAAGAAATTAAGAAACACACATCAATTCCAATAGCTACTGTTGGAAGAATAACTGAGCCTTGGATTGCTGATGAGTTAATTGCTAATGGTAATGCAGATATATGCATGATTGGAAGAGCTAATTTATGTGATCCTGAATTTGCTAATAAGGCTGAAAAAGGTATTGACAAGGATATACGTCCATGCATAGGTTGTCTTCGTTGCTTAAATGGTATTATGTTTGGAAAGCGTGTTGCTTGTACAATCAACCCTTCTCTTGAAATTGACAATGAAGATACTATTAAACAATCAAACACAAAGAAAAGAATACTTGTTATTGGTGGTGGACCTGCTGGTATGGAAGCAGCTTATGTTGCAAAGAAAAGAGGTCATGATGTAGTTCTTTGTGATAAAAATGAAGAACTTGGTGGACTTATGAAGTTAGCTTCTGTACCAATTGCTAAACAAGATCTTGCAAAGGTTACACAATATATGGTTAGAAAGCTTGAAGAAGCTGGAGTTGAAATTCGTTTAAACTGTGAAGTTAATAAAAATATGTTACAAAATGAATTTGCTGATTATGAAGTGGTTATGAGCAATGGTGCTTCCCCTGTTGTTATACAGCCATTTACAACATTTAAACATTGGGCAACTGCTGATGATATTCTAGGTGGAAAAGCATTCCCTGGTCGTAGAATTGTGGTTATTGGTGGCGGTTCTGTAGGTTGTGAAACTGCAGATTACCTAGCACCTCTAGTTTATGACCGTCTACCTAGAGATAGAAAAGTTACTGTAATTGAAATGGCTCCAGAAGTTATGTCTACTGAATCAGGTCCAGGTAGAAGCTTACTTGTGCAACGTATGATGAAAAAAGGAATAGAACTAATTTGTAACGCTAAGGTTGAAAAGGTAGAAGAGAATAAAATCTACTACAGCATAAATGGTGAAACTCACTGCATTTCTGATGCTGATACCCTTATCTTTGCAGTAGGTTATCGTCCAGACAAAGCATTAGCTGACACCTTAAATGAACTTAAAATAACTTATCACACTATTGGAGATGCAAATAGTGTTGGAACAATACAAGACGCTATCCACGCAGGATATGATCTTGCTAAAGAATTGTAATATAAAGAGCATATGACTTTTTCACTAAAGTCATATGCCCTTTTTTGACTTACTCCTCTTTTCTAATGTCATCTTCATTAATATGCTGTATTCCTTCAAATATAAGATTCATTAGCTCTGTTAGGTTTTCCCATTGGGATTTCTTTGAATCAAGATAATAAAAGTTTTTTGTTCCTTCTCTTCGTACATTCACAATTTCTGCTTCTTTAAGTATTTTAAGATGATAAGATACAGCTGGGCGTGATAGATGTGTTTTCTCTGTAAGCTCTCCCACTCGAATCCCATTAAAATCACTTTCTAATAGTGCAAGTAAAATTAACTGTCTTGTTTCATCACCTATAGCAGAAATAGCCTTACGGCATGTTTTAAACTTTGATGCTATATCATCTAATCTTTCCCTACATTCTTTTTCCATAAAACCACCTCACACTTATAAGAATCTTACATTAGCCCTCTCTTTTTGTGCAGTACGTCTGTATCTTACATCTGGATATCCAAGAACTAAGGTTGTAACCACATAATCATTGTGCTTTAAATTTAAACTTTTTCTTAATTTCCTCGAATTATTTACTACAGTTGTAAAAAATCCACTATATAATACACCCAAGCCATAGGACTCAGCCATTAATGCCATATTTGAAGCTGCAAGTGAACCACTAATCTTATCTTTAGTTAATACCATTATTGCAACAGGAGCCCCTTTGAAAAAAAAATTATCAGCAATTGTAACTTCTTTTGCACTTTTCATAAAAAGACTTACAATTGGTTTTATTCTTCTAAAAAACTTCACTGCTATTTCCTCATATTTACTCTTGTTCTCATCTAAAACAATATATGATACATCTTGTGAATTTTTAGCACTAGGTGTAAATCTCCCTGCCTCAATAATTTGCTGTATAATTTCTGAATGAACTTCTTTATTTTTAAACTTACGAATAGTTCTTCTAGATTTAATTGCCATTAATAATTCATTTGAATCTACAGTAGTTTCATTCTTAATTTCAATTGGCTCATCATCAAATCCTGTTAGGGTAATAGCTGCTGTTGGACATATTGCTGAACAATGACCGCACTTTATACAGTCTTGATTTTTAATTACAGACTTTTTATCTTTAATAGTTATATTATTTACTGGACAATCATTTTCGCAAAGGCCACACCCAATACAAATATCCTTATTAACTTCAATTATGTGTTGTTCTTTCATAATATATTCATTCCCCTTTCGTTTATAGGTTTAAACTATTATATCATTTAAATTTCTTAAAATTTCATTGGTAAAGAATCTCTTTACCAATACTATTTTTTTTATTTTATCTGCTATAATTGGTAGCAAACATTAATAATAACAATTCCTAAGGGAGGATTTAAATTTATGATTTTGTATTTTTCAGGTACGGGTAACAGTGAATATGTAGCTAAAAGAATTGAAAAAGAGATTAAGAGTGAATCATTAAACCTATTTAAAAAAATCCGAAATAATGATTATTCTTCTTTAACCTCTCATAACCCATGGATTATCGTTGTACCAACTTATGCTTGGCGTATTCCTCGCATTGTACATGAATGGCTAATAAAAACAGAACTACATGGAAATAAGGATATTTATTTTGTAATGACCTGTGGAGGCTCTAATGGTGATTCAGGTAAATATTTAAATAAACTATGCCTAGATAAAGGGATGAATTATAAGGGATGTACTTCTATAATAATGCCTGAAAATTATATTGCACTTTTCAAGACACTGATAAAAATGAAGCCCTTAAAATAATAGAACAAGCCCAACAAAGCATATTAAATACAATAGAATACATTAGAAGTGATCTATCATTTCCAGAACCTGAAATAACATTTAAGGATAAACTTAACAGTAGTTTTATAAATACAATTTTTTATCCAATGTTTGTTCATTCAAAAAAATTCTATGTAACAGAGGAGTGTATTTCATGTGGAAAATGTGAAAATATCTGTCCATTGGGAAATATTAAACTTCAAAATGGGAAACCAAATTGGGGAGAAAATTGTACTCATTGTATGGCATGTATTTGTCGATGTCCAAAAGAGGCTATTGAATATGGTAAACATAGTAAGGATATATCAAGGTATACTTGTCCTAAATAAAAATATAAAGAGCATATGACTTTTTCACTAAAGTCATATGCTCTTTCTCTACTAATAGGTTCTCTTCCAAATAGATTTACTAAACATAATAAGCATTGGATAAATTTCTAATCTACCAGCAAGCATACAAAATGATAATACAAGTTTACTTAAATCTGAAAATGCTGAAAAATTCCCTGTAGGTCCAACCATCTCAAAGCCTGGCCCTACATTACTTATTGAAGTTAATACAGCCGTTGATGTTGTAATTAAATCAAAACCATCAAAGGAAACAATTATCATTCCAATAAGTGCTATTACAGCATAGGCTCCTAAAAATAAAAACACACCTGATATTATTTCTTCATCTACAACTTTACCATCCATTTTCACACTTTTCACTATCTTTGGATGAAGTATCTTATCTATTGCACGCCTTATGCTTTTTAGCATTATTACTATTCTAGTAGTTTTTACTCCACCACCTGTAGACCCAGCCATAGCCCCTGATATCATAAGAATTAATATAATCATCTTACTTAAAGTGGGCCATAAATTAAAATCTACTGTAGCATAACCAGTAGTTGTAATTATAGAAGCTACTTGGAAAGATGATTGCCTAATTGACTCTCCTATTCTACCACCATTAAATCCTAATATATTAATAGTAATAAATACTATTGCAAATCCAATCATTAATAAATAATACCTTAATTCTTCACTTTTAAAGAAACTTTTAATACTTCCCCTTAAAGCTTGGAAATATAAAGCAAAATTCACTCCAAATAGTATCATAAATATTGTAATTATCCACTCAACAGCTGGATTGTTAAAGGCTGCAACACTTGAATTCATATTGGAGAATCCTCCTGTTCCAGCTGTTCCTAAAGCATGAATTATAGCATCATAAAAGGAAAGCCCTGCAACCATTAACAGTACTGTTTGTATTATAGTTAATACAAAATATATTATGTACAATATCTTTGCGGTTTCTTTTAACCTTGGAACTATTTTACCTGGATTAGGTCCTGGACTTTCTGCCCTTAATAAATATATTGTATTAGAACCTAAAGAAGGTGCTATTGCTAAAATAAATATTAAGAATCCCATTCCACCTATCCAGTGGGTAAAACTTCTCCAAAATAATATTCCTCTAGGCAAAGACTCAATCTCTGTAAGTATTGTTGCTCCTGTAGTTGTAAAACCTGATACTGTTTCAAAAAATGAATCTACAAAAGATGGTATTGCACCACTTATAACAAATGGTAGTGCTCCAAAAGCTGCTATTACAATCCATGATAATCCTACTGTAAGGAATCCTTCCTTCTCATACATTTCTTTATCCCTAACCTTAACACAACGTAATATCAAGGCTAAAGGTAACATTAAAATTATAGTAAGAAGAAATGCCCTAGCATCCCCATCTCCATAATATAAGGCTACACCAAGTGGAATTATCATAAGCAATAATTCATATAATAGTACATTCCCAATAAATCTTAACATCATTCTATAATTCATTTTGACTACCACCTATAAAATATATCATCAACTTGTAATAACTTCTTATCTTTAGACACAATAATTACTCTATCATTTACCTTTAGGCAATCATCACCAGTTGGAATTATAATCTTATTGTTTCTAACAATTGTTACTACTAATGCATTTTCATTAAACTCCAAATCTTTAAATTTTTCACCTATATTAGTTGTATCATTGCCAATTATAAACTCTACAGCTTCAGCTTTATCATTACAAATTCTATATATATTCTCTATAAAACTCTTTTTCTTATTCTTTAAAGATCTTGCATATCTCAATATTTTATAGGCAGTAACTGACTTTGGATTTACCATAGTATTTATTCCTACAGCTTTTCCAATATCTCTATAATTATCTCTTGTAATTTTAGTAATTACATTACTTACAGACTTATTGTAAGCTAAAATAGAAGCTATTATATTATCCTCATCTCTTCCTGTTAAAGTAATGAAACTTTCAACTTCTAAAAGATTTTCAGATAATAAAAGCTCCTCATCCATACCATCCCCATTTATTATTATTGAGTTTGGTAAAAGTTCAGTAAGCTCTTCACAAATAGCTAAATCCTTCTCTATTATCTTGCATTTAACTCCAACTTCATTTACTATTTTAGCAAGGTAATATGCAATCTTACCTCCACCAACTATCATAGCTCTCTTAACTTTTTTCTTATATTTCCCAAGCTTATTAAATAGGTTTTGAATATCCTTGTGCTCACCTATTACATAAACCTTATCATCTTTGTTAAAAACATAGTCTCCCTTTGGCATGATAAATTCATCATTTCTTTCCACACCGCAGAAAAGTACATTTCCTCTTATAAAGCGAATTTCGCTTATCTTCTTTCCTTCAAGAGCTGTATCTTCAGCCTTAAATCCAACTAAATTTACCTTACCATCAGAAAAATTATCTATACTACATACTGATGGATACTTAATAAGTTTAGCTATTTCTATTGCTGCAGCCTTTTCTGGATTTATAACTAAATCTATACCAACAGCTTCTGTTAGAAGAGTTATCTCTTCATCATAGCTTGGATTTCTTACTCTCGCTACTGTATATTTAGCACCTAATTTTTTTGCTGCAAGTGAACAAAGCATATTTAATTCATCACTATCTGTAACAGATATTAATAAGTCTGCCTCCCTAACTCCAGCTTCTTCAAGAACCTTTAAGCTAGTTGCATTACCTTTAACACACATTACATCAAGATTATTATTTACATGCTCTAAAGCACAATCTTTCTTATCTATAATAGTTATATTATCCCCATCAATAGATAGATATTGAGCTAAAGTATAGCCTACTTTACCTGCACCAACTATAATAACGTTCATTTCATATCTCCTTATAATTTAAATACTAATCTTTTGCACAATAAACTCATTATACAACACAAATATTATTTATTCTATCTATAAATTATTATCTTTGATTTTATAACTTTTTAGCAATTAAAGAGGCTAAAACTTCCTTTTCATCATCATCTATTATATGATGCTTAAACTTGGAATTAACTAAATTTAATATATATATTTTTTTCAAATCCTCTATAGATTGAATCTCCTATATAATAAAGAATTTAAGGTGTTAAAGTATC
This sequence comes from Clostridium paraputrificum AGR2156, assembly GCF_000424025.1. Taxonomy (NCBI): domain Bacteria; kingdom Bacillati; phylum Bacillota; class Clostridia; order Eubacteriales; family Clostridiaceae; genus Clostridium; species Clostridium paraputrificum. The sequence continues at coordinate 10,638 of NZ_AUJC01000015.1, forward strand.
ACCTTAGTTATGCTATTATATAATTAATATAAATTATTTACATAGGAGTGATTATATGGAAATTAAATTCTCTTTAGATAGAGATAATATAATAGAATTTCAGTGTTCTAATATAGTAAATACGAAACAATTTAAGAAAGGACGTATATGGTTTTTTCTTTATATGCTTTCCCTGTTGGGGTTTGTATCACTTGTGACTGAAAGAAAGGATATGAGAGTTTTTATTATAATACTAGGAGTAATAATGTGCATATTTTTTAAAGTGTTCTTTAAAACTTGTTGCAAAATATTGTTAAATAAAAATTATAAAAAAAGTGAATTTTCATATATATTTGATGAAAAAGTTATATCTATTAGTGAAGAAAATATTTTTATTAAGAATAGCTTAGGTAACAGAGAAATTTTATTTAATTCAATTAGCAGTTTAAATTTAGTAGGTCAATATATGTTTATTGTATTGCTAAATAAGGAATATTTACTTATTCCAGTATCAGCTTTTAATACTAGTGAAGAAAAGGAACAATTTATTAGATTAATAGAGGAAAAATCCAACTTAAATATAAAAAAATCATATCCGGACAATTTAAAGTATATATAGAAGCTATATCAAAAGTAACGTCTATATTCACTATCTTTCTTTAATATTCATATATTGATACATAAAACAATATAGGATGTATTAATATGACAATATCAAACAAAATAGTTTATAAGACACTTATTATATCTGGTAAAGTGGTTGAATATACTTTTGATAAGTTTACTAAAAACTCAGATAAGGTTAATTCTAATACCCTTCTTAACATTCTATCTCTAAATAGTTCAAGCGAGTATGGCTTAAAATATAACTTCAAAAAAATTCACTCTGCTGAAGAGTATAAAAACACTGTACCTATTACAACTTATACAGATTACGAAAAATATATTGATAAGATGGCTAATGGGGAAAAAAATATATTGGTAAACTATCCAATTAGTTATTTTGGACATACCTCTGGCACTACTGGAAGTCAAAAATTAATTCCTGTAACAAAAAAAGCTCAAAAATTTGCAGCTAAATATATGGCACTTTTAGTGCCTAAGTTTTCTTATAACAACTTTAAATATGGATATACTTATGGACGTGGCTTAATGATTTCTGACATAGTTATGACTACCTATACCAAGGGAGGTACCCCTATTTGTTCTGCCACTTCAGGAGGAATGAAAAGTATTAAACCAATACTTTCACTAATGTACACCTCCCCAATAGAAGTTATGGAAATAAAGGATAGAGAAACATCTTTATATCTTCACCTATTATTTGCTTTAAAAGAGAAAAATTTAATGTATATAAGTGCTGTATTTATATCTAGCATTTTAGATCTTCTAAGATTTCTTGAAGATAATTACAAGAAACTAATTAAGGATATTAGAACTGGCTCAATAAATTATTCAGTAAAAATAGACTCTAAAGTTAAAGAAAAATTAAACAAGCTATTAAAACCTGATGCAGCTAGAGCTGATTTTTTAGAAAAAGAATTCTCAAAGGGACTTCAAGGAATATGTAAAAGAATTTGGCCAAAACTTATTTATATAGCTACAGTAACAGGTGCAAATTTCTCAGTTTATGATGATAAGGTGAATTACTATACTGATTATATTCCTATTTACTCACCTGCCTATGCTGCAACTGAAGGAATGATTGGCATAAATCCCTATGCTGAAAATATTAGTTATGTAGTTACACCTGATACAGTTTTCTTTGAATTCATACCTTTAGAACACTGTAATGAAGTATCACCTTCAACTTATAACATTAATGAAGTAAAGATTGGAGAAATATATGAAATTGTTCTTACAAATTATTCTGGACTTTATAGATATAGACTAGGTGATGTTGTTAAAGTAGTTGGATATTATAATAATTCTCCTAAAATTGAATTTCTCTATAGAAGAAATCAAATATTAAATATGGTTTCTGAAAAAACAACAGAGGATCACCTAACTAATAGTATAAAAAATACTATGAAAGCTTTGAACTTAAGCTTATTAGACTATACTACATTAGCTGACAATACACGCTCTCCTGGTAGATATGTTTTCTATATAGAGATACAAGAACAAGCATCCTTACCACTAAAAAATAAAATTGAACAATTATTAGATAAAGAACTTAGAAAATCAAATTTAGCTTATGGAAGATTTAGAAGTAATAATCGTTTAGCAAATCTAAAAGTAATAATTGTAAAGCCAAAAACTTTCTATAAAATAAAAGAGTTTTTACAAAATAAAGGTGTATCTAAAAATCAAATTAAAGTTCCTAGGGTTATAACAACTAATAAAAGAATTAAAAATATAATTAAAAATGAAATAATTAATTTATAATTTTATATAAGAATAGCTAGTAAAACTTTTATAGTTTCACTAGCTATCTTTATATCTTGAAACAATATTTTAATTAACTATACAAACTTTTTAGCCCTAAATACATAGGATACACCTCAAGATAGCTATTTATTGACGCTATTGAGTTATATACTTTATCTAGTTTCTTGTTTATTGCTTCTTTGGCTTTTTCTTTATCTTTAGACTTTTCAAGTTTTACTATCTTATTTAATACTTCACATATTTCCTTTTGTCTACTTACTTCTCTTCCGTAGGCTTTGTCCACTCTTAACATGTCCTTCACAGTTTTAAGAAGTTCTTTTATATTTGTATCCTCATATACTGAAAGTACCATTGGGTCTGTTACCTCATATTCTAAAAGTTCTTCATCATCTTCAATATAGTCAATATCAGGATTTATATATAAAGCAGCTTTAAAGTTATCTACATCTCCAGTCATTATATGAGCATAAGTATTTTTCAGGAAACTATTTGAACAACCATCACTTTCTCTTGGAGTTTCAAAATACTTTTCTTCTACCTCCCCCTTAAGATTTATAGAACTTTCTTTAAAATAATATTTAGACTTTTCATCATCTTCCATTAAACTAAACATAAGAGCAAGCTCAAATAATCTATATCCTAATGTAAGGAAACCAATTTCTTCTTCATCCTCATCATATTCACTTGTTTTTTTCTCAACAAATTCTCTAAATTGTAATGCTCTATTTTCTGAATCCTCTAATATTTCTTTAAGCTTATCATCATTTTTTAACTCATATTGAATATAGAATAAAGTATTTAGCTCTGATAAGTACTGTGAAAAGTCATCTGCCCTCTCTAGTTTTTCTTTATTTTTAGAAAGATAATTTTCTGCATTATGCTTTAATACCACTAGGTTGTTTATAAAGTCTTTCTTATTTTTTAATTTTTTAGGCTTTTCCATAAGAATTCTAATGTCTTCATCCTTTAGGTTTTTAATTAAATCTTTCTCCACATTAGATAATGGAGTTACTGCTTTTACCTTATTAAAATCTAAAAGACTTTCATCTGCTTTAACTATTTTATGGGGCTTATCTATAATGTCACCAAAAACTTCTGGGAAAGTTATTGATAAATCTAATAACATTATGAAATCAAAAACTACATCAAAGTAATCACTTTCAATAGCTTTTTGTGCATAATTTAAAGCTAACTTTTTATACTCTTCCTTATTCTCATCCTCTGTCAAGTAAAGATACAATGAATAATACATCTTTAGTAAAAACTCATCATTTTTTTTGTAGTATTGTCCTATTCTTTTAGTTCCGTACAAATCACATAATACTGAATATATGAATTCATCCATACTACAATAATCCCATTTAAAGGTTCTTATTTCATTTTTACTCATAGCTTCTCGGTCTCTTGTTACTACAGTATAAATAGGCTTATCATATTTTCTCAAAACCATAATCTCATGTATTTTTATTGTAGCAATATCATATCTAATTACTCCATAAAAACTAGTAAGTTCTTTACACCACCTCTCATTTTTCTTCATATCAGTATCAAATATTCCATTTTGAAACTCGTCGCTACTTAATAGTTCTATATAAGTTTTTTCATCACCCAAAATATGTGCCACTAATCCATAAATAAAAAAGTCTGAAGCTATGGTCTGATTTTTGTGGCCCGAGTTGTTAGCAGACTTAATTTTCTCTACATCTAAATTTAAGTTTTTCTTAAAATCAAACTTCTCCCTATTTATTGGATTTTTCAACAAAATATCATAGATAAATTTTCTTACTCTTGGTCCTCTAGGCTCTTCACTAAACTGTCTGAACTTCTCTTTAATTTCATCTTCTGATAAACTTGAAAATCTATTCATTTATTTCCCCCCTTTTAGTACTTCCACCTATAATGATATAACTTATAATCGCTAAACCAGCTTAACTTTCCCTTCTTTATGCTTGGTCTAGAATTATGAACTACAAAAGGCACCCCATCGCTATCTCTCTCATTTGTTACCATGCCAACATGTTGATAAGGCTCAAGAAATAAAATAATATCACCAGGCTGCCACTGTTTTAAATTATCAACATTCTCTGGTATCACTTCACTTGTTAAGGTGTCACAATATTTATCAAAATACACCATTAAATTAGGTACTCTTCTAAAATCAATATGAGGATCTGCCTTGTCCTCTATTCTCCAATAATCATCTATATTATTTTTAATATCCTTATCTACTAAGTCCTTTAAGTTTATATCTATTGAAGAAAAAGCTCTCCATATAACATCAGTACAAACTCCCTCATCCTCTGGTGGATATCCCCCTACATAATAGGCATCCACATATTTTGTATTTGAATCTAGCTGCTCTTCTAAATTATTTGAAATATCAATTGGATCTGGAACCCCATTATTATTTCTATCAGCTCTTGAGTATTCCTCTGGGACCTCTATCTTATTCACAAATGGTTCAACCTTTTCTGCAACCTCTGGTTTAAATTTTTTAAGAACTAAAACAGTTGCTGTAGTTACTACAAACATTGTAATTAATGTTATTATTATTTTCTTTTTCCTACTTATCATAAATTCACCCAACCCCCTTCTAACCTTGCATTCCTTCTTGTCCATCATAATTTACTTCTTTTTTCTTTATATCCATAATTATATAATCCATAATAAGTTTTACTTAATTCCTCCTCATGCTCACGTACCCACTGTATTAAATATTCATTAGTTAAATAGCCCTTTACATACATAATTACAATATCTATTGTTCTCATAAATCCTCCAAGATTAAATATTTCTTTACAGCTAAAAAACTATGTTGTTATATTTAATTTTACCACTTTATATACATAATTTCCCAAGAAATAAAAAAAGGTGGATTGGATATTTATTTTGTTTGTTCCGTCTCTAGGCTCCAAGTCACAGAAAAATAAATATCTATTCCCTTCTTACTTAAGGTAAGGAAATTATAAAATTACTATCCTTTATTTTATATTCTTTAATATGAAAATGTAATAATACCTTTGACTTATATCTAATTGAAATTTTATACTTTCCTAGGCAGTAAAAAAGACCAAGTTATTTAGCTTAGTCCTTGAAAAGTGATTTATTTTCAGTTTTTTTGAGAGTACTTTACCCATGTATAGAATATAAGAACTATTCCTATAATAAGGCACCCAGCACTTATTGCCTCAATAAATCCTGAGAAAAATTGTTCATAAGCTTTTTCACCAGGTTGCCATATAAGTGAATAAATTGCTGTAATAAATGATATTAATATTGCACATAAAGCTCCAATTAATGATTCATTTCTTTTTAACTTTTTAATCTCACTTAGTAATGAATTTATAGTTTTATTACTTTCTACCTCTACATTTTCTTCTTCAATATATTCACCCTTTAATAATTCACTCATAGATACATCCACCACCTTACTTATATCTTCAAATAATGAACTATCAGGTAGGCACTTACCACATTCCCATTTAGAAACTGCTTTATCAGTTACATTTAGATGTTCTCCTAGTTCTGCCTGTGTAAGTTTTTTCTTTTTTCTAGCATCTGCTATAAATACTCCTATTTTTTTGTATCCATAATTACACCACCTTTAATATCATTATAATTTCAATGGCATTAAATCTAAACCTACCACAGGTAGAATTGGTAGAGTTAATGTAGAACATGACAATTTAAATATGAACTTTACCTAAATTTTGCGCGTACATCAATAAGTTTTAGTACATCACTAAATATTTCATCCTTATCTTCTAAATCTATCATTAACCAACGTTGCCCCATTCCCTCTTTGGTTTCATTATATATCCTCTGAATTACTGGAGATAAATTAAATAACAATTCTTCCACAGCTTCCTTTTCTTTCACTCCAACTACCACCAATACAGTGAAATAATTTTCTCTTGGATATACTGTGCATAGTGTTTTCCCAGACTTTTTAAATTTAATATTCCATCCTGACTCCCATGAACATTTACTAAACTCTACTTTATATTTTGCATTATATTCTTTAACTATCTCTGCACAGAAATCATTAAATAATGAATTTCTAATATATTCACTTATTTCACCTATGTCTGGACAATAATTATAATTTTTAATATCTATCATAGTATTCTTATTCCTTTCAAATACCTATCCACTTCTTACAATAATTTACCATTCCAATTGTAACATAAGCCAATGATCATTTTTAATATCATTGGCCTAATTTAATATCAAGTTCCTTAATTATTTTCTCTTCACTATTATTACAACTTACTCCACCTACAATTATACTTGGCTTTGTTTTTCCATGAAAGTCACTGCCACAAGTTAAAAGTAAATTATTTCTATAAGCAAAATCCCTATAAAAATCTATTTGTTCTTCATTATGATAACTGCTATACACTTCTAATCCCTTAACTCCGCTAGCAATTATTTTTTCTAATAGATTAAAATCTTCCTTTATATTATTACCTGGATGAGCTAATATAGGAACTCCACCATTGTCTAAAATAACTTTTACAGCCTCTTCTAATGAGATAAACTTCACCTCAACATATGCAGGTTTTCCTTGAGCACAAAAATCCCAATAGAAATTTACAAATGGATTATCACTTCTTGACCCATTTTTATAGTAAGGTTTAAGTAGTGGATTTTCTTGATTTTTATCAAAGCTCATTGCTGCTTCAGCTATCATTTCACCATTAACCACTCCATTTTTAGATAGCTTTTTTATCATTTCATCCTCAAAATTTATTCCTAGTTCCCTAACTAATCTCATTCTTTCTTTTGAAGCAACTTGCTCTTGTTTTATTATATTGGCTTCTATTTCTTCAAAAATATCACTTTTATAATCTATTCCATATCCTAATACATGTAGGTTTACACCATCAATACTACAATCTAATTCAATGGCTGGAATTATTGTAATATCTTTATCTTTAATATATTCTTTCCCCTCTTCTATTCCTCTAACAGAATTATGATCATTACCCCTCTTTCTATACAAAGGTCTGCTAACTCTTTAGGCGTAAACTCCCCATCATCACTATAATTTGAATGCATATGCAAATCTATATAACTCATCTCTTTTCCTCTCCTCTAAAATCTATTTATAGAAGTCAAAATTCCCCTTCCCCTTCACTACTTAGTATCCAATTTTAAGAATCTATATTATTACCAAAAATTCTATAGCATCTCTTTTGAAAATTCAAGGTCTCCTCAGAAAAGTAAATGAATATTTGATTCAAATATAAATGAATATCTAAATTAGAAAAAATAAAATCCAGCAACTTATACATTGCTGGATTTAGTTTCTTAACTTTAAAATTTTTCTTAAGAATGTCCCTTCAACCTCCTATGTTTACTATATATTTTTATATTTATATATTTGTTTCTTTATATCTTTATATATTTATAACAATATATAAAGATATAAATATTTTTCTTTGTTCTAATCCTTTAATATTCTTTTAGGAAGAATATATGCTGTACCCATAAACAATATTCCAACAATTAATAAGCCAACAAATCCTGCATTAAAAACTGATGGATACTTATTAGAAATATTAAATAAAGTTAACTTACCCATATTTAATGCTTCAAATAATCCAAGTTCCTTAAAATATCCATAGGACATTGAAAATGCAAAAGCTCCAACTAATCCACCTAATATAGCTGCAACAGCTCTTTTAACTCCGTTACTTCCAACTGCACCAATACAAGTACCTGGACATGTTCCCACAGCACCAAATGCAACTCCAAATAATAATCCACCAATTATAACACCTAAATTCATAGTCTTAATACTTAAATGAGAAGTATCAAATATGCCTAATAAGCTTGAAATAGAAAGTAATACACTTGAAAAGCCTATTCCAAATAAAATTATCTTAGCTAAAGATAAGTCCTCTAATCTTAACATTTTTAGTATATTTTTAAAACCTGTAGCTCCTACATATGCTAGTGCAAATCCAAAGAAGCCCCCAAGTAAAATTGCCAATAAAATTTTCATCTATTTTTCCTCCTTAGTTTGATTTTTTAATCTTTTTAACAGTTATAGCTGTTGGTATGGCAGTGGCAAAAACAGATATTGCAAATACATATCCACTTATACTACCTTGCATCATTCCACTCATCATATGACCACTAGTACATCCATCAGCCATTCTTGCTCCAAATAGTAGTAAAAATCCTCCAATAAAACTAGGTACATACTTTCTTATAAAACTTTTTTTATTATCATCTAATACACATGATTCCACATTATTATCTTCTTCATTTTTCTTCTTTCTGCTAAATAACAAATATCCTAAATATCCACCTACTGGAATTGATAATACAAAAATAAAATCATAATTTAATGGATTCTTTATAGACTTGGCTAATTTCCCCTCTGATTTATCATAATATGCATTTGAGCTTTTATATCCAGTTTCTCTACTTGAATCTTCAACTATTACATCACTATCTATTGCAGTATGTACTATTCCTGATAGCACTGAAAACTGAGTTGAAACTCCTATTGGTTTAACAAGTAAGATAACTATAAAGAATGAGAAACCTAACACTACAGCACCTTTTATCCAATTATTTTTATTCATTTCTTTTCCTCCTTAAACTTTTATCATCGGTTTGTTTACACTATACATAATTTTTATTTTTTTTTATGTGACAAAGTCACATAAATTGATTTTACTAACTTTTCCTTCCTACTATGTAACAGACCTTCTATTTAAATATTAATTCAAAAAATTTCCAACTTTTTATTTACATTTAATGTATTGAATGATATTATATACCTACAAACCGACCATCGGTCGGTTGAGGGAAAAGAGGAATTCTTATGAAAGTTATAAAAAATGGTGAAGAAAGAAAACATGAGATACTTGATATAGCTAAGGAATTATTTATAGAAAAAGGATATGAAAATACTAGTATTGTTAATATTCTTGAAAAAGTAGGAATTGCCAAAGGTACACTATACTACTATTTCACGTCTAAAGAAGAAATTTTAGATGCTATTATAGATAGAATTTCAGAAAAAATATTTTATAAGGCACAAGAAATTTCTAAGGACCCTTCACTTTCAGTTCAGGAAAAAATCCTTGGTGTGGTAATGTCACTTAATATAGAAGATGATAAGGAAAAGAAAATTGTAAATAATATTCATAATCCACAAAATCTTCTTATGCATCAAAAACAATTTGATTCTATTATTGATAACGTAGTTCCAATTCTTACAAAGGTTATTTGTGAAGGAATTGAAAAAGGAATATTTAATACTGATTATCCTCTAGAAACAGTTGAGATGATTTTAATTTATACCCAAACTGTCTTTGATAGTAATAACAACCTATCTATGGAAGAAACTTTAAGAAAAATTTCAGCTTTTATTGTTAATTTAGAACGTTTATTGGGCGCTGAAAAAGGAAGCTTTGATTTTATAAAACAAGTATTTAATTAGGAGGTAAGGTTTAATGGAAGGTTTAAATAAATCCTTTAAAAAGTTCTTATTATTATGGTCAGGTGAACTTATTTCTGCCATTGGAAGTGGATTGACTTCCTTTGGTCTTGGAATTTATGTATATCAGCAAACAGGACGGGTATCTTCTACTGCTCTAATTACTTTATTAGCTTTTTTACCATCACTATTGTTAAGTCCAATAGCTGGAGTACTTGCAGATAGATATGATAGAAGGCTACTCATGATTTTAGGAGATAGCTTATCCGCCCTAGGACTCATTTATATATTAATATGTATGATAAATGGTGAGGCTACACTTTATCCAATAGCTATTGGAGTAACTATAAGTTCAATATTTTCATCACTTCTTGAACCTGCATACAAAGCAACTATTACAGATCTATTAACTAAAGAGGAATTTTCTAAAGCAAGTGGACTTGTTCAAATAGCAGGTTCATCTAAATTCTTAATCTCCCCTATTCTTGCTGGATTTTTATTAAGTTTTTCAAATATAAAGCTTTTGCTAATTATTGATATATGTACTTTCTTTGTAACTGTAACAGCTACACTTATTGTTAGAAAGGGACTTCAATCTAAAGCAATTGAAAAAAAAGAATCCTTAACTTCTGAATTTAAAGAAGGATGGAAGGCAATTACAAGTAATAAAGGAATATTTACTTTAGTAATTTTAGGCTCTATTCTCACTTTATGTTTAGGAATAATACAAACCCTTGCAACACCAATGATACTATCCTTTTCCAATGCTACTACTTTAGGAGTATGTGAAACTATTTGTGGCACAGGAATGCTTGTCTCAAGCGTAATTATTGGGATGATATCAATTAAAGAGGGTTATTCAAAAATATTATCTATTTCATTGTTTATGACTGGAACTTTCATGGCTATTTTTGGATTAAGAGAAAATATAATTTTAATTTCTATAGCAGGTTTTTTATTTTTTGCTACCCTTCCTTTTGCAAATACAAGTATTGATGTTTTAATTAGATCAAACATACCTAATGAAGTTCAGGGAAGAGCTTGGGGGCTTATTGGACTTATATCGCAGCTAGGATATGTTATTGCTTTTGGATTTGTAGGAATTATTTCTGATAATATTTTCAATCCTATGCTTACTGAAGGAGGCATACTTGCAAATAATATTGGTAAAATTATTGGAACTGGTACTGGTAGGGGTACAGGCTTATTAATTATTATTGCTGGGATAATTCTTTCTATAACAGCAATAATCCTCTACTCTATTAAGTCAATTAGAAAACTGGAGGATCAATATGTTTAAAAGATTAATTATTAATGATATAAAAAGAAGTAAATTTGTAACCTTAACCACATTGCTAATAGTTACTGCATCATCAGTATTACTTTCGCTAGCTATAACTCTTGCAGTTAACTTATTAGGCTCAATAGATACACTTATGATACAAGCTAAAACACCTCACTTTATGCAAATGCATTCAGGTGATATTAATTTAAGTAATATAGATAAATTCGCTAAATCTAATAATTTAGTTCATGAATATCAAGTAGTGCCCTTTCTTAATGTAGAAGGGTCAGAAATTATTGTTAATGGAAAATCTCTTGGAGATAGTGTTATTGATAATGGTTTTTCTATTCAAAGTAAGAATTTTGATTATCTTTTTGATTTAGATGGCAAAAACGTTGAGGTTTTAGATGGTGAAATATATCTCCCAGTAACATTTATGAAAGAAAAGCAAGCTAAGATAAATGATTCAGTGTATGTATATGGCAAGAAGTTTACAGTGGCAGGATTTTTACGTGATTCTCAAATGAATTCTTCTATGGCTTCTTCTAAAAGATATTTAATTAGTAAAAATGATTTTGAAAATATTAAAAGTCTTGGAGGCATGGAATATTTAATTCAATTTAGATTAAAAAACTTATCAGATATTAATAAATTTGAAAATCAGTATGTAAATGCTAATCTTGAAGCAAATGGACCAACTATAACTTACCCATTATTTAAGATGATTAATGCAATGTCAGAAGGTCTTATGATAGGAGTAATCATACTTGTTAGTGTACTTATTTTATTAATTGCTTTTATGTGTATTCGCTTTACTCTAATTGCAAAAATGGAGGATGATTATAGAGAAATCGGAGTAATGAAAGCAATAGGTCTTTCTATTTCTGATATTAAGAAAATATATCTTACAAAGTATGCCTTTATTGCTGGAGTTGGATCATTACTTGGTTTAATAATATCTTTTCCTTTTAAAAATATGCTTTTAAAGAATATAAGATTACATTTTGGTAATGGAGGAAATAATGCAATATCTTTAGTAGGTTCATTATTTGGAGTAATACTAATATTTCTTTTGATTATATGCTATGTAAATAGAGTTCTTAAAGCTTTTAAGAAAATATCTCCATCAAGGGCTTTAAGTAATAATTTATCTTCAGATAAAACATCAAATACAAATTATTTTAGTATTAAATCTTGCAGCTTATTTAGTAGTAATATTTTTCTTGGAATAAAGGATGTTCTTTCAAGGAAAAAGCTTTATATAACAATGTTAATTGTACTTATATTAGCTACATTTATAATGATTGTTCCTCAAAATCTATATAATACTATTTCTTCAAAGAGCTTTGTCACATATATGGGTGTTGGAGATTGTGATATTAGAATAGATATTCAACAAAAAAGTGATATTAAAAATAAATCTGAAAGCATAGTAAAAGCTATGAAAAATGACAAGAACATCAGTAAATATGCCCTTTTCTACACAAAATCTTTTAAATTGAAAAATGCTGATGGTAGTAGTGACAACATTAAGGTTGAGCTTGGAGATCATAATTCCTTTCCAGTAAAATATTCAAAAGGAAGTTCACCAGCATCAAATAATGAAATTGCTCTTTCAGTAACTAATAGTGAGGAAATCAATAAAACAGTTGGAGATACTATAGTTCTTAATATTAACGGACAAGATAAAAAATTAACTGTATGTGGGATTTACTCTGATATTACTAATGGAGGGAAAACAGCCAAGGCTACATTTAATAGTGATTTAAATGACATTATGTATTCAATCATCTATGTAAAAGCTACCGATAAGTCCAATTTAGATAGTATTTTTAATAAATATTCAAAAGACTTTACTTATGGAAAAGTATCACACATTGATGAGTATATTAGTCAAACTTTTGGTTCCATAAAGGATTCTATAAAATTAGCATCTACTGCTGCAATGATAGTTTCTATTATAATAGTAGCCTTAGTTACATTATTATTTATAAAGATGCTCATCTCAAAGGATAAATATCCTATTGCAATAATGAAGTCCCTTGGATTTACTAATAATGATGTTACAGTTCAATACATTGTAAGAGCTGTAGTAGTTTCAATTTTAGGAATTGTTTTAGGTACTATTTTAGCTAATACTCTTGGAGAATTACTTGCAGGTTCTATACTTGCCTCTCTTGGAGCAACAACATTTAAATTTATGGTAAACCTTATAGTAGCTTATATACTTTCCCCAGTTATACTTATTTTAACTGTAATAGTATCTTCTATAATAGTTACTGCAAATTTAGGAAAAATTAAAATTTCAGATAATATAAAGGAGTAAGAAGATGAGTGAATTATTAATTGGAAAAAATATAAGAAAATCCTATGGTGAAGGAAATGAAAAACAAGTGGTATTAGATAATGTTTCAGTATCTATTAAAACAGGTGAGTTTATTTCAATAATGGGTCCATCAGGATCTGGAAAGTCTACACTTATGTATGTATTAAGCGGTATGGATGTTCCAGAGGGAGGAAACGTTACTTTTGATGGTGATGATTTAGCTGTTATAAAAGAAAAAGATTTAGCAGAAATAAGAAGAACAAAAATGGGATTTATATTTCAACAACCAAGCTTGCTAAAGAATTTAAATATAGGTGATAATATTATTCTTACTTCTGTACGCTCTAATAGAAAAAATATTAAAGACATTTTGATAAAGGCAGATAATCTTATGAAAATGACAGGAATAGAGAACTTAAAGAATCGTAATATTAATGAAGTTTCTGGAGGTCAACTTCAAAGAGCTGGAATATGTCGTAGTTTAATGAATGACCCTAAGATAATATTTGGTGATGAGCCTACAGGGGCACTTAATTCTAAATCAGCGGAAGAAATAATGGATTTATTAAGACATATTAATAATAAGGGTACTACAATAGTGCTTGTAACTCATGATCCAAAGGTTGCATCAAAAACAGAACGTATTATGTTTATGTCTGATGGGAAAATACAAAGTGAGTTAAAACTTTCAAAATATGATGGTAAGAATATTGATGAGAGAATTGAAAAGGTACTTGGGGAAATGAAGAATATTGGGATATAGTTAGCATCATTTTTAACTATAAAAATAGCCTTATGCTAGTTATATTAACGCATAAGGCTATAAACCTCACTTACTTTCACTCTGTATAAGTTCTGCTACCCAAATATTAATAGAATTTCAAATTCAAGTTCAACTATGTTTTTATAAAAAATAAGTATTAAAACCTACTAAAATTCTACTACTTATTTAGACTTAATATATAACCTTTATTAGTACTATTAAAAAGATATAAAATACTATGCCTATAAAGGTATAAATAAAATATATATTTTCAACTCATTTCTTTCCATTCAAAACATTTATTACAACAAAAAATATCAAACTTGTTCCGTCTCAAGCTCCAAGTCAAATGGAAACAAATATCCACTGTACTACTTTATAAAATTACCATCCTTTATTTTATATTTTTGATATAAAAATGTAATATACCTTTGATTCATAGCTAATTGAAATTTTATACTTTACTAGTCAGTAAAAAATGCCATATTCACTTCTATCATGAATATGGCTAAACATATTTATTATTTGCTTCTTGATTCGTAAATTTCTTTTTCTACATCTATAAACACCTTAGCTATAACTCTATAAGCCTTTTCCCAAGCATCAATAATATCATCTGTTGCCGCATCACCTAAAACCTCTTTGATTGCCCCTAAAAGGTTAGCTCCAACTATTGGGTAATGTTCTTCTTTAATTTGAGCATCACAGTGTCTTTCTCCTATTGTCTTTACCGCTGGTAATAAAGCTTCCAAGTTGTCTATATTTTGAGCAGCTGCTAATACTGTCATAGCTAATGCTTTTGGTTGCTCTCCTGAAGCTTGTCTATCCATATTAAATAATGGCTTAACCTCTGGATTGTTTTCAAACATATTTTTATAAAAAGTTTTTGTAATTTCTACTCCATGCTCCTTTAATGCTGGTACCGTACTTTTAATTATTTCTATTGTTCTCTGATCTAACATATATAATCTCTCCTGTAATCTTTAATATATATTATTTAATAATAATTATCTGTTGATACATTAAATATAACACAAAAATTTAAAATGTGCAAGTAAAATACACATTATTCCCTCAAATTTACTCTGTCTTGATTCTGAAAATAGTAATATAAATATTTGTATGTAACTATTATAATAATCATTTATTTTGTTATAATATACTATATTTAAATCTCAAAGGAGAAGAATTATGCAGATATCAAAATTTACAGACTATGCTTTTAGAGCGTTAATATATCTAGCTAGAAATAGAGCTGAAAATACTACTATTGATAAACTTGCTGAACATCTAGAAGTATCAGAGCACCACATGAAAAAGGTTATACATAAACTTGCCAAAACAGAATATATAATATCAACTAAGGGTAGAAATGGTGGATTAAAATTAGGTGTAGAACCAATTGAAATAAACCTTGGTAAAGTTTTAATATCAACTGAAGAAAACTTAAACTTAGTTGAATGTATGAATAATCCTAAACTTTGCCCTCTAATGACTAGTGGTTGTAAGCTTAAAGGTATTTTCTCTAAATCATTACAGAGTTTTGTTAATGAGCTATCTCAATATACTCTAGAAGATATACTGTAATCTTATAGTATATCTTCTTAAATTTTTCTATCTACATTATAATCAATACTAATTGCAACTCCTTAATATAAACTTACCACTATTAAAATTTTATTGAGGAAATCAATAAAGTTCCTACTTAAACAATAAACATATTATGCTTAATGTTGTAGGAACTTTATTAAAAAAATATATAACAGCTTAACTTTTCACTTAAGCTCTAAACATTTATTTTATTTTATTTGCTACCATAACAATATCATATATATCTATTATCCCATCATTATTTAAATCACAGTCTTTGATATATCCAACATCAGTACTTTTCAAATTATACTTTTCTGATACTATTGCTAAATCTAGCATATCTACCTTCCCATCATGATTGATATCAACTATATAATTATATTCTAGACTTTCTGCTTCATCACTATTTGCTATAGTTTTTCCATCACCTAAAGCAATAACACGGAATTTGTATATCCCAGCTTCTTTCATTTTATTGGTAAAATCAAACTGTGTATTATTAGTTTCTTGACTTTCTCCTACCTTGATACCATCCTTATATAGCTCAACACTATAACCATTTGCATTATCAACAGCATTCCATGTAGCAACTTGTCCCTTCCAAATAAGACCTGATGGAGTATTTAGTTTTGGTAACTCTTTAATCGTAGCAACTGCCCTTGCTTTTTTACTTGGATCATGATTAGATGTTGCAATTACCTGTACTTCTGATGAAGTCTCATCATCCCCTATTGTAAGCACACCTTTTGAATCAATTGAAGTACTAGCACTTGAAGCTTCTTCAATAGACCATGTTACACTTTTATCTGCATTACTGTTTGCTGAAATCGTTACTTTAAATTGTGTATTATAACCTTTAAATGCTTCTATTTTCTTTGGATTAACACTAATATACTTTATCTGTGGTGGTGCTACATAAGAAACAGTTATTTCAGAAGACTTACCAGTATATGTATTTATATTATCACCAATAGCAAATACACTTAGACCAATATTTCCTG
Organism: Clostridium paraputrificum AGR2156; assembly: GCF_000424025.1. Lineage (NCBI taxonomy): Bacteria > Bacillati > Bacillota > Clostridia > Eubacteriales > Clostridiaceae > Clostridium > Clostridium paraputrificum. The sequence continues at coordinate 27,435 of NZ_AUJC01000015.1, forward strand.
ATTTCTGAACTACATCTTTCAGATTAAGTTTATTTTCTGAAGTACTTACCATGTAAGAAACTTCACCTTCAGGAGCTATATTAACAATATAACTTTCTGCATTATTCACAGAATCCCAACTTAAAGTATTAGTATTGGAATCCCAAACTAGATTTTTAGGTTTATCTAAAGGCTGCATATTTTGTGTTGCCCTCTTAATTAACACTGTATACTCTTTAATTGTCTTTTTATCCTGAGCAATAATAGCTAATGTTTGTATTCCCTCTTTTACTATAGGTGGCATATTAGGATCTGGATAATAGTTACTTCCATCTGATAATTTCACAGACGCCCAATATGAACTCAACTGTATATCTGCTGGTACAATAAGTTCAATTGTTGTACCTTTAATGACAGCTGGATAAGATTCTCTAGCATTCGTTATACTAAATGATTCTACCTCAGCTACACTTGATGGAGGATTCACTACAAAAATAATATCTGTTAAAGTAGTATTTCCTGCAGAATCTGAAATTTTATAAACAACTCTTGTCTCTCCAACCTCTGTAGGTGTTCCCTCAAAAAGTATTCTAGTACTTCCAGGCATATTCTTAACTTCTCTGATTCCCTTTGGTAATTTTCCTTCAACAATCTCAAACTTATAATTTCCTTCTCCTCCTACAACCATATCTGTAAATAAATCAAATCTTGTAACATTCTGACCTAATAAGAAAATTTGACTATCTAAATGCAATTTTGGCTTTACAGTAATTTGGGCTAATCTTGCAAATATTGAACCAAACTCGTTTGGATTTTTGTCTCCAAAGCAAGCATATATATTAGTACCATTCTCTTTTTCTGTTAATACAGTATCAGAATCCACAGTAGTAAATTTACCGTTATTATCCAATACTAAGCGTATTCCATTCCCTTTAAGTTCATCAAATCTTAAAACCGAAGATTTCTTTCCAGAAGCATATGTAATCTGGATACCCATACCTGAAAAGTCTAATTTGTCTTCTGAATAATAATCTACTTTATTCATAGGATTAACAACAGTCAATGATTTTGGCTCATCCTTTTTCACAGTAATCTCTTGACTAACTTTGCCATCATAGTAACTAAATGTTACCCTATTTTGATTATCCAATAGAATACCATCTAAATCACTTGTAAATCCACTTTTTATATAATGATATGGTGTACCATCTAATGTTGCCATCAATACAACACCTGCACTACTATATTCTTCACCTTGAACATAAGAAGTTTTACCAGCTTTTGAAATCTCAAGTTTATCTACTGACTTAGGAGCTTTTACTGTAACATCGAATTGAAATACCTTATTCTTATAGTTACCAGTTACTGTTTTCACTCCCTCAGTACTACTGTCAAAACCATTAATCATATCATTTGTAAGGGGAACTGCCGTACCATTTACAATTAATTTTGCAGAATAAAGTAAAAGTTCTTCTCCTACATAACGTTCTTTTTCTATTTGTGGTACTGAAACCGAAATAGTTTTAATATCTGATGCTTCTATAAATACCGGATAATCTTTTCCTTCTTGTATTTTCCAAATACTATTAAATGACCAATTTACATAAGTTGCAACTTTCTTAAGTTGATCTGAAGTTTTCGAATAAATTTCCCCATCAATTCCAGATGTGGTTTTACCAACTGCATCCATACCATCCAAAGCATAAGATTGACTTACACTATTTACTGAAATATTTTGATCTTGACCATAAAGTCTACCTATTGCTTGCTTATTTGAATCACTAACTGCTCTTGTGCTTATCTGGGTTGTACTATAACAATTTTTCAGTGTTGCACCTAACCCCATATCTCTAGTCAGTTCTCCAGTGATACCTCCAACATAAAATTTGTAATCCCCTCTATTATCCTGTATCACATTCAAGTAACCACGTGCATAAGAGTTTTCTATAGCACCTGAATTTTTTCCAACTAATGCCCCTGCTGATCCATGACTAAATCCAAATTTCACATTTATATTTGCATCAACAAAAGACTCTCGTATAACACCTGATACTTCATTTCTTCCAACAAGCCCTCCAAATGTCTGAACAACCCCATACCCGGTTCCTGTCATCTGTATATCGAAGTTTCCTTTAACACTACTGTTTAATATCTTTCCTTCATTAATGTTGGCAAGTGCTCCAGTATAGGCCTGATAATCACTTTTAAAATCCGCTTCAATATTCAAGTTTTTAATTGTACCTTTGTTTCTTTCTATTAATGGCTGTTTAAGACCTTTTATTGTATATCCTCTACCATCAAGGCTTCCACCAAACCATCCTGCACTAATATAAGTACTTCCTGTTAAATCCAGATCACTTGTCAAAATAAAATGGCAACTCTGATTACTTGCTATATAAAAAAGGTCTGAAGCTTTCTCAATCTTATAAGGATCTGCTGCTGTACCTGATCCTTTAGAAGGCTTAGATACCGTATCCGATCTATTTACTGCAATATATCGAATGTCTTTTCCACCATCTGACGGTACTTTAAATTCTCCATTTTCAGTTTTCAGAACAATAGCCGCTGTTCCAGAAAGCATAACTGGTTTTCCGCTTTCCCCCATATAAATAGGATAATCATTAAGCTTATTTAAAACTACCGGATCACCATAAAAACCATAAACTCCATCTTTATCTTGAGCAATAATCGCTGCATAGAACTGCACCAAAGACTTGTCAAATGTAAGTACATTACCATTTTCATCTTTAAGTCCTGCTGCTTTAAAAACATCATTCATGAAAGTTTTTGTGTCTTTACCAGTTGCCGTCACTCTATAAATACCTTGGAAAAACTCTATTGGTTTATATCCTTTCGACTTCTGATTTGCCAGATATCTGACAAATAAATCTGGCATTGCATAATCTTGTGCAGAAGAATTTCTATAAGAACTATATACAAGTGCAGAACCATTCCTAATCTGAGGATTTCCTTTAATATAATCAAACCAGCCTGAAGGATCACTTCCACCCCATGTATAGTCCATGCTAGCTACTGCTAGTCCCTCATCTAACCAACGATACTTTGATGCCAGTTGAGCATCTCCTCCACAAGTCAAATTTCTAAATATTGCATGTTGCCCTTCATGTACAAGCAGCCCATTTGTAGACGAAAGACGTCCTTTTGTATACTCTGCTGCTTTCGGTATATTAATATGTATAGCTGTAATTCCACTTTCACCTGCATAAAACCCTGATGACCCATTACTAGTCTGTTCTAAAAGAATAGATAATTTTCCAGACCCATCATTATAGGGGAATTTATTATCACTCAATTCCATAAGAACTTCATAAGGCTTACTTTCATAAGTCGAACGCATATCTTCTGCTGCATCATTTGTCTTTCCAGCAGCATCATAATCATTCTTCATGCTTTTTTCCATCCATATGTAACTCTTATCATAAACTCCTATGCAAACATATGTCCTTCCTTGATAAAATTTTTTCTCATCTCCTATAGAATATATGTCTCCTACTCCTAAAAGTCTTGAGAATAAGTTTTTATTCTCTACTTTGGTATCGCTTCCATCTACAATAAAATCTATATCTTCTGCCTCTTGATTTAGTTCATTTTCTAAAGAAGTTGTCCCTCTTCCTCCCATGCTATCAAATACTAATGTCCCACTACTCTGTTTATTATTGGGGTCTGCATTTGTATTTACTGCAATCACATAGTCTCCATTGATAACCTTTCCATTATCTCCAATTTCCGCAGCAAAACTTTGAAATGGAATGTAACCAATAACAAGTCCTATCACTAATACAGCGGATATAATTCTCTTTCGCATCTTACTACTCCTTTCACATTAAAATCCAATACTAATATAAAGGCAAATGAATATTATCATTTCTCAAATCTTATGATATTCTACAAATTAGTACAACAAAAAAATCATAACTAAAGCAGTTCAAAGCTATTCCTAAGAATTATCTTTTTATCTGTTTTACGATATGATTTTTTGAGAAAATTATATCATCTTCACCAATTTTTTTCAATTATATCAAAATTCCATCTATAAATACCAATCATCTTTATAAATTTGCTCACTTTAATTTTGGTTCTCCACAGATACGCTTCACCATACCGTAAGTAAAAAAGATTAGATTACCTCATAAGTGAGAATCTAAATCTTTGATTTAGTGCTTCGAACTTACTCAGCGACTGCAAGGAGTCGAGTTTCCTTATATAATTAATAATATTTCAATTTCAAGTTTCAACTATATTTGTATATAAAAATAGCTAATAAAACTTATATAATTTTACTAGCTACTTTTGTAGTATATTATTTGCCCAATTAGGTATTTTTTTGTCTCTCCATATTACCTTACCTTCTTTAAAATATATAACTTCTCTTAATACTTCTGTATTATCATATATATTTACTTCATCACATATTTCAATTACATCATTTAGATTTTTTAATGAATCATAGTATCTTCTTTCTATATCTTTATCAGGTATTCCATGTCCACCTTTGCTTACTCTAATTTTAACTCTTTTCTTAGCAAGTTCTGGATTTTCTAACCCTATATAATTCATAACAATATAAAAACCATTCTCTTTTGCAAACTTTATATTCTTTACTATGCTTCTGCCAGATAGTGTTGTTTCTTGATTAAAGGGTATCCCCTCCAAAATGTATTGTTTTATTAACTTAACAGCTTCTCTTGCACATTTCATTTGAAGATTATTGTCTTTCCAAGAACCAATTCTAGCTACCATTTCATCAGTATTAATTCTTTTTTCATTTTTATTTTCATTATAATAAATAGATTTGTATATTGAGGTTTTACCTGCTCCATTAACTCCTGCAAAAATTGTATAAGTTGGCATACTATTCACCTATAACCTTAGCTTGCTCTTTTTGTAATACTAAATTAGATAAAGTCATATAAAAGTCTTGCTCTTCTTTTGTTTTTGCATTTTTAAATAATTGCTTTAATTGACTATATGAATAATTTATAAAAATATCATATAAATTAATATCCTTATTTACCATTAAATTTCCTCCTAAAAAAGCATTTATATGAATATTATATACCAAACTTAATATATTATAAACCTACTATCTTTTTATTTTGGTTCTCCACAGATACGTTTCACCATTCATTATACTAAATTCATCCTAGAGGTGCTAATAATTGCAATAGACTAGACAACTACTGCCCATTAGCTTACACTATTTCTCTTTTGAAATAAAACCATGTACCATCTACCCCTGCTAATTCCCATCCTTCATTTCCAAGTACATTTAGCTTTTCACTAATCTCTTTGTTATATTTACTTTTATCTGCTTTAAACACACTCTTTAGTTCAATTTGAATTTGCTCAACTCTGTATTCATACCGTTTCATATAAATCTCCCCCATAAAATTAATCATTTTTCTTATAAAAATACTTCTTTAAAACAAACTCTACACTTATAAAAGTCATGACTACTATTGCAAATTCAACTTCTAACATAATAACACTGACATTAGTAGTATCTAAAAAGCTTGTAGCATTTAAAATATCTGATTTGTTTATTATTAATACTATAGCAGTTATTATAAATGTAACTAATCCTGATAAAAGCCAAATCATCCCACACTTTTTATTAGAAGATTGTAATGAATTTTTACCCTTAAAAAAATCACTATTATCTACATTCCCTAATCCGCTACCAATCATAGCAATAGGCATAAATAAATCTAATATTCTATTTATTCTTTTGTTGGAATGTCTATTATATAATACTCCTATACAAATCATAATTACTGGAACAATAATGTTGCAAAACAAAATAAATATCTTCATATAATAACCTCCATATCAATAATAGTAATATATTTAAATTTAATCTAAATATTAATCCTTTTTAGAAAGTGTTTTACTTCTAATTTCACTAACCTTATCCTTTATACTCTAATGAATAAACTAGAATTTACCTAGTTAAATGAACTAAATATTCAATAGTATCTTCTTCAAATTTCTTTTCACCAGTTAGATTAAACCCATGTTTTATATAAAAAGAAATTGCCCTTTCATTTTTTTCTAATGCCCAAAGATTATTAGCACCATACTCATTAATTGCATATTCTATGAGCTCTTTTCCAATTCCTTTACTTTGAAAAAAAGTATCTACATATATTTTACAAATCTCTCTTTCTTTCAATTGAACAAATCCTTTTATTAAACCATCATCATAAACTAATATATTTTTTAATATTTCATCTTTTCCAAAATAATTATCAATCATAGTAACTACCTGCAATTCTCCAAAAGAAAATCCATCATCCTTAAAAATTGGCCAATAATTCATTCGATTATTAAAAACATATATTTCTGCTATTCTTGATAAATCTTTTTTTGTTGCTTTTCTAATATTCACTCTTCCCATCCCCTATTTATCCTGCTACATTTTACAATAATTTACCAATACAATTATATCTCAAGGCATTATTAAATATCTTATAAATTATTTCTAATTTTTCCTCTCCACAAATACACTTCACCATACAATATGTTAAACTTATCCTAGAGGTGGTTACAATGAAAAAGACTATAAAAGTTGTAGGAGCTATAATAGAAAACTCTAATTCAGAAATTCTTTGTGCCTTAAGATCTCCAAAAATGAGTATGCCAAACCTTTGGGAGTTTCCTGGTGGAAAGATAGAGAAGGGTGAAGGCAACGGACAAGCTATTGAAAGAGAAATTAGAGAAGAATTATCCTGCAAGGTGAAATACATAGAAGACTTTAATGATAATACTCATGAATATGAAAATATTATAGTAAATCTTATTACAGTTAAGTGTATGCTTATAGAAGGAACACCAACTGCAAGTGAACATTCTAAACTTATATGGCTTAAAAGAGAAAATCTTGATTCACTAAAATGGGCTCCTGCAGATATCCCTGCTGTGGAGGAATTAAAAAATGCAGAGTGTTAATCACTCTGCATTTTAAATAATAATCTAGAAACATTTTGTATACTTCTTTCTAGATTCAATTTTCCACTTTTTAAAGCCTCTTCAATAGTTACAATTTCAGGTAAAATGCCAATTACAGAAGTAATACCCATTTCATATAATTCTTCAATTCCCTTTCCTACTTTTCCTGCAAAAGCTATTACTGGAACTTCATACTTTTTAGCTATTTTTGCTACCCCAATTGGAGTCTTACCATACTTTGTTTGAAAATCTATACTTCCTTCACCAGTAAATACATAATCTGCATCCTTTATCTTATCCTCAAGTTTAGAATATTTAATAACTGTATCTATTCCACTTTTTATCTCTCCATTACAAAATCCTACAAGTGCTGCTCCTATACCACCAGCTGCTCCAGCACCTGGTACATTATTGATATCTTTATCTAAGATATCTTTTACTTTTTTTGCTAGATGCACTAAATTTTCATCTAACACTTTAACCATGTTACTGTCAGCACCTTTTTGCCTTGCAAATACTTCACTAGCTCCATTTTTTCCTGTAAGAGGATTATTAACATCGCAAGCCACTTCTATTTTTACTTTAAATATTCTTTTGTCGAAATTTGAAATATCTATATCTTCTATTTTATTTATATTTCCTCCACCAAAAGGTATCTCATTGTTGTTACAGTCCTTAAAGCTTACCCCTAATGCTTGCAACATACCAACGCCACCATCATTAGTTGCACTTCCACCTAGTCCTATTATTATCTTACTAACACCTTTATCTAAAGCTTCCTTTATTAATTCTCCTGTACCATAACTAGTTGCTATTAACGGGTTCCTTTTTTCTTTATTTACTAAATGCAAACCACTAGCTTCTGCTATTTCAATAACAGCAGTTTTATTGTCACCTAAAATTCCAAATCTACCAATAACTTTATCTCCAAGTGGAGATGTAACTTCCAATGTATGCATACTTCCATCTGTAGCATCTACTAAAGCTTCTAACGTTCCCTCACCACCATCTCCCATTGGAGAATGTACTATTTCAACATCACTTCTTACATTTCTTATACCCTTTTCCATAGCAATACAAACTTCTTTTGCTGTCATACTTTCTTTAAAAGAATCTGGTGCTAACACTATTTTCATACAATCTACTCCAAGTTACTATAATTAATTAATTCTACATTATTACTTACAAGCATATTCTTCACATCTTCTGATAATAAGAAATCCAACTCTTCTAACCTTTTCATATTATACGAAGAATTATTCATAAGATAACTGTCAATATAACCTGGATGTGCCATGATTTCTACATATTCATTTTTTAATATATCATTGAAATTATCTTTAACATATTCTAGTCCTGGTCCAGCATTATAGGATCTATGTTGTACAAATTGAACATGTGGTACAAAATCCAAATCAAAATTTCTCATAGGAATTTGTTCTTCTTTTGCTATTTCTGCACATAGCTTTCTCATTTCAGGAACTTTATCACTACTAAATAAATGAGAATCTACATGAGTTGGCTTTTTCCCTACTAACTCTATAAATTTATTATATTGAGCTCTTAGCTCTTCCCTTAATTCATTTTCATCATATTTAAATCCTTCTGGCAAACTATCTGGTTTGATAAACTTATTGTTCTCTCCTACTAAGGTTTTACCTTTTGTAATTGGTTTTCCTAAAGAAATATTAAAGTGAAGCCCAACTCCTAAGCCCTCATTTTCTTTCATAAGTTTTACCGCATGTTCTGTTCCTGGCATTGTAACCATTAATGTTGTTGAAGTTAACACTCCATATTTAAAAGCATCAATTATTCCATAATTTATTCCATTACTATATCCAAAATCATCTGCATTAAAAATAATTTTTGTCATCTCTCATCTCTCCTCTTATTATTTTCAAAAAATCAGTGATGATAGCACCACTGATTTTTTTAATTTACTTTAATTCTGGCCAATATCCTTTATTAGCTTCTATAAGTCTATCTAATATTCTTCTTGCTTTCTTTGCATCTACAATTGTTCTATTTAATGTTAGTGCCTGAAGTGCCTTAGTATAGCTACCTTCAAAGAATGCCTCTACAGTTAATCTTTCATATGCATATTGGTTTTCTAGCAATCCCTTATAGAATGTATCTATTTCTCCTACATGGAAAGGTACTGCACCTCTATTTCCTAAAACACAGGCAACTTCAACAATAGCATCTTCTGGCAAGTTAGGTATTATACCGTTATTTTCAACCATAACAATGTATGTCTTTTCCTTATTGTTATGAATTGTATCTGCAATTTCTACTATCATTTCGCCATGAGCATCATTATGAACTACATTGTGACCTAAAGTAGTTCCTTGTGCCACTGCATCATCACATTCAGAAAATACTCTTTTCTCTCTACCATTCATTACTTCATTTGCTCTTGTAAAAGTTGGATCTAACTTGCTTGTCTTATATTCAGGATATAGGTAATATTGAACATAGGTACTTGGAACATACTCTGGGAAATCTCTTACCATATCCTCAACTAATGCATATGTGTCTAACCATGATTTATCTCTTTGCTCTGCATCTTTTGGAGCAAATCCATGTTCTAGTATTTTTTCTTTTAGCTCTGGTAATAAGTCCTTACCTTCCCTATTATATAACTTTGTAAACCATCCAAAATGATTTAGTCCAAAATATTCTGGAACTAAAGTTTGTGCATCTACACCTAATATTTTAGCCATGGAAACTAACATATTAATAGGCTGATCACATATATTTAAAATTCTCTTATCGTCCTTAAATTCCTTAGTTAATCCATAAGCAACTATTGCTGCTGGATTAGTATAATTTAATATCCAAGCATCCTTGCTGAAATTTCTTATATCTTTTACCATTTCAATCATATCTTTTAGAGATCTGATTCCATAAGCAAAACCACCTGCACCACAAGTCTCTTGTCCTACTACACCTTCTTCTAGTGGGATTTTTTCATCTAATTCTCTCATAGGATATCCACCCGTTCTTATTTGGCAGAATATATAATCAACATCCCTATACGCCTCTTCTTTATCTGTAGTATACTTGAACACTACCTCCGGACAAACTTCCTTAAATAATAACTTTCCAAACTCTCCTATATGTTTTTGTCTTTCTGCATTTGTATCAAATAGTACTAGTTCTTTTAGAGATAGAGATTCTTTATATCTTGTAAGTGCCTTTAAAATTCCAGGGGTCCAAGTAGAGCCCCCTCCAACTATTGTTATCTTTGTTTTATTTTTATTCATATTTACGCCTCCATACATGCTACCTTTATTAATGTGATTTATATACTCTTTAAATATGCTTTTACATAACTTGCTATTTGATCAACCTTTAATCCATATACAATTTGTATATTCTCTTTTGTAGGTCTTACAAATCCTGATGCACCTGTATCTTTTAACACCTTTTCATTAATTAAATTAGGATTATCTACTACAACTCTTAATCTAGTCATACAATTTTCAATACTAACAATATTTATTTTTCCGCCTAAAGCATCAACAATTGTGCTAGATAATTTATCATCACTTATTACTGCTGGTATCCCATCTTCATCTTCAACATCATCTTCTCTACCAGGAGTCATTATATTAAATTTTGTAATAATATATCTAAATCCAAAATAGTAAACTAAAGCTATTATTATTCCTACTATGATAATTAAGTACCATTTTGTATCCATTCCTCTAAGTAGTCCAAAAACAGTAAAATCAATTAATCCAGCTTGAACTCCTCCTACAGCTACTCCTAGTAAATCCATTATCATAAATCCAAATCCATAAACAATAACATGGAATAAGAATAAAATTGGTGATATGAACATAAAAGTAAACTCTAATGGTTCAGTAATTCCTGTTAAAATAGATGCTGCTATTCCAGCAACAATTAATGCCTTAACCTTATTTCTATTTTTATCTTTAGCACAATGTATCATAGCTAAACCAGCTGCAGGTAAACCAAACATTACTGAAAGCATATGTCCTTGTCCAACATATCTACTACCAATTGCTACAATATCATTTCCAACTCCTGTTGTAGATGCTATAGCTGCATTAAATATATTTAGCGCACCTACAACTGGTTCTCCATCTATTACTGCAGTACCACCAATAGGAGTAAATCTTACGATTTGATTTAATATATGATGAAGTCCTGTTGGTATAAGCAATCTATTTAACGATCCGTATAAATAAGGTCCAAATGCTCCTGCACCCTCAATTCCCTTTCCAAAACCTGATATTACTGTATCTACAATTGGCCAAGCATAATAAGATATAAATGCTACCACTGGTATTACAATAAGAGTTATAAGTGGTACAAATCTTTTTCCACCGAAGAAGTTAATTGAACTTGGTAATTGTATCTTATAAAATTTATTGTGTAAAAATGTTACTGTAAGACCTACTATAATTCCTGCAAACACATTCATTCTATAAGTAAAATATCCCAAAACTGTCTCATACTTTGCATTTACGATACTGGCATCAATTTGAGACAATCCGTTATTCTCCATTAAATACTTAACCGAAGTTGTTTCTGCTGTTATACCATCTAATCCTAACAAATAATTTAGTGTAAGATGTAATACTAAGAAACCAATTAAAGAAGCAAATGCCGCTGTAGCTTTCTCTTCTTTTGCCATTCCTAAAGCAATTGAAATTGCAAAAAATACTGGTAAATTACCAAAAACTAACCCTGCTAGTTTTCTAATAAATCCTATAAAATCTTGTACCCCTTGCAAATTTACAAAGGCTTCTCCAACTATTGAACTATTTTGAAGTGCAGCTGCTAGTCCTAAAAATATACCTGCAGCAGCTATAGTAGAAATAGGTAAAAGTAATGACTTTCCGAATTTTTGCATAAAGCTCTTCATAAAAACCCTCCGTGTTGCTACATAAATTTGTCACATGCATGTTTCATGATTTTAGTATAACAAGTTAACCACCTCGTAACAACGTTTACAAAGCATCTTATACTTTTTATACATTCCTATATATTTTTACATTCTGTAATATTTTTCACAAATCCCATATACTAAGGATTTTCCTTTAAAATATATGTTAAATATTGTATACTAAAACTAATTACTCATAGGAGGTACTTTCTTAAGATGAAATTTTTAGATGTAATTTCTAAAGAAAATATTACTTTAAATAATACCGAGAAACGTATTGTAGAATATATATTAGAAAAATCACATTCTTTTTCAAATATAAAAATTACAGATATGGCAAATGATCTATATCTATCATCTAATACAATAATTAGATTATGTAAAAAGCTTGGTTATTCAGGTTTTTCAGAATTAAAATATAATATTGTAAATGCAAATAAATCAAATAATGAAATTGATTTAGATTCTAGTCATATTTCTATACATAACTCTGTAGTAAAAACTCTTTCTCTTAATAAACCAGATGATATATGTACTGCTGCAACTAAAATATATAATTCAAATAGAGTTGTTATTTTTTCTTTAGGATTGTCTCAATACCCTGCTTTATCATTTTGTAAAAAACTTCAGTACTTTAATAAAATGTGCTTAGTTCCAGAGGATAGAGATGAAAATAAATTGTTTGCTAACAACTTAAAGGATGACGATCTAGCTTTTATTATTAGCTCTTCTGGATCAACAGATATAATAAAGAAAATTACAGGCATTGTTAAAACAAAAAACATATATACAATTTCATTAACTGGACTTTCTCAAAACTTCTTATCTAACTTAAGTGATTTATCATTATTTGCTTACTTAAAGGACTATCAATTAAATAATCATGATTTAACTTCAAGACTTGGTTTTAATATAGTATTAGATTTAATATTTGAAGAGTTCAGTAAACTTTATTCACAATAAAAAAATCTCATAAACTGCAAGAATAACCTTGCAATTTATGAGATTTATTACTTAAGGAGCTATTGAGTATCCACCATCCACTAATAAACATTGACCAGTATAGTATTTGCTATCTGGACCTGCTAAAAATGCTATAACACGTCCAATATCATCTTCTCCATCTCCAAACCTCTTCATTGGTTGAGCTTCCATTATTTCTTTATATTTCTCAGGGAACTTTTCTGCCCATACTTTAGCAGCTGGACTTTCTGCACCTGGAAGAACACAGTTTACAATAATATTGTATTGAGCCCATTCCTTAGCTGCAATTTTAGTAAGTCCACGTATAGATTCCTTGTTACATCCATAAGCTAATTGCCCTGCATATCCAAACATACCTGTTGCAGAAGCAAAGTTTATTATTCTTCCTTCATTTTGATCTTTCATATAAGGGAAGCATTCTTGCATCATATTTAATGATCCTATGGTTCCTGATTGCCAAGCTGTAAGCATTTGTTCATAAGTTGTATCTTCAACCTTAGCTGACCCTGGTAAACTTTGAGCATTATTTACAACAACATCAACGGTTCCATACTTCTCAACTGTAGCTTTTACTACTTTTTTAACATCTTCACGATTTCCAACATCACAAGTTATGGCAAATCCTTGTCCACCTGCTTCTTCTACCTCTTTTACTGTTTGGACTATTGGATCTAGACGACGTCCTACACAAACAACCTTAACTCCACGTTTTCCAAGGTGAAGTGCTATCCCCTTACCAATACCTTGTCCTGCACCTGTAATAATAGCTACTTTCTCATTTAACTCTTTCATAAAAACCCTCCATCCCATATATAAATTCAGGCCTATATTTAGACTAGTCCAATTCTTAATGTGAAGACCTTATAGAAAAGTATATTACTTATTGTATACATTTACAACACATTTTACCAATTTTAAGTGTGTGACAACATTGGAAACATTATTCTCTCTCTATCAAATGGAGTTTCATTTTTACTTCTTATAAAAAGGGTAGTATCCTCTTCATGTAATATACTCTCTTTATAAAATGATGTATCCTTTGGAGTAATAAGTACTTCATCTCCATTGTAATCACAAATAGCTATCACATTTAAATCCTTAATATAATAAATCCTATCCTTTAAAAAATCCATGCAGTAAAACATTATTAGTTTAAAACTCCTTCTCAATAATTCATCATCTCTATATCAAATCTTATAATTATATTTTTCTCCTTGAATTTCCACTAAAGCATTCATAAATTTCCCTTCTCATAAAACCATATTCATATATTTATATCTTTTTATATTTATATAAATATTCCTTTTATATTAAGCTTTCCTTTGCCATCCTTATAATATTAGATACCTCATCTACCTTCTCAATATTATAAAACATAAATCTGTTTGGCATTACTCTTCCCCTATTTCTTCTGTTATCATATCCATTGTCATTATACATATCATAGTTTGTATATCCCATGTTAAATTCAATACTTCCTCTTCCGCTTCTCTCTTTATACTTATTTACAATCTCTGCATCCTTAAGATCTAAATATTGAAATGATATATTCTTACCCATATTACAAAATAAAATTCTCTTGTTAGTTACTGCATATACCCTATTCTTTATAGCAATAGCTCTTCTTATTGGTAAGCCAAAAACCATGTTTAAGCCTACAAAAACAAAAACTCCTCCAAATAGAAGCATAACTAAACCTGCTCCACCTTTATATGCAGTGTACTCCCAATAAAGTGCAAAGCTTAACCATACAATCATAAATAATAATTGAAATAGGCTACCCTTTTCAAAAAATTTATATTTTCCTTTTCCACTCCAAAGTATTTGTTCATCACCTTGTAATTCATTATAGAAAACCTCTTTCATAATCCCATTTCCTTTCCTTCAACTTATTTCCATATTAATATTCTTTTGATTATTTTTCAATAAAGATTAGGATGGGATATTTATTTTGATTGTTACGTTAATGCTAAAGATTTTTGAACTTGTGGGAATATTTCTATCACAGATACGTAAATCATGACTCTGCAGAAAAACCTAAAGATATTGTTAAAAAATTAAAAATATAATATTAGATATATTTAACCCCTCCCATTATTTGTATATAATAAAATAAAAAAGGTGGATTGGATATTTATTTTGTTTGTTCCATCGCTACACTCCAAGTTACATGGAAACAAATATCCAAAAGGAAGGTGAACTTTAAATGAAAGATTTTATAATAATATTAGCATCATCAACCTTATCAGGTACTATATTCTCTTGCTTATTCTATTGGTTAAACAATAGTAAATTAGGATTATTTAAATCAATACAAAGAAAGATAGATACTTTAAATGAAAAAAAGAAACGTAATTTAAATGTATTTACTAATATATTATTAATAATAATAGGTTTATTTTGCCTAACTAATAACATAAACTTTTTTGTTACTGGCTTAATTTTAGGAATTATAATAGCATTTAACTTAGTGTGTTTTAGAGAATTAGAAAATACTTTTAAAACTGATAATAATGATAATCAGAACCCTTAATGGTATTAAATTATTAATAACAATATAAAAAAAACCCTAAGAATATAACTACTCTTAGGGATTTTTTTACTATTATATAAATAAATTTAATCCTGAATCTTCAGTTGCTCCTAAATAAGAAGCTACTCCACCAATTTCTACACCTTCAATAAACTCTTCCTTCTTAATTCCCATAAGATCCATACTCATAGAACAAGCAACTACATTAACTCCCATATCAATTGCATTCTTTATAAGATCTTCTAAAGAATCAACATTATTATCCTTCATAATCTTTTTAATCATGGCAGGTCCCATACCCATCATATTCATTTGAGATAAAGGTAACTTACCTGGGTGACTTGGAAGCATACAATCAAACATCTTTTCTACAGTTTTCTTTTCAACCTTAGGCTTATCCTTACTCTTAAGAATATTAAGACCCCAGAATGTAAAGAACATAGTAACTTTTTTACCCATGGAAGCTGCACCTGTAGCTATTATAAATGAAGCTATAGCCTTATCTAAGTCTCCACTAAATACAACTAAAGTTGCTCCATCCTTTACTGTGCTACATGTAACCTCCTTATCTCCTTCTTTACCCTTCTTTATATAAGCCACAAAATTCTTCTTTTCATCTTTATCTGTTTTCACTAAAGTATTTCCTGTCTTTTCACACCATGAGCTTATATCCTTCTTAAAACCAGGGTCACTTGCAATTACCTTTAATACTTCCCCTTCATTTAAAGATTTTGTTTCTTCAAATACTCTTTTTATAGGTCCTGGGCATTGTAATCCACATGCATTTAAAGTAACCTTTGCATTTACCTCTGCTATATCTAAACCTTTTTCTAGTGACATAGTTGCAACCTCTTCCCTAACATTCTTATCATCATTATGACTTTCTAAAGCTCTCTTAACTTGTAAATATGTCTTTACTCCACCATCTATATTGAAGGAATCATATCCATGTTGAGATAAAATCCTAGAAGCTATATATCCTCTTAATCCAACTTGGCAAGTTACATATATCTTCTTACTCTTATCTAGCTGATCCAATCTATCCCTTAACTGTCCTAATGGAATATTAATTGAATTTGGTATTGTTCCTGTCATTAACTCCATTTCTTCTCTAACATCTAGAATTATAGAATCATCCAAGTTTATATTATCAACTTCACTCCATTGAATTGTTTTTACATCCCCATCCATAATATTAGAAGCATAATATCCCATCATATTAACAGGATCCTTTGCTGAATTATATGGTGGTGCATAACAAGGTTCCACATCTTGAAGGTCTTCTACCTTAAGGCCTCCCTTAATTGCAGTAGCAATTATATCAATTCTCTTTTCTACTCCATCCATTCCTACACCTTGAGCTCCATAAATTTGCCCTGTCTTTGGATTAAATAACATCTTATAAGCTATTGGAAAAGCTCCTGGGTAATATCCTGCATGAGAACCTGGGTGAATATGAATAGCTTTGTATTCAAGTCCTAATCTTTTTAGTGTTTTCTCATTATTTCCTGTAGATGCAACAGTATAGTCAAAAACCTTTGCTACTGATGATCCTAAAGTTCCCTTATATTTAACCTCTTTACCTGAAATATTATCTGCTACTAATCTTCCTTGTCTATTTGCTGGCCATGCAAGAGGAATCATTGTTGGCTTTTTATTTACAAAGTCCATTATTTCAACAGCATCACCTAAAGCATAGATATTAGGGTCTGAAGTCTTCATATATTCATCAACTATAATTGCTCCTCTTTCATTTAACTTTAGCCCTGCTTCCTTTGCTATAGTTGTTTCAGGTCTAACACCTATAGATAGGATTATCATATCTCCATATATTTCTTTTCCACTTTTTAAAATAACCTTTTTACCATTATTCTTAAACTCTTCAACACCATCATTTAAAATTAAATCCACTCCATTATCAATTAAATGAGAATGTATAATACTTGCCATTTCTATATCCAATGGCCCCATTACTTGGTTGCTTCCTTCAACTAAGGTAACATTAACTCCTTTTTCATGAAGATTTTCTGCCATTTCAAGGCCTATGAAGCCTCCACCAATTACAATAGCTCTCTTTGGCTTCTCTTCTTCTAAAAAGCTTTTTATGTTATCCATATCTGGAATGTTTCTAAGAGTAAAAAGGTTTTTACAATCTTCTATTCCAGCTATAGGTGGTTTTATTGGCTTTGCTCCTGGTGATAAAACTAAGGTATCATAGCTTTCTTCATATACTTCACCAGTTCTATAATTTTTAACACTTATCTTTTTTTCTTCTTTATTTATGGAGATAACTTCACTTAGATTTCTTATGTCTAAATTAAATTTTCTGCTCATTTGTTTAACTGTTTGAACTATTAACGCTTCTCTTGTAGGAATCACATCCCCTATATAATAAGGAAGACCACAGTTAGCAAAGGATATATATTCTCCCTTTTCAAACATAATTATTTCTGCGTCTTCATCAAGTCTTCTAAGTCTAGCTGCAGCTGAAGCACCTCCTGCTACTCCTCCAACTATTAAAACTTTCTTCTTCATAACTCTATCTCCTTTAATACTTTTTTCAATATACTCTATTATAGCGTTCCCTTTCATTTTCTTCTGTGACTTTGTCACATAACTTATGGGGGATATTTATTTTTCTTGTTCCGTCGCAAGCTCCAAGCCACAGAAAAATAAATATCTATTCCCTTTGTACTAAAGGTAAATAACACCTTTAATTTATATCTAATTAAAATTTTATACTTTCCTAGCCGTTAAAAAGAAGATATAAAACTATACCTTCTCAATTATTCTTATCAAATAATTTGAATCTTATTATTAATAAAAAAACCTCAAGAAAATCAATCTATTTCTTGAAGCTTTTTTATTATAACTATCTTATAGAATTATAGAATTTATCAAATATTTCTTTATTATATTCATCTGCTCCATCTACATTAGAACTTTTAAATACAGGTGGAACAAAACCATCTTTTATCATCATATCTATTGCTGTTGTTACAAGTGCTTGTACAATGGCAACACCTGTTGCATCAGAAGTTGCTCCTACAGGCGTATCTAACCCTTTAACTTCGAAGGCAGCATCTCCATACTCTGCACAATTATCAATATTAACATCTGATAACTCATAGATTTTCTTACCGCTTGAATGTCTTGAATCTATATTCTTTGAATGCTTTAGAGAACACATAGTAATAATATTAACCTGTTGACTTTTTGCCTCTAAACACATTTCTACTGTTGCAGCATTTCTTCCTGAATTTGATACAACAAGAATAGTATCTCCCTTTTGTATCTTATTTAAACCAAAAACTATTTTTGAATAGCCTTCTAATCTTTCAATCAATGTACTTTTATTAGGCTTTTGATTAAGCAATATTTCTGGCTCTAATATTGCATTTACTAATGCTAAACCACCAGCTCTTTGAAAAACCTCTTCAGCAATTATGTGAGAATGACCTGTTCCAAATATATAAAATCTCCCTCCATTTTTACATGTATCTGCAACTAATCTTGCTGCTTTTTCTATATTTTTAATTTGACTAGCCTTTACTTCATTTAGCTTGTCTATTATAAAATCCAAATAATCTATTGTTATCATATTCTCACCTATCCAATATATTTTGTTATTTGCTCAGTAATCCATTGAGGTCTTGTTATTGCAGTTCCAACAGTAACAAAGTCCGCACCCATTAAAAGAGCTTTTTTAACATCTTCTTTAGTTGAAATTCTACCTTCTGCATTTATATAAACTTTATCTCCTAAAGCATCCCTTATATCTTTTATAAGCTTAAAATCTGGCTCTTCCTGTCTTGGACTATAATCAGTAAATCCTGATAAAGTTGTAGATATAATATCTGCTCCTAATTTATAAGCATTTATACCTTCTTCTAAAGTAGATATATCAGCCATTACAGGAACATTTGGATATTTACTTTTAAATTCTGGAATATAATCATAGGAATATACTCCTTTATAGTTCTTTCTAAATGTACAATCTATAGCTATAATATCTGCTCCTACTTTCAAAATCTCTTCTGCACTTTCAATATCAGGAGTAATAATAACCTCACACCCTTCTGTGAACTTCTTATTAATTCCTACAATAGGTAAATCAACCTCTTGCTTCATTGCTTTTATGTCCAAAGGACCACAACCTCTTAATCCCTTTGCACCCCCTATTTTAGCCGCCAAAGCCATCTTCGCCATAAACATTTCACCATGCAATGGTTCATCTGGATAAGCTTGACATGATACTAATAATGTACCTTTTAAATCATCTAATATCTTCATCTTATCTTCTCCTTTAAATATTAAGTAATATTTCTTCAACTAACCTTTCACCTTCACCCTCTTTAAATGGTGATGAAAAAGTCTCATAAGTTTTAACTTCATATGCAAATTTATCTGGAATATATCCTATATAACCATTTCCATATCCTATAACAATATTGTTCTTACTATTATTATCTTTAATTCTTTTTCCTAAGCTTGAAAAAAGCTCGCCAGGTATATATATAAGGTTATAGTTATTAACTTTTAGTATCTTAACCTTTGCAACTATTTCTTTAACATCAGAAAATCCTAAAGCCATCTTATAATTATTCGTTAATCCTTCTAACTTTGATTCCAACAATCTCAAAGATTTTGAATCCATGTTTTTACTTTTTGCTATTTCTACCTCTCTAGCCTTCTCTTTAACCTTTTCTTTAGCATGCTCTACTGAGTCAAATTCCTTGACCAATAATGGTATCTCTAATTCTATAGAATTTACTTTTTCTATATCTTCATAGCTGTTTACTTCTGGCATATTTCTTATTTCTAGTGAAACTTGAGTTCCAATTCTATCTACCTCTTCAAAAGTTGATGCATTCCTTGTAAATCTTGTACTTATATCACCACAGCTTCCATTTAAAAACATTACCAAATCATATTCATTAAGCATTTCCTCAGTTTTATTAGGAAAATCACCTGTAATAGACAAATTATCACTACTCATTACAGTTGGATGACATGATAAGTTATATAATAAAACTTTTTTTCCATCCTTTCTTAACAAATTAATACTAATAAGTTCATTATCATAAAACCAGTCTTTATTATTTCTATTACTGCAAATATTATTTACCATCTTTCTACTTACTGATAATTTAGCACTATCTTCATTGCTTATAGCATCAACTACAGCTTGCTTAACTTTGTTTACAATATAATCTACATATTCTGCATCATATTCTCCAAATACTTGTTTTAGGCCTTTTTGATATCCTTCATTAGTATTCATTGTTCCAGTTGGCCCTGAATGAGTATGAGATGTTGATACAAAAATGTTTTTTTCATTAAAGTTTAATGAACTTACGGAATTCTTCACTAAACCCATAAAATGGTAATCAACCCCTACAATATCCAATTGAACAATTAGATAATTATCCTTGCCTCTTAAAGTTAATATTCTTGCTTTTAATTCATCATGAATTTCCTCTGCTTTTCTAATTACGTCATACCCTGCTAATAAACATCCTAACTTAGGAGTTATTATTTCTTCCTTATATCCAACTTTATAATTACTCATAATAATTCTCCTTAATTATTATCCTAAAAATCCACATAAAACTCCTACTATTGACAATGCAATTATTCCAAATAATATAAGGATAGAGCTCTTTCCTTTCTTTAATAACTTATAACAACCTAAAGTAGTTAATAGTGGAATTAATTTAGGTAAAATACTATCTAATGTTGCTTGAATTCCAAGTTCCAGTTCTCCAATGTTAAACACTGTTGGAATATTTATATTTACTAATTGTGGTATTAAACCACCTACAAGAATTAATCCTAATATAGTGGCCATTGTAGTAAATCTTTGAACTACCCCACTATCCTTAGCTTTATCTAAAAATTTGATTCCTTCCCTATATCCATAGTTAATTCCGTAGAACTTAATCCCCATATTTAAAGCATTAAACATAAGTAAAGCAATTACTAATCCGAATGGATTTCCTTCCTTAGCAAAGGATGCACCAATACTCATACATATAGGTAACCATGTTAAAAATACTATACTATCTCCAAGCCCAGCTAATGGTCCCATTAATCCCACTTTTATTCCTGATATAGTTCTATCAGCTTTATTTCCTTCCTTTTCCTCAAGTGCCGCTGTTACACCTAAAATAGGTGATGCAAAAGTTGGCATTGTATTAAAAAATTCTAGATGCCTCTTCATAGCTTTTGATCTTTCTTCTTTTGGCTTATCTCCATATAACTTCTTTAATACTGGTTTTATACTATATAAAAAACCTAAAGATTGCATTCTCTCATAGTTCCAAGATCCCATTAAGAGATTAGATCTCCAAAATACTTTTCTTATATCTTTCTTGGTTAACTTCTCCATTATAAATCATAACCTCCCTCATCATTTACTTGTGTATTTGCACTTGCTTCAACTGTTGATGCTGAATCCTTTTTACTATTAGTAAATATATCGTATAATACTGCAAATATAATACCAATCATAGCTAACCCTATAGTTGGTATATTTCCATATATAGTACAAACAAATCCAACTAATAAAAATACCCATAATTTTTTATTTAGCATTAATGATAGTAACATACCAAACCCTAATGCAGGTAATATTCCCCCTGCTACAGTTAATCCCTTCATAATAAACTCTGGAATATATCCAAATAAGTTTTGTACAAAATCTGCTCCAAAGTAAACTGCCAAAAATACTGGTACAGCCCTTGTTAATGCATACATTGGAAATCCTATAAGTTGCCATTTATCTATTCCATCAATGTCGCCTTCTTCTGCTAATTTATCAGCTTTATGTGTAAAAGATATTGCAAAAGTTCTTGCTAACATATCAAGTTGTTGACACACAACTGCTACTGGTACTGCAATAGCTATCCCCGCTACTGATCCCTCTCCAGATATTATTCCTACTGCTGTTCCTATTATTGATCCAGAAATAACATCTGGTGGTACATACGCCCCTATTCCAGTTACACCTAACCACATAAGTTCTAAAGTTGCTCCAATTATAAGCCCCTGATTAAAATCACCTAATATAAGTCCAGTAATAGATCCTGCAATTAATGGCCTATATAATGATGTTTGAAATGAAAATAAATCAAATGTACATATAGCAGCCCAAATTGCTAATAGTGTTGCTTGAATTAACATTATTAATCACTCCTTATTTTATAAATTCTTTCATATTTGTAACTTTATCAGCAGGAATCATTTGTATTTCAACATTTACTCCTAAATTCATTATTTCTTTAAAGTCCATTTTATCTTTTTCATCTACTGCTACTGCCTTAGTTAACTTTTCTTTATTTAATACATGCTTCATTCCTCCTACATTTAGATAAGGTATTTTAACTCCAGCTTTGAGATTCCTATACACATCTTCTGGATTCGTATAAATTAACATTGTTTTTCTTTTAATAGGATTATTCTTATATACCTCTGTAAACTTATCTACACCAAAAAGTAAAATTCTTATTCCTTGTGGTGCTGTCATTTCTAATACAGACTTTTGAACTGGATCATTAGCTAATAAATCATTTATCACTATTACCTGCTCAATTTCATACTTTTTTATCCAAGTAGTAGCTACTTGTCCATGCACTAACCTATCATCTATTCTTACAAAATCTATTGCCATTTTACATTCCTCCATTCTTATTTATGTACTTCTCCATATCAATAAATGATGATTTACCAACCTCTATTAAATGTTCTTTTAGTTCATTTAAATTCATATGTTCATTAGTAAATGCTTCTATCAATACAGGTAAATTTAATCCACTGATTACTTGTACATTATTATTTGATATCAAACTATAAACTGATGCATTATTGGGTGTTCCACCCATTAAGTCAGTTAGAATTAAAATATTTCTTTCAACACCAAACTCATCTACTACTTTTTGTATCTTTTCTTTAAACTGATTTAGGTCTATCCCTAATGTCATTGATAAGGCTCTAACTTTATTTTTACTTTGTTCTCCTACAATCATTTCAGCACTTTTTAAAGCCTCTTGTGCAAAATATCCATGACTTGCAAGTATAAATGCTATATCTGTCATAAACCATTTCTTCCTTTCTTTATTTTCTCAATATTATTTATAGCAATTCTTATGCCAATGCTCTTAAACTATTAAAATTTCATATTTATATGCTTTATAATGCACATTAATACGCTTTAACCAAAAAGAAGCAATGCACTTTAAATTAAGTGCATTGCTTCTTTTCAATAAATATAAGTAATAGATAATATATTTCATCATCAGGTATCTCTATAGAAAATCCAACTTCTATATTCCTTAATGCTCTCTTTATAAAATTAAATTCAGTAAATAACTTAGCTTTTACCTCTTCTAAATTTTCATCTGACTTAAGAATATTATTACATAGTAAAATTCTCTCTATCATACAACATACATGTACATATGTGCTTGCTATCTCATTTAAAGCTAACTTAAAAATATTACTATGCTCTATGCAGGAAATAAAATCTACTAAATAAGGATGTACTTTTTCAACATCTAAACATTGAAGATATTTAGATGTTACATCAGCAGCAGCCCCAAGAACCATATCTCTATTAACATCAATAATAAGGCTCTCATCATTTTCTATATTAATCTTTTCATCAATGAGATTAACTAATTTTTTAATTCCAGAATACGTTAACATTTCTTGCAATGATATATAAGGAATATTGTTATATATAAATTCCACTGCTCCAACTATTGCTATTATATATTTCTTTTCTTCATGAATTGCTAAATCTATAATCCTTTCTGCCTCTTTTTTATTACTTACGCTTATAGGTATTACATTGATATCATAAATATTATTTTTCTTTAGTATCTTTTTTATAGACTCCTCAATATATGTTGCTGTTCCTTGACCTGTATTGCAAATTGTAAATATTACTTTCTTGCTATTTCCCATTTCTTCGTCTAATCTTCTTTTTTGTTTTTCATAAAGATTCTTTTGAAGCTTAACCAAACTATACATAATTTCATCAATATTAGCATTAGGCATTATAGCCCTCCTTGATGCCTCAATTAAAGATAGTATGTTGGTATTTTCAATAACTTTCACCTTAAGTCCAGTTCTTTCTTGTATTTTTTCCCCTATAAATACTAGAGATCCCATGTCAACCATTATCAGTGTTCCTTTATTATTCTTGCTACTCTTAACCATTTCTAGCGCTTCATCTAAAACAATTTCTGGTTTCATCGTAAGTGGCATATTTATATATTTTATATGATCTATTCCTAATAATAAGTTTGCTGTCTCTGCTAATTTTTCTGCGATTAAATCTCCATGTGCTATTACTATAATATCTATAAAATCATGCTTCTTATTGCTTGATAAAACAAAGAATATTGTTGCCAAAAGATACGGCTCATACTTAGAACACTTTATATTAAATTCTTTTTCTATCCTTTTCACTACTTTTATAGCCACAGAGAATTCTTTAGAATTTATAATTTTAATATAATGTTTATATTCTTCATTTAACGGTTCAATATAGTTAAATTCAGATATATTTTTAAAATGGAACGCTAGGCTATAGTAAACTTCTTTATCAAAAACTAACTGTAGGTCTTCATATACAATTTCTGATATAGTACTTACAATCTCAATAATTTCATCATTAATGATATTTGCATACTTATAGTTTGAATACATATCCTTTACTACAGCTTGTGTAAAATCATCATATACTTTAGTTAAATTTATAGAATCACTATTAATCTTTTTTCTTAAATCATTGAAATACTTTTCAAAATCATACTTAGGAACCTCAATATCTAAATTGCTCTTCTCACTTCCTGAATACTCAAAATAATTATCATAAGCTAATCTATCTATTTTATATCTAAGATTTTCATCTACCTCTAAGCAAGAATCCCTAACATAAGAAGGTAAAAAATCAACAATAACTTCTATAAAATCTTTGTAATTACTTCTATACTCTAAAAATGCACGTGCTACTGTAATTTGTATATCACTTCTTAACTGCCCTATATTTCCTGTTGGTTTATATATTAACAAAGAAGTCATTACATCTTTATGGACGCATATTTTCTGACCAATTCTTTTTGACTCTAGGGAAAATAATGTTTTTAAAATTGATAATCTTTCTTTAATACTTCTTTCCCTTAATGGTGGAATACTTATACTTACTGGAATTCTTCGTGTGAACGTTCTCAATAAACTCGATTCAATTCCTTCAGTTGTTGCTCCTATTATCATTACACGAGCATTTCTATCATTTTTTGATTCCCCAAGTCGTCTATATTTTTCTTTATCCATAAAGAAAAATAACATTTCTTGTCCTTCTGGAGGAAGTCTATGTATTTCATCTAAAAATAAAACACCACCATCAGCTTCTTCAAGCACTCCTTTTCTATCTTCTAACGCGCCTGTATATGCACCTTTTTTGCTCCCAAATATTTCAGCTAATAATAATTGAGGATTATTTGCATAGTCTGCGCAGTTAAATGTTACAAACTTTGAATCTTCACAAAAAACCCCTTCACTTTTTCCATATTCAAACATCTTTTCAGCAAACAAGCTTTTTCCAACACCAGTTTCTCCAACTATTAATGTATTTAATCCGTGTGGAGGATAACAAACAGCTGCCTTACCTTGATTAACACACATTTTCAAACTTTTATTATATCCAACTAAATCAATAAAGCAGTCTTTTTTTCTTATTTTCTTATTACTCATTTGATAGCTTGTCTTGTTTTCTGCTTCAAGTAATTCTTTTGGAGCGTTAAAAATATGTCCATTTATTTTATTTCCTATAATTCTTTCAATCTCTTTTCTCGATAAAAACCTTACAGGTTTACCTGCAATCTTCAATGCCACTCCTAATTTTACCAACTCATTCAAATCAGAGGCTGCATTATTTCTAACTACTCCAAGTTCACTACCAACTTCATTTGCTGTAAAACCAATTGTTCTGTTTCTTAGAATATCCTCCTTAGTTATTGTATAAGACAACCTTTCTAACCTATCTCGTATCCTTTCAATCCTCTTCATATGATTACCTACCTCTAACTTTTTTATTTATTTAGAAATATAATTACTTACAATTATACCTTATAAATTTTCAAAGAAAAAATAATTATTTCATATGCACATAAACTTTAATAACATGAAACTGTTGAAGTGTTCACAATTTAATCGGGATTATAATTTCCTAAATAATAAAAAAAGCCCCAAGAAACTTAATACATTTCTTGAAGCTTTCTAATACATACCTTTAACAGTGAGTAGAGTAGATATTTGTTTTTCTGTGACTTGGAACCTTGTGACGGAACAAGAAAAATAAATATCTACTCAAATTTACTCATTTACAGGAAGAATATCATTCTTGCTGCACCAATCTAGTGCTACCTTTAAATATTCTATTTCTCTTTCTCTATCCCCTAATCCTCTTGATACATTGCAATAAGGAACTTCTATATAATTTTCTTCATTATCTCTAATATCTATTAAGCTTTTTAATACTTCCTCATCCCACTCTGGGTGAAAAATTATATCTAAACTATCTAAATCCTCTAAATATCCATATTCTTGCTCATCATACAGTACGAATTCTCCAGTTTCTTTATTATAATAATACTTCATATCTTCTGATGATAATTGTATTTGTGCTACTAATTCAGTTAAGTTAATTCTCATGCTATATCTCCTTCTTTATCTTTTGTGCGGAAATCATTATATCATAAAGAATTAGATAATTAAAATATTAAAATAGTCCAAATTTACTTGTTTTTTATTTTACTTTATTATAAATTAGCCTTTTCCCAATCTTCTTTAAATTTTTTAATGCCTGCATCTGTTAATGGATGATTAATTAGAGCTCTAATAACACTTGGTGGAAGAGTTCCAATGTTTGCACCAAGCTTTGCGGCCTCTATCACATGAATTGGATTTCTTATAGATGCTGCTATTATTTCTGTTTGGATATTATGAACATTAAATATTTCACTTATATCTTCTATAAGTATTAACCCATTTGATCCTATATCATCTAATCTTCCTAAGAATGGAGATACATAGCTTGCTCCTGCCCTTGCTGCTAGTAATGCTTGTGCTGCTGAGAATATTAAAGTAACATTTGTACGTATTCCCTTCTTTGATAGATATGAAACTGCTTTTAATCCATCATATGTCATAGGAATTTTTACAACTATGTTCTTGTGAATACTTGCAAGCTCTTCTGCTTCCTTTATCATATTTTCATAGTCCAAACTTATAACTTCCCCACTAATTGGACCATCTACTATAGATGCTATTTCCTTTAATGTTTCCTTTAAGTCTCTCTTTTCTTTTGCAATTAGGGATGGATTTGTTGTTATTCCATGTATAACTCCTAAAGAGTTAATTTCTTTTATATCCTCAATATTTGCTGTATCTAAAAATATTTTCATTTTTAATTCCCCCTTTATTTTAACTTTATTACTTCTTTTACTTTATTAACTATATTATTCGAAGTTAATCCGTACTTTTCTAATAACTCATTTGGCTTTCCACTTTCCCCAAATGTATCCTTAACACCAACTCTTAAAACAGGTACTGGACACTTTTCTGAAACAACTTCTGCTACTGCTGATCCTAGTCCACCTATTATACTATGCTCTTCAGCTGTCACTATAACTCCAGTTTCCTTTGCAGCTTTTATTATTAATTCTTCATCTATCGGCTTAATAGTATGTATATTAATAACCCTTGCATTTATTCCTTCTTTAGCTAATTCTTCTTTTGCTTCTAATGCAGCTTCAACCATTATTCCTGTTGCTATTATTGCTACATCATTTCCTTCAGCTAAAGTTATTCCCTTACCTATTACAAAGTTATAGTTTGTTTCATCATTAACTCTTGAAACTGCCATTCTACCAA
>NZ_AUJC01000016.1:0-32586 GCF_000424025.1 Clostridium paraputrificum AGR2156
GTCCTGAGCCAGGATCAAACTCTCAATAAAAAGTTTAATCTTGCTACTTGATTTCTCAAGTTTACTCGTAAAAAAGAATTGCTGGTTTTTAACTTTATATTCTGTTCAATTTTCAAAGACCAATTTGTATGTCGCACTCAATCGACTACTTTATCTTACCACTCAACTCGAATCTTGTCAACAACTTTTTTATTTTTTTCAAATTTACTTGTTGTCCACATTTACTTGATTCCTGCCTTGCGACGAGATTTATCTTATCACGATATTCGACATCACACGACATATAATTTCTTATTTTCTTAAGTTAAACTTTATATAACTTGGCATATCTACTATTCTCTTTATTATTCACATGGTGATACACCAGGATTAGTGTAATAATTTGAATTTGATTTTTATACGATTATAAACAAAAGAGACGTAGAATTAACCAACTCTACGTCTCTTATTATGAAGTTAGGGAAGAACTTCTAAACTACATTAATTGTTTTATATTCGTTACTAGTGGATCAGCTAAAGTACCAACAACTATTTGATAGTTAGTTTCATCTAACTTCATAATTCCGCTAGCACCTAAACTCTTAAGCTTCTTTTCATCAATTAATCCACCATTTACAACAGTTAATCTTATTCTAGTTATACACGCATCTATACTTTCTATATTAGCTGAACCACCTATTGCTTCTAATATTCCTTCAGCCTTTTTAGCTATTCCTGATGACTTTTCCAATTCTCCATTATCACCAACAACATCTTCATCATCTTCTCTACCTGGAGTCTTTAAGTTAAATTTCTTAATTACTAAGTAGAACACTACAAAGTAAATTGCTGCGAATATTAGTCCTACTCCTATAGCTAAAATCGGTTTTGTTGATATACCAAATCCAAGTAAGTAATCTGTTAAACCTGCCGAGAATCCAAATCCTAATTTAATACCTAAAATACTTGCAACTGCTAACGCTATACCAGTCATTAATGCATGGAATACATATAATACTGGAGCTAAGAACATAAATGTAAACTCTATTGGTTCTGTTATACCTGTTAAAAATGCTGTTAAAGCAATACTTAAGAACATACCAGTTACAGCTTTTCTCTTAGACTTTTTAGCTGCTAATATCATAGCGAAACATGCTGCTGGTAATGCAAACATCATTATAAAGAAGAAGCCACTCATGTAAGTACCTGCAGTAGGGTCTCCAGCAAAGAATCTAGCTATATCCCCATATACTATAGTACCATCAGCCTTTGGATATGAACCAAATTGGAACCAGAATATTGAGTTAAATACATGGTGTAATCCAAATGGAAGTAATAATCTATTTAATAAACCAAATACGAAAGCACCTATTGCTCCTGCTGCTGCCATTTCGTTACCAAATGTATCTAAGGCACCTTGAATAGATGGCCATACAAATCCAGCAACAACACCTAGTATTAAACAAGAAACTGAAGTTATAATAGGCACAAATCTCTTACCACCAAAGAATCCTAGGAATTCTGGAAGCTGAATATCATTAAACTTATTATATAAGTATCCAGTTAATATACCTACTATAATACCTGCTAGAACTCCCATATTAATGCTTTTATCAAAGGAAGTCGCTACATTAGTAATTGTGAAATACCCAACAACTGCTGCAAGACCTGCAGTACCATTGTTTTGTTTTGCTAAACCTATTGCTATACCAACCGCAAAAATAATTGCTAAATTATCAAAAATTGCTGCACCTGCACCTGCCATCCATGGAAGGTCAAGAACATCCGCTGCACCAAGTCTATTTAGTATTGCCGCTGCTGGCATTACCGCTACTGGTGTCATCATTGCTTTTCCTAGTTTTTGAAACATTCCTAGGACTTTGTTATTTCCTTTTGACATATAAAATCCTCCTTTTTTAATAAACATTTCAGATTAACTTGGCTAAATAATAAATGTATAATTTCTGTTTTTGGGCAACAAAAAAAGCCGAAAAGAAATAGAATTTTACTTCCATTCTTTCCGGCTAATGCCCATATTGGTAACACGCCAATTTATAATCCGTTATTTATCTTTGACTTTATTTTATTATAAAAACCTTTACATGTCAATATACAATTTAAAATAATTTAATACAAAATTATTGACACTTACTTTTACCAAATATATAATGAGATTAAACGTGTTACTGTTAGATCAGGCATAAGTTTTCATATAAAACTTATGCCTTTTTTTATATGTATATATTAATCAATATACTCTAAAACTAAGAAGAGTTATAGTAGTATATAGTTAAGAAAGGATGTGAGTCTTCCTGTTATATTCAGGAGGTAATTATGTTTGGATTTTTAAAAAAGAAAAAAAATGAACAATCTGTAGAAAACAATTTTAGATTAGTATCAGCTGTAGCTGGTAAATCAATTCCACTATCTGAGGTTCCAGATCCAGTATTCGCACAAAAAATGGCTGGAGATGGTATTGCTATTGACACTACTGGTGATACTATAGTTGCTCCTGCTGATGGAGAATTAACTTTAGTATTCAAAACAAAACATGCTTTTGCATTAACATTAGAAAATGGTGTTGAGCTTTTAGTACATATAGGAATAGAAACAGTAGGCCTAGAAGGTGAAGGTTTCGAACAATTAGTTGAACAAGGAGCAAAGGTTAAAGCTGGAACTCCAATAATCAAGATTGATAGAGAATTAATAAAGAGTAAGGGATTATCATTAATTACTCCAATATTAATAACAAATCCTGATATCTTAGGAACAATAACACCAGTTGAAAATATAGATACTATCGCTGGAGAAACAACAGTTATAGAATATACAGTTAAATAATAAAAGCGAAGGATGATTCCTTCGCTTTTATTATTTATATATTAGTTTATTCCTAATATTTTATTTATTTCATTCTTATATCTATCAGCTTTAACTCCAAATATTGCTTGAATTCCGTTACCTACTTCTACAACACCTGTTGCACCTAAAGCTTTTATTCTATCTTTATCTACTTTTGACTTATCTTTAACTTCTATTCTAAGTCTTGTAATACATGCATCAACACTTACTATATTTTCTTCTCCACCAAATGCTTCTAATACTAATGGTGCATTTTCTTCTATTTCACCCTTAGCTCCTTTTGATGCTTGGTAGTCAGCTTTTGTAAATAACTTAGTATCCTCTTCGTTTTCATCTCTACCAGGAGTTTTTAAGTTAAACTTCTTTATCATAAATGAGAATAAGAAATAGTAAACTACTGCATATACTAATCCAACAACTATAACCATAAACCACTTAGTTGGAACTCCTGCACCTGCTGGAAGTAATCCAAATAAGCTAAAGTCTATTAAACCACCTGAGAAAGTCATACCTATAAATACGTTAAATATATCCATTAGCATGAATGATAAACCTGCAAGTAAACAATGAACCCCATATAAAACTGGTGCTACGAATAAGAATGTAAACTCTAAAGGTTCAGTAATACCTGTTAATAATGAAGTAACTGCTGCTGCTAATAATAATGACCCAACAGTCTTCTTCTTATTTGGTGCTGCACATCTATACATTGCAAATGCTGCTGCTGGTAAACCAAACATCATGAATGGGAATTTACCTGCCATGAATCTTGTAGTACCACTAACAATATTAGCCATAGTATCTGCAGATGCACCAACTAAATCTGTCATGCTTGATAATTGAGCAAAGTATGCTGTGTTCGCACCTGCAACTGTTTGCCATGCTCCATCTACTAAAACATGACCTTCAACAAATGAACCAAACCAGAATGGAGTATAGAATACGTGATGTAATCCAAATGGAATTAACGCTCTTTCTATTATTCCATATAGTAATGTTCCTATTGAACCTGCATCTCTAACTACATTTGCAATTACTGCTATACCATCTTGAACAACAGGCCATGCAAAAGCAAGTACTGCACCAACTAAAGCCATAACAACAGAAGTTATTATTGGTACAAATCTTGAACCAGAGAAGAAACCTATAACTTGTGGTAATTGAATTTCATGGAACTTATCATGTAATAGCGCTGTAATAATACCAGTAATAATACCTCCGAATACTGACATGTTTAATGTAAATATCCCCAGGTTAGTTGTAACATAAGTTCCGTACTCTCCTACATTATTTGGAGTAAGAACTCCTAGCTGAGTAGTACCTAAAGCAAGTAATGTTGATATAACTTGATTCATTACTATGAATCCAAATACAGAAGCTAGGGCAGCAGTTCCTTTATCTTTCTTAGCTAAACCAACTGCTACTCCCACTGCAAATAAAATTGGTAAGTTACCAAATACGATATCACCTATATTCTTCATAACTGTTAATATTGCAGTTACTGCTGGTATATTAACAAATGAAATTAATGGTTCATATACTGCTGGTGGATTACTTAATCCTGAGATACCTAATAATGCACCACCAACTCCTAGTAGTATACCTGCAATAGGTAATGCTGCTATTGGAAGCATTATAGCTTTACCTATTCTTTGTAAATATTTAAGCATTTCTAATTCCTCCTAAAATACTAATTATAAGTTCTAGTAGTAAGGTAAATTTATTAAAGCTGGCCAGCTAAAGGCAATTTAGGCAACAAAAAAAGACTCAATTATAGCATTTCTAAATCTACTTATAATTATTCCTAATAAGTAAATCATAATACTTCTATCAAGTCTTGCCTGCATTACCAGTTACACCTTACTTTATTTAATTTATAATTTAATAATATCATATCCATAAACTCATGTGAAGTTTTTTTTATAATTATTATCTAATTGACATTCTAAATCTTTCTATATGAATTGTTAAAAATGTCACTTCATCTTCCATGACCTTTATACCTAATTCATCCTCTATAATTTTAGCCACCTCTTCTGCTACAGAAAATGATTCTTTATAACTTGACTTAATAATTTTTGTAAGTTCATTGTCTATATGTATATTTTCCATAATTCTTTGAATAGCAAATTTAATATGGGTTAAGAATCTAGCATAATCTAATGACTTTCTATCTATTTCTATATTTAACCTATCTTCAACATGTTCTACTATAGTACTTCCTAAATAACTATTCTTTAATGTATTTGATATCTTTCCATTATTTATTGCCGAATGTATATGCAGTGCTATAAATGCGATTTCACCATCAGGTATATCTACATTGCAATATGCTCCTACCTTTTTAGCAACCATATCTGCTAACATATATTCCTTAGAATATAGTGTTTCTATCTCAACCAAAAAAGGATTTTCAATCTCTTCATTATTTTTCAATCTTTTTACTGCAAAATATAGGTGATCAATTAATCCTATATGAATACTTTCATTTAACTCTTGATTTATTTTTTCCGATATTTCATATATAGCCTCTTCACATACAACAAAGAAGTCATTATCCACTTTTTCTATCATAGTATTAAGATTTTCAATATTATCACTATCTGCAATAGTAAATATCTTATCTACTTTTATTCCTTTTGGTATAACATATCCAGGCTTCTTTCCAAACCCTATTCCCTTAGCAAATAATATTTTTTCATGATCCTCTGAATTTACTAATATAATGTTATTATTAAATACCTTAGTTACTATTTCATCATTACTTAAAATCAACCTTTAATCACCCCTTACTTTATAATAGGTAATATGGTCTTTCCATCCACCATTTATATATAAATACTTTTTATTTATTCCTAACTCTTTGAAACCACAACCAATTAATACATGCTTTGAAGGTTCATTATCAACTAAGGCTGAAGCCTCTACTCTATGAAGATCTAAATCCTCGAATGCATAATTAACAACTAAGTTAACAGCTTCTTTCATATATCCTTTGCCTTGTTCATCTTTATCAATAGAATATCCAAGTATTCCACTTTTAAAAATTCCATATACTATATTAGACAATTTAAGCTTTCCTATTAGGTAATCATCTTTAAATATGCCTAAGTCTACTGCTGTTCCATTTAAGAATTGTCTATAGCTATCACTCAATATATTTTTTTGTACTTCATAAGTGTAAAAACTATTATCCCTTAAAGGTTCAAATGGTTCTAGATGTTTTTTATTTCTTATATAATAATCCAACAGATTTTGTGCATGCTCTGGAGCTAATAACTTAATATTAAAATCTCTACCTTCTATATTCACTAAACTTATTCTGTTCCCATAATTATAATCACTTCTATTTATCCCCATGGATAATTCACTAAAATAATTTCCTTGTGAATATATATTTTCATTAAATATACCTTCTAGAACGAACCCTAAGTCTAAGAATGGGCTTACAGGAATAAGTTCAGAAATAAAGATATTAATTTTATTTACTCTTATTTCATTAAATACAGCTTTTAATACTAACTTTAAGGTTTCAATCAGTAAATCTTGATCATTAACTCTATAAAATTTAAACTTAATATCACATTTTCTATTCTCTTCATTTAAATCCATAATTATAAATCTACCAATGTTTATTTTATCCTTATCTTTTATAATATACTCATTAGAATTACCAGGACTTTTTAAAATGCTTATTCCCAATGTCTGTGGCATAAAGTCATCTCCTAAACCATCATATATAATAACCTATTATATATTATAGTTTAAAATCTTTACAATACAAGAAGTACAAAGTTGTGAAATTAATCAATTTAACATATATTTATTCTCTTCCTCATATATTTAATTAAAATTAATTACATAAGGAGGTTTTTCCATAAAATTATTAAAAAAGAATAAACAAAAAAACTCTTTATTAATTCCTTGTATACTTATTTTTTTAGGTATCTTTATTGGTTATACTATTTTTCTACTTCCTTCAAAATCGAAAAAACAATGGACACTTCCCGATGCATCAGGTACAGGGGTTAAATATCTAACAGAGGAAAGTATTATAAATAATATAAATGAAACTAATCTCTTAATTCCTTTAGAACTTGAGCTATCTGAAACAATTACTGTTGATGATAGTTGGGGAGACTTTAGCATATTTGAAAAATATAAAGAGATAACTTATTTTGCTGATTGTTTTTATATGATTGATTTATCTAAAATTTCCTCTTCTGATTTAAAAATGAATTCTACTACTAGAGATGTAGAACTTAATATCTCGGCCCCCACAGTATACTCGGTAAATATAAATCATAATAAAACAATTTATGAGGAAGCTGTGACAGGATTACTTAGATTTGGAGATATAGAATTAAATGCAGAAGAGTATGGTGTAATAGAAAGAGAAGTAAAGAAACGATTTACTAATAAAATGAATTCTAAAGATTTATATGATAGAGCTTGTTCTTCTAGCAACATAGCTTTAGAAAAGTTTTTAAAAACTATTCTTGGAGAAGATATTAAAACAACATTTATATATAAATAAAATAAACCTATATTTATATGTTTATATGTTTTTATATTTTTATATTTATATAAATATAAGTTCTTCATATTAATAAAGAGCGCTGTAAAGTTTATTAACCTTACAACAGCTCTTTTATTTTACAT
This sequence comes from Clostridium paraputrificum AGR2156, assembly GCF_000424025.1. NCBI lineage: Bacteria > Bacillati > Bacillota > Clostridia > Eubacteriales > Clostridiaceae > Clostridium > Clostridium paraputrificum. The sequence goes on from NZ_AUJC01000016.1 coordinate 7,504, forward strand.
AGATAATATATCTTTAATAACTTCTCCAGCTATTATCATCCCAGCAACAGGTGGAACAAAGGACATACTTCCTGGTATCTGTCTTTTAGCTGCACACTTTTTAGTTGATTCACCAGTACAAACACATCCAGTTTTACAAGTAACTACATCTTCTGTTCTTGGTTTTGTAGGAATCTCTTCAGAATAAACAACCTTAAGTTTCTTTACTCCCCTTCTCTTCAACTCATATCTCATAACCTTAGCTAAAGGACATACTTTAGTCTTATATATATCCGCCACCTTAAATTGAGTTGGATCAAACTTATTTCCTGTACCCATTGAACTCATAATATTTATTCCTTTAGCAGAACAATATTCAACTAAGGCAATCTTTGCTGATACTGTATCAATTGCATCAACTACATAATCAACGTCATCTGGAATTAATTCTGGTATATTTTCTTTAGTTACAAATACTTGATGAGTTATTACCTCACACTTTCTGTTTATAGAAAGAATTCTTTCTTTCATAACTTCAACTTTAACCTTACTTATAGTTTTATAAGTAGCGTGTATTTGTCTATTTAAGTTTGTAAGACATACAGTATCATCATCAACTAATATTAATGTTCCTACTCCTGCTCTTGTTAATGCCTCTACAGTATAGCTTCCTACTCCTCCTACTCCAAATATCATTACTTTACTATTTCTTAATTTATCTAAACCATCTTTTCCAATTAATAATTCTGTTCTAGATAAAGGATGTTGTAACATTCCTAATCTCTCCTTACATTTAAAGATTTTATTTGTTTATTTTATTTTATATCTTATATTATTGCAACCCCAATATTTCTTTATTTATTGTTATAAATTCCAGTAATTGTATATAATTAAAATATAAGTTTATAAGGGGGAATTTCTATGAGAAATTTAATGCAAAACATTTTTAGTCCTTTAAAAAATATAGAAAACGAGAATATAGAATTTGATATTGGATTTTGGAAAAGTATAGGAGTAATTTTATTATGGCTAATTGTTGATTTTATTATTACGCTTTTATCATATCCATTAACTCTTCAATCTAAAGTAGAATCTTTAACTTTTTCTATCATTTCAGTAGTAAAGTTATTTTTCTTACCTATTGAGGTATTTATACTTAATAAAGTCTTTGGAAGAAGAACAAATGAACTAAATACATTTAAAAAAGTTAATAAAAAGACAATATTCCATATTACATTAGTACTTACAATCTTTAGACTTTTATATGACGCTTTTATTTTACCAATAATTCTTAGAATACCTGAAAGCGATACTTTGATACAAGCTGAGCAAAATTTAAATAGTTCTTTTATTTATCTCATCTTATCTGTATGTATAATAGCTCCTATAATAGAAGAAGTTATTTTTAGGGGAATAATATTAAACGGTATGCTTAAAAGATATAATCCTTCTACAGCTATTATTATATCTTCACTATTATTTGCTTTGATACATGGTAATCTTCATCAAGGAATAAATGCTTTTTTATTAGCATTAATAATTGGTTGTATATATTACAAAACACACTCTTTATACTTGACTATTTACTGCCACTTTTTTAATAATACTGCTTCATTTATCCTTTTTATTCCTTCTGCCATTGGTGGAGTAGCTTTTAACATATTAATTTCTTGTTTAATAAGTATTCCTATACTAATTTATTTAAAAAAACATATGCATCTTAATTATGAAAGACGCTTTATAAGTATAATCCCAATAGATGAAAATTTATATTCCAATGATGAAATGTAATATGTTAAACTATAACTATTATTTTATGAATAAACACTTTTAGGAGGATAAATAAAATGACTTTAGGAATAATCGCTGCAATGAGCGAAGAATTAGAAATATTATTAAAAGATATGCAACTTGACTCTTCAACTACAAAAGCTGGAATGACTTTTAACAAAGGTAAGCTTTGGAGTAATGAAGTAATTGCTGTAGTTTGTGGAATTGGAAAAGTAAACGCAGCTGTATGTACACAAATATTAGTATCTGAATTTAACGTAGATAAGGTTATAAATGTTGGTGTTGCTGGTGGTATAGGAAAGGATATATATCCTGGTGATGTAGTTATAGCTACTAACTTAGTTGAACATGATATGGATACTACTGCATTTGGGGATCCACATGGTCAAGTTCCTAGAATGGATACTTTCGATTTTAAATGTGATTCTTCTTTAATAGAATCAGCAAATAGTGCATGTAAAAAGGTTGGAGGTTTCAATACCTTTACAGGTAGAATTGTATCTGGAGATGTATTTGTTGCAGATGTAGAAAAAATTAAGTGGCTAGAAAAAGAATTTAATGCTTTATCTTGCGAGATGGAAGGTGCAAGTATTGCTCACGTTTGCTACTTAAACAACATTCCTGTTGTAGTTATTAGATCAATATCTGATAATGCTAACAATGGAGCTCATATGGACTTTGAAAAGTTCACCCCAATAGCAGTTAAAAACTCTACTTCAATATTAAAAGAAATGCTACTTTCTATGAATTAATAAAATTATACCTACTAGCTACTTTAGCTAGTAGGTATATTTATAGGAGATGATGAAATTGGTTTTAAGTATTGTTGCTTTTATATTTGCATATGGATTAATTAATTATCTTATTGGCAAAAGAATATACAAGTCAATTAATAATAAGATAAAACTTCCCCCTAAATTATTTACTATTTTATTTATCTTATTAAGTTCTTCATTTATTCTTTATGAACTTATTAAAAATTATGTTCCTACATTTATAAATAAGTTATTATATTTTATTGGATCATATTATCTAGCTTTTCTTTTTTACATAATTTTGTTATTTGTAATATCTTTTATTATTTATAGAATATTTAAAAATAAAAAATTAAACTTAGACTTATATTTTTATTCCATTATTCTATCATTAATATTGGTGTGTATAGGTACATACTTTAGTCACTCAATATCTATTAAAAATTATGATATAAAAATAGATAAAACTTTAAAAGATGATGTTAACATAGTACTTGTTTCTGATATACACTTGGGCGAAGTAATTGAAAATAAAAGATTAAATACTTTAGTTGAAAAAATCAATTCATTAAATGGTGATATAGTCTTAATTGCAGGAGATTTAGTAGATAGTGATTTAACCCCTGTTGAAGAAAAAAATATGCTAATTTCATTAAAAGATATAAAAAGCAAATATGGAACATATCTATCCCTTGGAAATCATGATTTCTATACTAATCGATCAGATGAATTAAAAAATATGCTTACCAAAGTAAATGTGAATGTGCTCAGAGATGAAATAACTTTAATTAATGATTCCTTCTACTTAATTTGTAGGGATGATACTACTGTAAAAAGATATAACGAAGAGAGAGACTCATTAAATACTATTAAAAGTTCAATGGATAACTTTAATTCTGATAAACCTGTTATCGTTATAGATCACAATCCTGAATATTTAGATGAATCAATCAGTAATAACATTGATTTGCAAGTATCTGGTCATACCCATAAGGGTCAGGTTTTTCCTATTAATTTAATAACTGATATATTATTTGATGTTGATTATGGATTAGGAAAATTTCAGAATACTTCTATTGTAGTTACTTCTGGCTTTGGAACATGGGGACCTCCTATAAGAATAGGTAGTTCCTCTGAAATAGTAATGATTAAACTACATAATTAAAGAGTAAGGCCTAAGCCTTACTCTTTAATTATTTCCATTCTTCATCTTCTGGTTTTTCTAATCTAAATACACCTGCTGCCTTTAAAGTATTATCAGCAAGCACTCCAAGTTCCTTAGATAATTCATATACAAACTTAGATGATGAGTCCATCTCTTCTGAAGCAGAATTAATCTCTTCAGATAATGCAACAATTTCTTCCGAAGTTTCAGATATATTTTTAATTTTTTCTATAATATGATCACTCTTATTTGATACCTCTTTTGAGCTTTTTTCCAAACTATTCATTGCAGGATTCATATCAATAATTAACTTAGATATATCCTTAAATGCTGATGTTGATGTGTAAATAGTATTATTTTGCTCTTGAATATCTTTAACCATATCACTAGTTTTACTAACTAAATTTTTTGAATTACCTAAAACAGTTCCTACTAATTTATTTATATTTATAGATGATTCCTTAGTTTGTTCAGACAATGCTCTTATTTCTTCTGCAACAACACTAAAACCTCTTCCTGACTCACCAGCTCTTGCTGCCTCAATAGCTGCATTTAATGCTAAAAGATTAGTTTGTTCTGCAATTCCATTAATAAGAACTGAGATCTTATCTACTTCTTCTATATTAGCTTGCATGCTTTGAATAATAGAAACGAATTCATCAAACTTTCCATTAAAGTCTTCAAATGATGTTCTTAGCTTTTCCATATCAGAAAAACTTATGTTAGCTTTGTCATTAACGTTTCTAGACATACTAGTTATGTTATTAGTTGCTTCTAAATTAGTTTCAAGTATGCTCTTAAAATCTGTTAAAATACTTACTATATTTAGTATACTAGCAGATTCCTCTGTTAAATTTGATGTAATTTCTGATACAGACTTTGAAATATTTTCTGCTGAGTTCATTAAGCCTTGAGATGTACAAGTTAATGTATTAGATTTATCATTAACTTCAATAGCTGCACTATTCACATCTCCTAACATTTTTACAACAGCATCTTGCATTGCATCTGTTTCTATAGCTATACCAGCTAATTCATCTTCTCTTTTAAAGTGTTTTTCTCTAATTCTATAAAAGAAGTCTCCTTCTTTTAATAACTGAAAGTGAGTTCTAAATCTGTGTATTAAGGTCGCAAACTTCTCTACTGCTTTATAGATAAAAATTATACCTACCGCTAAAGCCGATAACAATATGCCAGAATAGATTAATATGATTTTATTAATTAATAATCCTATCTCTTGACTTATAGCTTCATCCGCTAAAAGCATCCTTCCAATGAAATATAGCGACAAAATGCTAATTCCATATACTATTGCAAATACCACTGCAACTTTCTTTGTAATAACAATTTTTAAACTTTTTCTATACGTTTTATCGTATTCAGTGTTCATTTGGCATTCCCCCTCGTTATATTATGATTTTTAATAGAAAAATAGCAAGACAAACATGCCTTGCTATCCATAGAGCTAGATACTTGACCATATCGCCTTATTTAATTGTCGTATCATATTTCCTAATTCTTAACATATTATGAACATTTTTTATACTTTGTGAATCTTATTAATAATAAATTCCTATTATCTTAATTTATGAACAAATAATCCACTTCTTAATTTAGGCTCAAACCATGTAGATTTAGGAGGCATTACTTGATTTGTATCAGCCACCTTCATTATATCTACAACTTCTGTAGGATACATAGAAAAAGAAACCTTCATATCCTTATGAACTCTTCTTTCTAATTCACTTAGGCCTCTTATTCCACCAATAAAGTCTATTCTGTCTGATATCCTAACATCCTCTATTCCTAATATAGGTGTAAGAATATTATCTTGTAATATTGCTACATCTAAACTCTTTATAGGATCATATTCATTAAAGCTTCCTTTTTTAGCCTCAAGCAAGTACCACTTATCTTCAATAAACATACCAAATGTATGCTTACTAGATGGTTTTATTTGTACATTTTCTTTAGATTCAGTAATTATAAAGTTATCTTTTAACTTCTCAAAGAATTCATCAGTAGATAATCCATTTAAATCTTTAACTACTCTGTTATAATCCATAACCATTAAATCATTATCCGGAAATGCTACTGCTAAGAAATAATTAAACTCTTCTTCCCCAGTATAGTCAGGATTTTCTTCTCTTCTTTTTAATCCAACCTTAACTGCAGATGCTGATCTATGATGACCATCTGCAATATAAAGATTTTCTATTTCCTTAAATAACGCTATTATTTCTTCTACTATTATTTCATTATCTATAACCCATACTTGATGACCTATTCCATCTTCTGAAATGAAGTCATATACTGGTTTTCTTTTAGTTCCTTCCTTAGTCCATTCTTTAATAACCTCAGAAGTAACCTCATCTTCTCTATAAGTTAAAAATATTGGACCTGTATTCGCATCGCAATAATCAACATGATTTATTCTGTCTAATTCTTTATCAGCCCTTGTATATTCATGTTTTTTTATAACATTATTAAGATAATCATCTATAGATGCACAAAATACTAATCCAGTTTGAGATCTTCCGTTCATTATCTGTCTGTAAATATAAAGGCAAGGTTTCTCATCTTGAATAAATTGACCATCTTCAATCATTTTGTCTAGATTTTCTCTAGCTTTCTCATAAACCTTTTTATCGTGTATATCTACAGAAGGGTCTAAGTCTATTTCTGCCCTATCAATATGAAGAAATGAGTATGGATTATCTATAGCCATATCTCTAGCCTCTTCACTACTCATAACATCATATGGCAATGCTGCTATCTTTGAGGCCAATTCTTCAATTGGTCTTATACCTTTAAACGCCTTAACTATAGCCACTTCCTTTTACCCCCTAATATTTTATAAATTAAAGAATTCTTTTATAGTTGATGCTACCTCATCACCAATTCTTATTTGTGCCTCTTCAGTTGAAGCTCCTATGTGAGGTGTTACACTTACATTAGGATGATTAACTAAAGCTTCATTTGCTGTAGGTTCTTTAGCAAATACATCTATACCTGCTCCAGCTACCTTTCCGCTGTTTAATGCATCTAATAAAGCATCTTCGTCAACAACATTTCCTCTAGCACAATTTATTAGATAGGCTCTATCTTTCATTAATTCGAACTCTTTTTTACCTATTATTGAACCTTTTTCTTTGTCATACGGAACATGCAATGATATAAAGTCAGATTTCTTTAATAAATCTTCAATATCACAGAACTCATATTCTAAGTTATCTTGTTTTCCAAATATATCATTATATATTACAGTCATTCCAAGAGCTGTAGCCTTTTTAGCTAAAGATCTACCTATTCTGCCCATTCCTATAACCCCTAAGGTTTTACCTGCAATTTCTATCCCTTTATATTTCTTCTTATTCCATTGTCCATCTCTCATTGTTACATTTGAATTATTTAAAAATCTTGCAACTGTAAACATATGAGCTAATACTAGTTCTGCAACAGAATCTGAACTTGCATTAGGAGTATTTTTTACTGTAACACCTTTATCATGAGCATGTTTTATATCAATGTTATCAACACCAACACCTGCTCTAACTACTAATTTTAATTTTCCGCCTTCAGCTTTATCTAATACATCAGCTGTAACCTTAGTAGCTGACCTTACAACAAGTGCATCAAAATCCTTTAATGCTTCTCCTAATTTATCTGCTTCTATATGCTCATTAACTACTTCTGCCCCAGCTGCTTTTAAACTCTCTATAGCAGCAGCTTCTAACCCGTCGTTTGTTAACACCTTAATCATAATATATTCCCCCTTAATCTTTGCTTATTACCATATAATTTTGAAGAGTTTAGATAATACTCTAAACTCTCAAAGTTTTATAAGCCTAAAATTTCATCAATATTCTTTAATAATTCTTTTAAATCTTCAACTTTGCAATCTGCCATATGAGCTATTCTAAAAGTCTTATCTTTTAAGCTTCCATATCCATTAGAAATTTGGAAACCTCTTTCCCCAAGTGCTTTGTTTAATGCTGATACATCTATATTCTTTGTATTCTTAACATTAGTAACTGTATTTGATAAATGATTCTTATCTGAATATAATTCAAAATTCTTTTCTGCCCAATCTCTAACTATTTTTGCCATTTCCTTATGTCTTGCAAATCTATTTTCAAGACCTTCCTCATTTAAGATATAATCTAGTTGATAATCTAAAGCAAACATATGAGAAAGTGAAGGAGTTGATGGATATTGGTAATCCTTCTTTTGAATATATTTATATAATTGAAGTAAATCTAAATAATATCCTCTGTTAGGAACTTGTTCAGCTCTCTTTCTTGCTTTCTCAGAGAATGTACAAATTGACATTCCTGGAGGCAATCCAATACACTTTTGAGTTGAAGTAATACAAATATCTATGCCACACTTGTCTACTTCTACCTTACTTCCTGCTGCAGAACTAACCATATCTACTATAAACACAACTTCAGGATATTTTTTTACTATCTCTCCTATTTCTTCAATTGGATTCATTATACCTGTAGATGTTTCATTATGAGTAACTGCTACTAAATCATACTCTCCTGTGGCAAGTGCCTTATCAACCTCTTCTGGATCAACAGCCTTACCCATTTCTACTTCATAAAGATCTGCTTGTACATTATTTGAAACTGCCATCTCGTACCATCTCTTACCAAAAGCACCTACTGAAAATACTGCTGCTTTTTTTGCTGTACAGCATCTTATAGCACCCTCCATAAGTCCACTACCAGAAGTAGTTGAAATAAGAATTTCACTTTCTGTGAAAAATATCTTTCTCATATTATCACTTATTCTTCTTTGTAATGCTGAAGCATCCTTACTTCTATGACCTATCATTGGTTCAGCCATTTTGGCTAATACTTCTGGACGTACTTCTACCGGTCCAGGAATAAATAATTTCTTATGCATGTTTAACATCCCCCTAATTATCTATATACTTATTGCTTCACTTGAATTTCTAATTAAAAAGCCCCATATGTATTTGTATGAAATACAAGTGTTCTTGTAATGTATATTATATACCATTATTATGAAATTGGGTATACTTTTTTTAAATATTTTTATTTTTAAGATTTATTTATGAATTACTTATATTTACTACCTACAAAACTAAAAACCACTAGTATCTTTACCAGTGGTTTTCATTTTCATCAAAATATAAAACTGATTCAGTTTCTCTACAATACTTTACGCACATACATTGAGATAACTTTCTAGGACATTTATAGCAAAGGCATCTTGTATCATCGCCATTACAATTCCCATTCTTCTTTTCGGGGCATTCTCCACAATTAACTCCAGTACCGGCTGGCATAAAATCATCTCCTTAAACCTTTCAATATAATATAGATTAACATAATAATAGAAGTAAAAGAAGTAATAATTGTAATAAGGGGTAGTAAGGATAATATTTATATAGAGTATTAATAAAAATAAAGCTTCGCATTTGCGAAGCTTTATTTTTACCTATGCTAGAATATCTTTCTTTTTAAATATAATAGTGGATATTGTATAACAAACAACAATAGTTCCAACCATTAAGGCAACTCCAAAGCCTATGCTGAAGTTAGGATTATTAAACATCTGAGATATACTACCATCTATAACACTAACTGTATTTCCATAGTTTAAGAATATTAAATGTCCAAACTTAGATGCTACAGAAGGGGACATCATACAAATCATAGTACTAGCTACACAGACTAATACTGAAATAGCCATACTAATCATACTACTCTTAACTAATGTAGATATCATAAATATAAGAGCACAGCATGCAATTATAAATAATATTTGTAATGCAAACCCTTGGAATAATGCATCTCCTCTTGTTGATAATATTCCACTACCATCAACTTGTGTTAATTGAGGTGCTCCATACTTTTCTACTTCACTATAATCCCATTGGAATCTCATGCCTATTAATTTAGGCATTTTAGCAGCATCAAATCCAGTAAATGCTCCTATCACTCCATAGGCAGCAACTTCTAATCCAGCTATCATAGCTACAACTGTAATAATAACTGCAATAAACTTAGACAAAATAACCTTTGCTCTTGAAATTGGTTGAACTAATAAAAACTTTAATGTAGCTGGTGTAGATTCACCTGAAACAATATCACTCATAAACACAGCAATACCTGCTGCTAATATTATTAAACCTACAACTTGCATAAATTGCATTCCAACATTTGTAGGATAGAACTCCCACTCTTCTACTGGTTTTACCCCAGCATCTAAATATGAATTTATTTCTGCCAGTCTTTGTTTCTCATGTGTCTTATATCTATCTGGATAACTTGTATCATCTAAAACTTCTTGAATATTTTTCTTTTCTTGTTCTAATGTTTTTCTCCACAAATTAGGGTCATCAGGATTCTTCTTTCTTTCCTCTTGAAGCTTAATCTCTTCCTTTAAGCTAATTATATATTGCTTTTGCTCCTCTATTGCTTCCTCTGCCCACTTATCCTTGTATGTCTCTAACTCTTTTAAATGATCTTCAGCATATTGGATAGAGCTATTTAAAGATTCTATTCTACCCTCTGGAGTATTATTGTAAGCTATATTTTTTGCATCTATATTACTTATAATTCCAATTCCAACTACACAAATAGCAAACAATGCAAATACAATCCATGTTTTAGATCTTTTAGATATCTTAATTAATTCATTTTTTATTAATGTAAATATCATTATCTTATCCCTCCTTCAACAAGCTCCATATATCTTTGTTCAAGTCCTTTTCTATTCTTATAAATTTCTTCAACTAACACATTATTCTTTAATAATACTTTTAATAATTCCGTTGTTTTTCCTGTTTCAACTATTATATGAATTTCCTCATCTATAACTGTTGATGAATTTACGAACCCAATGTCTTTCAATACTTTTACAGCTTGTTCCTTATTGCTTGAAACAACTAATGTTAGACTATCCAATTCAGTTTCCATGCTATTATCATGAATATCTTCTACAGACTTAATAACTCCATTATTTATAAATGCAACTCTATCACAAAGATTTTGAACCTCACTTAATATATGGGAAGAAATAAATACAGCCATTCCTCTTTCTCTTGCTGCCTTCTTTACAACATCTCTAAAATCTATAATTCCTGAAGGGTCTAACCCGTTTGTAGGCTCATCTAAAATCAATAACTTAGGATTTCCTATTAATGCAGTAGCTAATCCAAGTCTTTGTTTCATTCCTAAAGAATACTTTCTTACTTTATCATCTATTCTATCTTTAAGACCAACTAAATCTATTAATTCTTCTACTTCTTCTTTAGATACTTTTCTTATCCTTGCTATTTGCATAAGATTTTCTCTACCAGAAAGATATTTATAAAGTTCCGGATTTTCTACAACTGCACCAACATTTTTAAGCGCTTGCTCTTTTTCTGATAAAACACTTTTACCACATACTACTATTTCCCCTTCATTTGGAGATATTAATCCAACAAGCATTCTTATAGTTGTTGTTTTACCTGCACCGTTTGGTCCTAAGAAACCAAAAATTTCTCCTTCATTTACAGATAAATCTAAACCTTTAATAATTTCTCTTTTGCCAAGTTTTTTCTTTACCCCTTTTACTTCTAAAACTTTCATATGTTCTCCTCCTAAAATTCTATATCCTAATGATAAACAACAATACTTAAAAATAAACAATCTAAAACCTTAGTTTTTTCTTAACATATTCTTAAATTATATTATTTATATAAAAAATCGCCAAGGCGACTGTGGAGCCGTCGATTTTTTTCGCCCATCTGCATACGTGATATTCCAAATTTAAATTTGGTAAATAGAACTTACTCATTAGAGTTTCCGAAGCTTGCCTGAGGAAAATCTTGCAAGGGCATATATTTTATTTTTTTATTCTTTATGAAGAAATGAACTAATGTATTACTAAATTGTTGAAGCTACCCACAACTTAATTGAATCTATAATTTTCTAAAGAATAAAAAAGCTCACCTATTAAGTGAGCTCAAAACTACATAAACAATTTAAATATTACTAAAACAGCTACCCCTGGTATTCCTAAAAATCCTGCTACAAGAGCTGTTATCCAGTTGACTCCAATAAGATTTGGATATCCAACTTGTCCACCTATAAAATTAACTAAGTATAATAAAATAACACCAAATACACCATTAAGAAGCATCTTTAAAGGCCACTTAAATAACTTTAAAATAATAAATAATATAACTAGCCCTACTATACCAAATATTATTGGATTCATAGTTACTAACTGTGTTAATTCTTCCATTAAAATCCCCCCATTTACTTTACTCTGCCATTCTTATGCACCTATCTAATATATATTCATTACTTACTCTAATATCTCTTTCTTTCGCCAAAGAAAGCAAATATTCATATCTTTTTAATGCAACTTCTTCAGCATAGATAGCAAGTTCAATTAATTTTGAGTCCTGTACATTATCGAATGTGCTTCTTGCTGCTTCAAGTTCTGCCTTGGCATCTTCAATTGCATCTACAATATCTAATCCTTCATTTTCATTTTCCTTAATACCTGTAATATATTGAATTATATTCTTTTTATTCACAACTACCCCTCCAAACTTATTTATCTAGATTATTTCCATTTTTTAGAGGTAGTATACAAGTACTCAAAAAAATTTGGAACACATTTCACTATATCCCATATATTAATTCTATAAGAAGCTTTTCACTCATTATCAAACAAAACTTCTAAAACTCCCATCTATCTATTAAGGGGCCCAATGTAAATTGTGGCCCTCCTTTTTATTTCCACATTATATTTCAGTTCTACCTTCTAAGGCTTTAGATAGAGTTACTTCATCTGCATACTCTAAATCTCCACCTACTGGAATTCCAGCTGCAATTCTTGTTACCTTAACATCTAGAGGTTTTAAGATCTTAGATATGTACATAGCTGTTGCCTCTCCCTCAATATTGGGATTAGTTGCAACTATAACTTCTTTTATGTCTTCTCTCATTCTAGATACTAATTCTCTTATTCTAATATCTTGTGGACCTCTTCCTTGCATAGGAGAAATATTTCCGTGCAGAACGTGATAAAGCCCATTAAATTCCTTTACCTTTTCCATGGTCATAATATCTTTAGGTTGCTCTACTACACAAATTACGCCCTTATCTCTATTAGGATTTGAACATATTGCACATGGGTCACTATCAGTAAAGTTCCCACAAACCGAACAGTATTTTATAGTTCCTCTCGCCTTAACTAACGCTCCTGCAAATTCTTTAACCTCATCTTCAGGTAAATTTAATACATGTAGAGCTAGTCTTTGAGCTGTCTTTTGTCCTATACTGGGTAACTTTGCAAATTCTTCTATTAGTTTTTCTATAGCTACTGGATAAAAATCCATCTCTCTCATTCCTTTCAGTAAAAAGGCATACAGGAATAATTTATACCTGTATGCCTTAAATAATTTCCTAGAATAAACCAGGCATCTTTAAACCACCTGTTAATTTACCCATCTTATTAGCTGTTTCTTCATCAGCTTTTCTTAAAGCTTCATTTACAGCACTAAGTACTAAATCTTCTAACATTTCCACATCATCTGGATCTACTACTTCTGGTTTTATGTTAATTCCTAAAACTTCTTTCTTTCCATTTACACGAACTGAAATAGCTCCTCCACCAACTGAAGCTTCAAATTCAGCAGCTTCAACTTCTTTTTGCATTTCTTCCATTTGCTTTTGCATTGCTTGAGCTTGCTTCATTAAGTTATTAATATTTCCTCCGCCGAAGCCACCTGGAAATCCACCTCTTGCCATAATCAATTCCTCCTTACAAAATATATATTTTATATTATATAGTATTTTTTAATTCAATTCTATCTTTTATTCATCTATTATTTCTAATGCAGATTCTCCTAATGCCTGTAAAAGAACTTCTTCAGGGTTTCTTTCTGCTTCTTCTTTAGTTTCAACAGTAAATCTAACCTTTAATCTCTCTCTCATTACTTCTGAAACTACTTCATTAATAACCTTTATGTTATCAGGTTTTTCTAACCTTATTTTATTAAATGCATACTCTTCTTCATATTTTATTAAAACAATCCCATTATTACAGGCTACAGGTCTTCCTGTCATTAATGAGGCATATATAACCATAGCTCTTCTAGCTTTTAAAGCTTCTAATATATCATGCCATGCTCTTTGTATATCTCCAATAGACGTTGTTGCATTAGTATTCACTTCAATAACAGGAGTTTCTGTTACTGCTTGTTCTTTGTTAATTACATCTTGTGTTGCAACTCTTTTTTGCACATTAGATACTTCATCATCCTGATTGCTACCTTGTTGTGCTTGAGCCACTTGTATCTTTCCACTCTTTATTACTTCTTCTAATCTATTTATTCTAGCAAGAATTACTTCACTAGATGTATCATATTCAATTTTACACATTTTTATTGTAGCTAATTCTAAATATAGTCTTGCTTGTTTACTAATCTTAGCATTACCCTCTGCCTCTTGAAGTATTCTAATATCTCTCATTATTTCTTCTACTCTTATTCTAGAGCCTTGCTCTTTTATAAGATTTATATTTTCCATAGACATATCTAACACTTCTTCAGGATTATTAGTTACTTTTGCCATTAATAAATTTCTAAAATGTCCTGTTAAATCCTTAATAAATAAATTTATATCCTTACCTGCATAAACTACTTCTTCAATAATGTTCATTGCTTTTTGTATGTTTCTTTCTATTATTGCTGAAGTTATATTAAACAAGTATTCATTAGTTACTAATCCAAGCATTCCAACTACGCTATCGTAATTAACAGAACCATCCCCCATTGCAATTGCTTGATCCAATATACTTAATGCATCTCTCATAGCACCATCAGAAACTCTGGAAATAAGCTCCAAACTTTTTTCATCTGCTAAAACTCCCTGAGCACCTACTATTTTTCTTAATCTATCTGAAATATCTGACTTACTAATTCTCTTAAAGTCAAATCTTTGACATCTAGAAAGTATAGTTATAGGTAACTTTTGAGGGTCAGTAGTTGCCAAAATAAATATTACGTTAGCTGGTGGTTCTTCTAGTGTTTTTAGGAAAGCATTTACTGCTCCCATAGATAACATATGAACCTCGTCCATTATATATACTTTAAATCTAGCTTCTTGTGGAGGATATTTCGCATCATCAATTATATCTCTAATCTTATCTACTCCATTATTAGAAGCAGCATCTAATTCTGTGACATCTATCGCTAATCCCTCATTTATCTTCTTGCACATTTCACATTCATTGCAAGGTTCTCCATTCACAGGATTAAGACAATTTAAAGCCTTTGCCATAACTTTTGCAGTAGAAGTTTTTCCTGTTCCTCTAGTTCCACAAAAAAGATAAGCATGAGCAATTCTATCATTTTGTATTTGATTTTTTAATGTAGTTGTTATGTGTTCTTGACCTACTACATCTTCAAAATTTTTAGGTCTCCATTCTCTATATAAGGCTGTATATGCCAAGGTCTTCACCTCTCTACTCTTGTTAAATCCTACATTTCTTATTATACACTACTGCAGAACATATTAGTAAATAATTATTTAATATGTTAAAATAGTTTAGATACTATTTTTAGGGAGGTTAATTATGAGTCTTTACGATGAAAAATATTTATCTATAGTAAAAGACATTCTAGATAATGGGTATTATGATAATAATAGAACTGGAATGCCTACGTATAAGTTGCCACATCAAATAATGCAATTTAATCTTCAAAAAGAGTTTCCTATCCTAACAACTAAGTTTGTTGCTTTTAAAACAGCCGTTAAAGAAATGCTTTGGATTTATCAAAAGCAATCTAATGTAGTTGAAGATTTAAGACAAATGAACGTTAAGATTTGGAATGAATGGGAAGGTGAAGATGGTACTATCGGTAAAGCCTATGGATACCAAGTAAAAAAATTTCACCAAATAGATAATCTAATAGAAGCATTAAAGAACAATCCTCAAGATAGAAGAATGATGTTGAATCTTTGGAACTGGGAAGACCTTCCTGAGATGAGCCTTGCTCCTTGCTGTTTCTTAACTATGTGGGATGTTACTGACGGTCACCTAAACTGTATGTTAATTCAAAGATCCGGTGATATGCCTTTAGGAGTTCCTTTTAACAGTGCTCAATTTTCAGTTCTAACTCATATGCTAGCACAAGTTACAGGATTAAAGCCTGGCTTATTTACTCATGTAATTAATAATGCTCATATATACGAAAACCAAATTGAGGGTATAGAAGTACAAATTACTAGAGCAAATGATGCATATTCTGCTCCTAAATTATGGTTAAACCCTGAAATAAAAGACTTTTATGAATTTACAATTGATGATATTAAATTAATAGACTATGAATATCATCCTGCAATTAAAATGGAGGTGTCTGTTTAATGCTTTCAATTATTGTTGCTATAGCAGAAAACAACTTAATAGGTGGAGACAACAAACTACTATGGCATTTATCTGAAGACTTAAAAAGATTTAAAGAAATAACCATGGATAATACCCTAATAATGGGTAGAAAAACCTTTGAATCATTACCTGGAGTTCTTCCTGGTAGAAAACATATAGTTATAACTAGAGATGAAAATTATAAAGTTGATTCTAATCAAGTTGAAATAGTACATAATATTCAAGATGTTATAAATGAATATGCAAATAATAGTGAAAATGCCTTCGTAATTGGTGGAGGAGAAATATACAATACAACTTTTCCTTATTGTAGCAAGTTATATCTTACAAAAATTAAAAGAAGTTTTTCAGGAGATACTTATTTCCCTGATATAGACTTTAGTAAGTGGAAAATCACCTATTCTTCTGGTGAAAAGAAAGATCCTAAAAACGGAATAGAATTTGAATATATTAATTTAGATAGACAATAAGAAAAAGAGGGATTTTAAACAAAGCTTAAATTCCCTCTCTTTCTTATCCTATTGTCCTATATTGTTAATCCTATTGAAGAGTAACCTAAATATTTCTTGTATATCATAAAAAAAGCCTTTCCTTTATTTTAAGAAAGGTGTACATAATAAAACCGTGCACCCTAGTTCGATTATAAATCATACGCGTTACCTATGCAGTTAGCTCAAGCCAGATTAATCCACGGCACACGAAAGTGACCACTTATCGCTGCTTCCTTCCGGACCTGACGAGGTTCATGGGTTCCATTGCGTGGGACCCGACTATCAACACCACTTACATAGGGCAGACCATACTCATTATAGCCTCCCTAGGGAATTCAATCCTGCTATAGCGGATTGCAGGTTACAAGGCACCGCTAACTCCCCATCTAGCACGGCATTGGCGGAGAGAGTGGGATTTGAACCCACGATAGAGTTTCCCCTATACACGCGTTCCAGGCGTGCTCCTTCGACCACTCGGACATCTCTCCAAGATATACTATTGTTTTTAATACTTCCTTATAATATCATAGATATAATTCTAATTCAATAGAATATTTCTTCCTTAAAATTTTATAAAAGAATTATTCACAAATTGAATATACTATGCAATTTGCTACAGTCCTCAATTTTACTTCTTCTTTCTATAAATATATACTAATAAAAATATACTTATAACTATTCCTAATATACTTACTATCTGAGCTATTCTTAATCCAAAGAACATTAAGCTATCTGTTCTTAATCCTTCAATAAAGAATCTTCCTAAAGAATACAATCCTATATAACTAGAAATAACAATTCCATCGGTTCCTTCTTTTTTCTTATACAAAATAAATATTAAAATTCCGCAAACTAATAAATTCCATATTGATTCATATAAGAAAGTTGGATGATAATAATTTCCTCTTATATACATTCCATCTTGTATAAACTTAGGAAAACGACTTATAAATTCAGCAGATACAGAGCCACCATGAGCTTCTGAATTCATGAAATTTCCCCATCTTCCTATAGCTTGAGCTAAAATTAAAGATGGAGCTACAACATCCATATACTCTAATAAATTTATCTTCTTCACTTTTGCAAAAATATATGCAGCTAAAAAAGCTCCTATAAGTCCACCATGAATAGCCAAGCCACCTTGTCTTATATTAAATATATCTATAAGATTGTTTCTATACCTATCAAATTCAAAAGCTACATAATATAATCTTGCTCCAATAATTGCACAAGGAAATGCAATTAAAAATCCATCTGTTAATAAATCAAAACTTAAATTTTTCTTTTTACAGTTAAAATAAGCTAATGCTAAAGCAACCATTACTCCTAATCCTATTAATAATCCATACCACCTTACTTCTAATCCAAATAACTCAAATGCAATTGGGTTGTTCATAAACTATAATCTCCTCTTCTGTAAAATTCCATTCCTCTTTAAATGAAAAAAATTTTTTAATATATCACTACATCGTTCATCATAAGTCCATATAACATTAACAAAGGAATTTAACCTTCTATTGTCTACTAAATTAACTACAGAACCACAAGCACCCATATCTTTATTAAATGTACCTATATATAACCTTGATATTCTACTTTGCAAAATAGCTCCTGCACACATTGGACAAGGTTCTAATGTAACATACATTTCACATCCATTTAATCTCCAATCTCCAATGTTACTGCAAGCCTCTCTTATTGCTATAATCTCAGCATGTTCAGTAGGATTACTCTTTTTTTCTTTTTGATTATAACCTCTTCCTATAATAATGCCATCTTTCACAACTATAGCACCAACTGGTATCTCTTCTGCCTCCATAGCCTTTTCAGCTTCTATTAAAGCATACTTCATAAAGTCCATAAACTATTTCTCCTATATAACTATAGAGGAAGTTAAATAACCTCCTCTATACATTAAGTAAATATTCTAACTTTCTTAATCCTATTTTTATCTACTTCTTCCACAACGAATCTGATGTTATTAATAAGAACCTCTTCTTTTTCTTCAGGTATTCTTCCAAGTTCTCCTATTACTAATCCACCTACAGAATCTAACTCCTCAGACTCCATACTTACTCCTATAAGATCACTTATATCATTAAGTCTAGCACTTCCGTCTACTATATATTCGTCTTCTTTTACTACCTCAATCATTTCATCTTCATCGTCATACTCGTCTTCTATTTCACCAACTATTTCTTCAATTAAATCTTCGATAGTTATTATTCCAACAGTTCCACCATACTCATCTAAAACTATAGACATGTGGTTTTTACTCTTTTTCATTTCCTTAAATACTTCTGTTATTTTCTTAAATTCAAATGTATAGAAAGGCTCTCTTGTATAATCTGTAACCTTAAAATCTTCTTCATTTATATCTGCTATTATCAAATCTTTAACATTAAGTATTCCTATAATATTATCAATAGTTTCCTTATAAACAGGAATTCTAGAAAATTGTTCCATTTTTATTATTTCCAAAACTTCTTTATATGTTGATTCAACATCTATAGCAGTTATATCAACTCTTTGAACCATTATATCTTCAACTTGCATATCTGCAAAATCAAAAACATTAAATATCATTTCTTTTTCTACATCTTCAAGAACGCCTTCTTCTTCGCTTACACCAACCATTGTCTTTAATTCTTCCTGCGTTATAAATGGCTCAGACGCTTTAGGATTTCCTCCAAGAAGCCTAATAAATATAGATGAGATTCCAGTAAATACACTAACAAGCGGTCTAAAAACAGATACCACTAGTTTAATAGGCTTACTAACAAATAATGATACGTTTTCTGACTTTTGTTTTGCAATTGATTTAGGTGTTATTTCACCAAATATAAGTATTAATATAGTCATAACTAAGGTTACTACAGTAACAGCCTTATCACTACCTCCAAATAACTTTAAAGCTAATGAAGTAGCTAATGATGATGCTCCTATATTAACTATATTGTTTCCTATAAGTATTGCTCCCAGAAGCTTGTTTGGGTCTTCAATTAAATTTTCCACAAGCTTTGCGCCTTTTACATTTTCATCTACCATATGCCTAATTCTTATCTTACTTAAAGACATAAGTGCTGTCTCTGACATCGAGAAAAATCCTGATAATATAATCATTATAACTAATAGAATTATCTCAAACGTGTAACTAGAGTCCAACTATAATCACTCTCCTAATTCTCCTAAATATATTTTAATATTTATTATATCATAATATTTCTATTTTTTATATTAACTATTATGCCTAGAAATTCTAATATTAATATCATGTACAAATCTAATTTATAAAAAAAGTACTCAAGATTTTCTTGAGTACTTGGTATCCCCAGTAGGAGTACCTGTATATATTAAAATATAATTTTATCTATTAAAGAATCCTCATAAAGCTCCATATAATTTGCTTTATAAGGATAGGTATAAATCTACAAATCACTACATATTCTTAAAAATAATTACTAATTGTCGGTTTTTTGTCGGTTTTCGTTATTATTTTAAACTTTCGTCATATATTACTTCATTTTCAGTTAAATCTAATAATGGTAATATTAATGGATCAAACCCAGACCCTGTTGTTAATGTTGAAACATAAGGTCTTAAATATGACAATATTATTGAAGGTGCATTACTTTTTAATAGCTTTTCTAATACTTTATTATCAATATCATTTTCCCATCTAAATTCCCCTTGCATGGAAACATGGATGTAGAATGGTGCTTCTTCAAATTCCTTTTTACTAAAAACTTTTAATCTCACTTCTACAATTGCACTATTATTCTCATTGCATTTATTAACTCTTGTTTCCAAACGAATTTTTAATTTTATTGGTCCTTCAGAGTTAAAATTTTTATTCACCTTATACTTTAATTCTGTTAGTGTAGGATTGGCAAATTGTAAAACACTATTTTTCATTATATAATCACTCCCATTATGCAGCTAAAGGTGACCAATCTGTGGCAGATTTAACCTCTGTATTATTACTAATAATATTAACCTTGGTTGTATTAGACGAGAAATCCCATTTAAATTCAGCATTTGATTTCTCCCAAACACTCGTATTAAAGTTATTTGGATACTTAATCCTAAAGCATCCATCTATATACTTACTAGCATCATATGTCTTTTTATCGAGTTCCTTAATCTTCATTGCCATTATAAATTGACTTTTTGTCATATTATCTATTTTATTTTTACACTTTTTTAATATTTCCATAGCTCTCATAATATACACCTCACTTTTCTATTTACTGCCACACTTTCATCCTTTATACAATATATTGTTTTTAATCTACCTCTTACTTGAGGCCCATTAAAATTCTTTCTTTGTATAAAATAATTAATATTTTTTCTATCTATATCATAGTCTCCTATACATTTTATTACCTTAAGTTCATTAAGTTCATCAAAAAAATCAAATAATTTATCTAATTTAAGTCCTAAAGGTTGGTTCATCTTTTCTCCACTCTTCTCACAATAAGCTTTCCATAAATCATTCAAATCATTAACAACATCTTCATCAGTTAAGTCTAAAAGAATTTCATCATTTATGTATATGTTGGAATTTACAATTATATTCTCCACTCCTGGATTCTTTCTATCCTTTTCCTTTTTCCAGTAAATTGCATTACTTTCATTATCCCAAAAATACATTCCTTTTCCTAGCCAACATCTATCATCACTTATAATAATATAGCTTTTGTCAGAAATAAACTTCAAGCATCTTTCTTTATCATTTACGTGATATCCCTTAAAGTTTTCTCTAAATTCTTCACACACTCATACCAGCCCTATCTTTAAGTATTCCATATATACAAGAATATATACAAAAAACAAGCACTTTATAGCTTGTCCTCTCTTATGTCAATTCCCTTGTTTACTATTATTCTATACTAGTACGTTACTTTTGGGAAGACCTTTTTTGTAAGATTTACCCCTTTTTAACATACTATAACTTCCTATAAAGCTCTATAAAGTCTTATAACTTTTTATCAAATATAGGTTTATATTCAATATATTGTATAAAAGAACTTTTACTACAACTATATATTCTGCCCAAGTTTAATTATACATTTTAAATATATTAGATTTTTTATTTTCTTTCTACTTCTGAAATAAAACTCCCCATATCAATAAGTATTGTTTTCTTAAATATAATACTTTCATTTTTATCAATTTCTTCATATATTCTAACTTCAATAGATTGTTTCCCATCTTTATAAATCTTATGTTCAAATAACGCAAGGCTTAATTGAGCATATTTTGTTCCAGGTATCTTTGTTATTTTATTATTTTTAATTTCGTAACTTTTACTTTTCTTTTGTATTGCCTTTTTTATTTCATCTCCAATTGTATTATATTTTAGCCATTGACCAAATATATTGATTTTTCTTTGCATATATAAAAATGAGTATGGAAGATTATATATATTTATATATTCATAATATTCACCTTTAACATCTTTAAAATAATCTAACAACTTATTAAGTAAACTATTTGAAAAATAAATTCCAGTAATATTTCTTATATATTTCAATAATAAATCTTTATTATTATTAATAATTTCAATTATTTCATTACATTCCTGTTTATTTCTTCTTTTACCTTCAATCCCAAACGCTTTTGGATTTCCTAACGGACAATTATCATACGCTTGTTTATTATATTCAGCTAACCCAGCAAAGCTTTTAGGAATATGTCTACCGTGCTGTGTTTGTCTACGCGTTCCTTTTTCATGTTCTTCATTATTATAAATATTAACTAGATATATTGGATTCAAACACGCAGGACACAATGCATAGTGCTTTCCATCATCTCTAAAATATACTTTATCTTTTTTAGTCACTTCTTCATATTTTTCTCTGCTTATTTTATATGAACTTTTTTCCTCTCCCTTTACTGTAAAAATATTCACTAATCTTCACTCCTTTAATAAATGTTCAATTTACATTAATAGTGATATCGAGATATTTTCACAATTCTTTATATTATCCAATTCTTTTTTATGTCAATTATAAAAAAATTTTTTAAACTTATTTTTAATTTTCAAATACATCTAAACCGCTTTTCAACATTTTATATATTACATTTCTAGATATTCTATATTTATCTACTAATAGTTCAACTGATATATCATTAACATACCTATCAATAAAATCTGTTTCTTTATCTAATAGTTTCTTATATTTCTCTAGATTCACTTTTATTTTTTATATTCTTAGCTTTAAGCATAAGCTACATCTCACTTACATCCAAGGTAGTTTTTCCATCAGCATTAAAATAAGGTATAGGCAAATCACCCATGCCCTATATATTACACATACTCTTGTTCTAATTTATTTAAAATATCTAAACAAATACTATAATATATATGCTTGCTGTTCTCTTTATTTATAGATTTCTTATCTAATAACATGAAAAAAAATATAAATGCTAGAGTTAATACTAAACCAAATAGCATCAGTAAGATATTATCTTTAAATATATCTTTTATTCCCCAAACCCCAGTAATAAATACTGTAAAAACTATTATCATAATCTGAAAGTAATAATTTAATGTCCAGGGCATATACTCATCTAGGTGCCTTTTTACCATAGCCTTCTCTAGCATTATATTGAGCTCTTTATTTTCTCTATACTCCATTTCAACTCTTTCATATATTTCTTTAATCTTTCTTGCTTCATTATCATTTTCTTTATAGTTCCTAAATTCATTATGTATTTCATTAAATGTTTTATTGTTCCTCACTATTATCCCTCCCACATTTTACAATATCACTCTTCCTTTATTATACAGTATCAATAATTGTAAATCATATTTCCTTTTCAAACACCTCTCTAGCTTTATCTAAAATTCTATATACTGATGATATAGACACATTATATTTATCAGATAACAGCTTAACTGGTACATTATAAATGTATCTATCCATAAATATCTTTTTAACTATTAATAAAAAGACACCTATATTTCTATAGATGTCTTAATGCAACAACTCAATTTTATAATCAACATTATTCTCCTGGTAATAATCAATTATCTTTTGCTCTGCCTCTTCTAAACTATAATACCTTTTACTATCATCTCTAAATACTATATCTAAATTGACATAAAATTTGAATACTGTATATAGATTTACCTTTGCAAATATAGGTCTGGTTATCTTTCTACCAGTAGTAGCATTACATTGAATAAAGCCTAAATCCTCAAAGCTGACACTTATATCAGCATTATTAAGACACTCTAATGCTTTATCATATAACCTTTCTCTCATATATATCGACTTTTTGCTTATATTAATTAATGATTCCATGATATACACCACCTTATTTATACTTTGTCTAGTTTTGACAAGCTCATTAATTCAATCATAAATTAAGAGGATATATATTCCCCACCTGTGGAGAATGGATCATATAGCTTTCCCAATAATATTGGTGAACTTCTTCATGTATTAACCTTAACATTTCTTAACATAAAATAGGTTACCTACTTTTAGTCGCTAACCTTACAAAACCTAACTTTTAAATTATATATATAGTTTTCAATGTTAGCATTTGTTAGCTTTTATATATGATGAATTGCTAAGTTTTTCTAAGTTTTAACCTTAGCATTTCTTAGCATATATTTTTCAACGCTATCATTTGATATCATTATCTATAAAGTAAGATACCTTCTTTTTAAGGTCTCGCAATCACCTTTTAGGGTGTTCAAAAAGTTAAATACATTCCTTTTTAGGGACTCTGAAAACTCCGAATACTCTATATCCCTAAATACAATCCATCTATATATCCAAGCTCTGCAAACTCTCTCCTATTCTTTTTGGCCCACATACTATTCCTTAATCTTCTCATTGCCATATCCTCTATACTCTTTGCCTTATCCTTTGTAATATTAAATATATCTGCTATATCATTTAAAGTCATTGGATAGGTATTCCAACCATACTTAAACTTCAATACTTCTCTTTGCTCTAAAGTGTTATGAGATTGCATAACTTCCTCTAATTCATTCCTTAAATTCATCAGAAATAGTTTTTCCTCTATATTCTCAAATCCATAATCTATATCCTCTATAAGTTCTCCAAGCTCCATATCATTCTCCTCGCCTATAGGTATATTAAGACTTGTACAACTATTATAGAGTTTGTTATTACCTATATCCTTACTACTACCACCATTAACACTCCTATGTATATATCTATCTATATAGTAAACTGCATAAGTAATAAATTTAGCTTTCTTTTCAATGTCAAACTTATACTTTTTAGCTGCAGCAATGAGTCCTAACACTCCATTTTGGTATAAGTCCTCTAGTTCTAGCTCTCTATTTATTCCATTATACTTATTAGCTATTTTATATATAACGCCTTCATTAGCCAATATAAGCTCCTCTAAGGCTTTATTATCTCCATTTTGATATAGCTTTACTAACTCCTCATTATTCATATTAAATCACCATCTTTTGATTTAT
>NZ_AUJC01000017.1:0-29664 GCF_000424025.1 Clostridium paraputrificum AGR2156
AATTATTCTATTATGCTAGTAACAACACCTGAACCTACAGTTCTTCCACCTTCTCTGATCGCGAATCTTAAACCTTCGTCCATTGCTACTTGAGTTATTAATTCAACGTTCATATCGATGTGATCTCCAGGCATAACCATTTCCATACCTTCTGGTAATTTGATTGATCCTGTAACGTCTGTTGTTCTGAAGTAGAATTGTGGTCTGTATCCATCAAAGAATGGAGTATGTCTTCCACCTTCTTCTTTCTTAAGTACGTATACTTGACCTACGAACTTGCTGTGTGGGTGTACTGATCCAGTCTTAGCTAATACTTGACCTCTTTCGATATCAGTTCTTTGAACACCTCTTAATAATGCTCCGATGTTATCTCCAGCTTGCGCTTCGTCTAGTAACTTTCTGAACATTTCGATTCCTGTTACTACAGTCTTCATCTTTTCTTCTTTTAATCCTACTACTTCAACTTCGTCTCCAACATGTAGGATACCTCTTTCAACTCTTCCTGTTGCAACTGTTCCTCTACCAGTGATTGTAAATACATCTTCTACTGGCATTAAGAATGGCTTATCTGTTGCTCTTTCTGGAGTTGGAATGTAGCTATCTACTGCTTCCATTAATTCCATGATGCACTTAGTAGCTTCTTCATCTGTTGGGTTTTCTAATGCTTTTAATGCTGAACCAGTTATTACTGGAATGTCATCTCCTGGGAAGTTGTATTCGCTTAATAATTCTCTAACTTCCATTTCTACTAATTCAAGTAATTCTGGATCGTCTACCATATCTGCTTTGTTTAAGAATACTACGATATAGTCAACACCAACTCTTGATGCTAGTAGTATATGTTCTCTTGTTTGAGGCATTGGACCATCTGCTGCTGAACATACTAAGATAGCTCCATCCATTTGTGCAGCTCCTGTAATCATGTTCTTAACGTAGTCAGCGTGTCCTGGACAGTCAACGTGTGCATAGTGTCTGTTATCTGTTTGATATTCAACGTGTGCAGTGTTGATTGTGATTCCTCTTTCTTTTTCTTCTGGTGCCTTATCGATTTCTGCGTAATCGAATGCTTCAGCGAATCCTCTGTTTGCTAAAACTGTTGTGATTGCTGCTGTAAGTGTTGTCTTACCGTGGTCTACGTGACCGATTGTTCCAATATTTACGTGGGGTTTATTTCTCTCGAATTTTTCCTTTGCCATTGTAATTCCTCCTTACTATTTCTTAAATAAACTTTGCCTAGCGTTCACTGCTTATTTCGTGGAGCTCACGATCGGGATTGAACCGACGACCTCCGCCTTACCAAGGCGACGCTCTACCGACTGAGCTACGTGAGCACTCATATATTGACTTTTTCAATATACCAATTATAAAGTTTACTATCAAATTTTTTATTTGTCAACAACAAATTAACTACTCCAAATGCAAGCATTTTTCAAGTTTTCTCTTAACTCTTTGTAGTGCATTATCTATAGATTTAGCATGTCTATCTAAATCACAAGCAATCTCTTGATAAGATTTACCATCTAGATATGATGTAAGTACCTCTAATTCTAAATCAGATAATACTTTTGATATTTCTCCCTCAATATGCTCCATTTGCTCCTGGCTTATAACTAGCTCTTCTGGATCAGTTATCCTAAATCCAGCTAACACATCTAAAAGTGTCCTATCTGACTCTTCTTCATAAATTGGTTTATTTAAAGACACATATGTATTTAGGGGAATATGTTTTTGCCTTGTCGCCGTCTTAATTGCTGTTATTATTTGTCTTGTAACACATAGTTCAGCAAATGCTTTAAAGGAGGTTAACTTATCAGGTTTAAAATCCCTTATGGCTTTATAAAGTCCTATCATACCTTCTTGATATATATCTTCTTTATCAGCACCAATCAAAAAGTAAGATTTAGCTTTTGCCTTCACAAAGTTCTCATACTTAGATATAAGATACTCTTGTGCTCTTACATTACCGTTTTTTGCTTCTAAAACAATTTCTTCATCTAACTTTTCATCAAACTCTGAATAGTTTTCCATCAAATACCCTTCGTTAAACACTTCTCCCCCTCCGAACTATGATATTATATAATTAAAATTATACTCTACCCTATTAAATTAAGTCAAATTTTTCACTTGCTCCTTCGCATATCTTCTAACTTCTTAAGCACTTCATTATCAATATTATCTTGCAAATGATTTTTATTAGGATTTTTAATTTTTTCAGACTTCATTCGTATATTCTTTTCGGTTTTCATAACTTCATTGTAGAATTCAAGAGATGACATTCTAACTGCACCTCTTTGAAATATAGTTTGTTGTTCCATCCAATCAGATGTAACTACATACACTTCATACTTTCTACCTACATTATGAACTTCTTTTTCTATGTAACTATCTGCTGTTTGACCATCCTTCGTAAAAACAATAGTTAAATTTTTATTTTTTTCTTCTTTTTTCTCTCTATTGCCAGCGACCTTATACCCATCAAAAACTAATATAACCTTGCAGTCACTATAGGAACCATAATTATGCATTATGTCAATCAACTTTTCCCTTGTACCATCAAAAGTATACTCTTTATCAGTCTTTAAATTAGGCCAACTATTAAGAACATTATACCCATCTACAAATACTAACTTCACAAGTATCCCTCATTTATTTAATTAATCTTCCTTTTAACACTTCATACATCATTATACCCCCTGCAACAGAAGCATTTAAAGAGTTAATTTTTCCTACCATAGGTATCTTAACCAACTTGTCACACTTTTTAAGAGTAAGTTTAGATATCCCTTTACCTTCACTCCCAACAATAATGGCGCATGGTCCTGAAAAATTCACTTCATAGCTATATTCCACACCATCTATATCGGCTCCATACACCCATATACCTTCTTCTTTCAACTCATCTATAACCTTATTTATATTAGTTACCTTTGCTACCTTCATATGTTCTATCGCACCAACTGAAGACTTATATACAGTAGAAGTAACACCTACATTTCTTCTTTTAGGAATTATAATTCCATGAACTCCACATAACTCAGCCGTTCTTATTATAGAGCCAAGATTGTGAGGATCTTCTATTTCATCTAATATTACAATAAACGGTGCTTCTCCCTTTTTCTTTGCAAAATTTAATATGTCAGATACTTCATAGTATTTATATGGAGTAATCCTTACAGCTACACCTTGATGTACTATACCCCCACATAATAAATCTAACTTTTTTCTATCAACTTCTTTTATAACCAACTTTTTTTCTTTTGCTAAAGAAATAATACTATTTATTGACCCTTCAGTCTGTCCCTTAGCTATGTATAACGCTTCAATTGTCCTGTCACTTTTAATAGCTTCTGTAACTGCATTTCTCCCAGCTATTAAATCTTCTCTTTCCTCTACAGTATGATTTTCGCCTCTAGACGACTTTTCTTTATGTTTATTTACAGTATTTTTTTCTCTTTTAGCCATGTAAGTTACTCCTTTACTCTTCGTTATTTATTATTTCGATACTTTTATTCATTATATAACTTAATCTTTCCTTATTTCCTATTAAATATATATATCCAACTAAGCTTTCAAAACCAGTTGCCATTCTATAATCTCTAACATCTGCATTCTTAGGTACAGTGGCCGACTTAGTGTTCCTACCTCTTTTATATATATATAACTCCTCTTCTGTAAGCTCATCTTCCAATTTATGCATAGCCAATGATTGACTCTTAGCCTTTACATATCCTATAGCCTCTTTATGCATTTTATGAGCCGATAACTCAGAATTAGAAGATAATATATAGTTTCTTATAAACACTTCATATACACCATCTCCAACTAATGCAAGCTGAAGTGGATTTAACATTCTAGCTTCATCTTTAGTAAATTCTCTTACTCTTAAATCCTCTAACATTTTATTCTCCTTTAAATAAGGGTTGCAAATCCTGCAACCCTTAATAAATATCTTAATTTACCTTTTTCCACCTAACTCCTTGTGGAGTATCTTCAAGCACAATTCCTCTAGCCTTCAAATCATCTCTAATTTTATCAGCTAATGCAAAATCTCTATTCTTTCTTGCATTTTGTCTTTGCTCTATTAATTCTTCTATTTCACTCTCAAGATCACCTTTTGTTGATTTTTGTAGGATTCCTAAAGGACCTCCTAACTCTCTTATTAATTCTAAGGCCTTTGTAGCTAATTCCTTTGAAGAATTAATAGTTATATTAGTATTTATATCCTTAGATAATTCAAATAATACAGTTAATGCGTCAGCAGTATTAAAATCATCATCCATCTTTTGAATATATCTTTCTCTATACTTATCTAGAGAATCCAAATAACTCTTCTCTTCTTCATTCATTTCTTCTTTAGAAACTTCACCTATTAAGTTTTCTAAATTAGATACTGCATTATATAATCTATCCATAGATGCTTTAGCTGAATCCAATAACTCTTTACTAAAGTTAATTTGTATTCTATAGTGTGCTGACATCATAAAGAATCTAATTACATCTGCATCATATTCTTTTAATATATCTCTAGCTGTGAAGAAATTATTTAGAGACTTAGACATTTTTTGATTATTTACATTTACATAAGCAGAATGTAACCAATAATTAGCAAACGTCTTACCAGTTAATGCTTCACTTTGAGCCACTTCATTTTCATGATGAGGAAACGCTAAATCCATTCCTCCAGCATGAATATCAATTGTTTCTCCTAGTAGCTTTTTAGCCATACATGAGCATTCAATATGCCATCCTGGTCTTCCTTTACCCCACGGACAATCCCAAGCAGGTTCTCCTGGCTTTTGAGCTTTCCAAATAGCAAAATCCATAGGATCTTTTTTTCTTTCATCTGCTGCAGATGAAGTTCTATTACTAGCTCCCATTTGAAGGTCTTCTAAACTTTGTCCTGAAAGTTTACCATACGCTTCAAACTTCTTAGTTCTAAAGTACACATCTCCATCTACTTCATAAGCATATCCCTTTTCTATTAACTTAGATACAAAGTCAATAATATCATCTATAAACTCTGTAGCTCTTGGGTTTACAGTTGCTCTTTCAATATTAAGTGCATCAGCATCTGTATAATATTCTGATATATACTTATCTCCAATGTTTTTTACTGTTGTTCCCTCTTCATTAGCTTTATTTATCATTTTATCATCTATATCAGTAAAATTTTGTACAAACTTCACCTTGTATCCTCTATACTCTAGGTATCTTCTAATTGTATCAAATACAATAAAAGTTCTACCATTTCCTATATGAAAGAAATTATATACTGTAGGACCACAGACATACATCTTTACTTCCCCTGGAGTAATAGGTACAAATTCTTCTTTTTTTCTTGTCAGAGTATTATATAGCTTCATCTTTTATCCTCCTAAATTACTTTAATTTAAGGTTGTTTTCTTCAAATAACGCTTTTACTCTATTACAAACATCTTCTATCTTAATAACCTCATTATCGCCGCCAGCTCTTAACTTAAATTCAACTGCCCCTTCACTAATCTTCTTACCAACAGTAACTCTCATAGGTATTCCGATTATTTCAGAATCCTTGAACTTAACACCAGCTCTTTCATTTCTATCATCCATTAAAACTTCCACACCTAGGTCTTTTAATGAATTGTATAATTTTTCTGCAACCTTCATTTGTTCTTCATCTTTTATATTTACAGGAATTACTGACACATGGTATGGTGCAACAGATAATGGCCATACTATACCATTTTCATCATGATGTTGTTCTATTATTGAAGCCATGGTTCTTGTAACTCCAATACCATAACATCCCATTACAAATGGAGTATTCTTTCCATTTTCATCTATAAAAGTAGCATTCATAGCTTCTGAGTACTTAGTTCCTAGCTTAAATATATGCCCTACTTCTGTACCTCTAGCTATAGAAACTTTTCCACCACATAATGGACATTTCCCACCATCTTCTACATTTCTGAAGTCTCCTACAGTCCCTTCAAAATCTCTTCCATAATTAACATTTTTTAAGTGATATCCAGTTTCGTTAGCTCCAACAATCATGTTATACATATTCTTAACTTCTTCATCAACTAATAATAAATCTACTTTTAAACCTACTGGTCCACCAAATCCCACTTCACATCCTGTAGCATTTTTATATTCTTCATGAGATGCCATCATTATATCAGTGGCAGCATTTGCAGCATTTGATACTTTTACTTCATTAACTTCTCTATCTCCTCTAACAACTACCCCAACTATCTTTCCATCTATATTGTACATTAAAAGTTTTACTGTTTTCTTTGGGGATACATTTAAGTATGAAGATACTTCATCTATTCCTCTACTGTCAGGAGTAGCAACCTTTTCAACTTCTAATAATTCTTCTGCTTTTGCTATATCAGGAGTAGCTTCTGCTTTTTCTATATTAGCAGCATAATCACAAACTGTACAGAACACTACATCATCTTCACCAACCTCTGATTTAACCATAAATTCAGCCGAATTTGCACCACCAATTGCACCAGAATCGGCAGCTACACATTTAGCATCAATTCCACATCTATTAAATATTTTAACATATGCATCATGCATTTTATTATATGAAAGATCTAATCCTGCTTGATCTTTATCAAAGCTATAGGCATCCTTCATAACAAATTCTCTACTTCTCATAACCCCAAATCTAGGTCTTCTTTCATCTCTATACTTAGTTTGAATTTGATATAAATTTACTGGTAATTGCTTATATGACTTAATTTCATTTCTAGCTATATCAGTGAATACTTCTTCATGAGTTGGCCCAAGACAAAAATCTCTATTGTTTCTATCTTTTAATCTGAACATTTCTGCTCCATAAACATCCCATCTACCTGATTCTTGCCATAATTCAGCTGGTAGTAACGCAGATGCTAAGAATTCTTGAGCCCCTGCAGCATTCATTTCTTCTCTGATTATATCTTCTATGTTTTTTAAAACCTTAAGTCCTAGTGGCATATAGTTATATACCCCAGAAGCCATCTTTCTCATCATTCCTGATCTAAGCATTAACTTATGGCTTTCTATTTCAGCTTCCGC
The DNA here is from genome assembly GCF_000424025.1 of Clostridium paraputrificum AGR2156. Lineage (NCBI taxonomy): Bacteria > Bacillati > Bacillota > Clostridia > Eubacteriales > Clostridiaceae > Clostridium > Clostridium paraputrificum. The sequence continues at coordinate 7,051 of NZ_AUJC01000017.1, forward strand.
TGGAACTTCTCTTAATGTTAACATTAACATATTTGACATTTTCATAATAAACTTCCTCCTCGTATCATTCTATATGTTTTAACAAATTAATCTACATTTAAAATAAAAAAATCCGCCCTAAATATATTAGGGCGAATTATTAATCGCGGTACCACCTAAATTGATTCTCTAATAATGATAACGGTATTAAACCGATAGTTTTTGCCTATTGCTCCGAAGCTGGTTCAAAATCTATTGAAAATCTTACAGCCATGGATTTTCTCTCTGAAAGTGCGATTTTTACTATTCTTCATCATTGCTTTTTACATAAACTTTTATAATTTTTTAGTAATACTTATTATAACTTGTAGGTAAAAAGGTGTCAACTCTAGTGAAAGTCTTTAGCCAAATACTGAGCTATAATTAAATCTTCTGGTGTTGTAACTTTAATATTAGTATATTCACCATTATATAAATACACCTTATTTCCGTATAATTCTACCACCATAGTATCATCACTTACTATCTTTCCTTCAGATTTAACACTCTCATGACAACTCATAATTAAATCATACTTAAAAACTTGAGGAGTTTGCACTGATACAAGGGTACTTCTATCAGGAGTATCTACTGAAAAAGATTCATCATCCTTAACTTTAATTGTATCTTTAGGCATAACTCCAGGGGCCGTAGCTCCATACTTTCTGGCATTATCAATACCATCTTTTATCATTCTTTCACTTACAAAAGGTCTTGCACCATCATGAATTAAAACTATATCTGTATTATTTAACACCTTTAATCCATTATAGACAGAATCCTGCCTTTCTGCTCCACCCTCTACAATATAATCTACCTTTAACAAATACTTATTGAGTATTTCATTTTTACAATACTCAATTTCATTTTTAGGCAACACTAATACAACTTTATCTATTAAAGTACAATTAATAAATCTTTTTAATGTGTAGTAGATTAAGGGCTTATCATTGATATGGATAAATTGCTTACTCACATCTGCACCCATTCTTTTGCCTCTACCACCTGCTAAAATAATCGCAGATATCATATTAATCCTCTCTTAGCTATCTTTTGGTTTCGCAAAAATCATTCTTCCAGCAGCTGTTTGAAGGACAGACGTAACAATAACATCTATTGTTGATCCTATATGCTTTTTACCACCTTCAACTACTATCATTGTTCCATCATCTAAATAAGCTACACCTTGACTTGATTCCTTACCATCTTTAACAACATCTACAGTCATCTCTTCACCAGGAATTACTACAGGTTTTACAGCATTCGATAGTTCATTGATATTTAATACTGGTACACCTTGAACCTCTGCTACTTTATTTAAATTAAAATCATTTGTAACTACTTTTCCACTTAAAGTTTGTGCAAGTTTTAATAGTTTACTATCTACCTCTTCAATCTTTGGAAAATCACCTTCCCAAATTTGAGTTTCTATAGGTAGCTCCTTTTGAATCTTATTTAATATATCTAGTCCTCTTCTGCCTCTATTTCTTTTTAATCCATCTGATGAATCTGATATGTGCCTTAGTTCATCTAATACGAAATTAGGTATCACTAAAGGTCCTTCTACAAAACCTGTTTGACATATATCAAAAATTCTTCCATCTATAATTACAGATGTATCTAGAACTTTAGGTATAGTTTTTATAGTAGTTTTTGTTTTCTTTTCTTTAACGCTACTATTCTTTTTAAGTCCAACTAATATATTTGTTATATCATCCTTTTTCTTTATCATAATATCCATGCCAATTATTGCTGCAATTACATTTATTAAAACTACTAATAACGGACCCATTATTGGATGAAAATCCATTACAGGCCTAGTCAATAATGCAGTAATAATTAAGGTAATTAAAGCACCTATTGCACCATAAGCAATTTCGCTAATTGTTAACTTTTGAATATTTTTTTCAATATAATCAATTAAATTAGATATTGCTGTATATATCGCAGGTGAAATAAGATAAAAAATAAGACCAAATAATAAACAAATAAGAACTATAAATAAGACCGAACCATAAGTTTTTGAAAGAATACCTAAACTTTGAATTTTATCAATTTTAATAACGGCATCTCCAACAACATAACCAATAATTAGTCCTGCTATAGAAAACAACCCTCTAATTAATTTTTTAAGCATTTTACCACCTCCTTATATAATTATTGACAATTTATTTTATTTAAATCCCCACTATATTAGGATTTATTTACATTATATCATACCAAACTATACTCTAGTTAAAATATGTTTTAAATTCAGATATTTTTAATTTTTGTACCCCCTATTAATTAAGTAATTATTCTATTATTATAGGTACATAGGCTAAGGGTAACCAACAACCTATTATTGACATTTTTAACTTTTTATAACTATAATTATTTTAAAGTAACACCTTTAAAAACACAAAGGAGTGAGATACATGAAGGATATAATATTTGATGATTTTCAAAACTCTGTTAACGATTCTTTATTAAGACACAAAAGTATTTTAGATTTAATTACTAAATACTCTGAGTCATGTTCTAGGGTAAACAGAGCTATTGCAAAATCTGTTACAAATTGTGGATGTCTTACTATTAATGCAAAGAAGCAACATCTTCCTGATGATTCGATAGAAGATATAAGCGAATTACTTGATACACATATTAAAGGTGATTTATGTGACAACTGTCGTGAAATTATTGAGAGAGAAATGGGAAATAATCTTTTTTATCTAACATCTTTATGCAATGACCTTGGCATTAATCTTTATGATGTCCTATTAAAGGAACATGATAGAATTAACACACTAGGTAAGTTTACATTTAGATAAAATCTTTCTGTAGAATAAAAAACTGTGTCTTATATATTATAGACACAGTTTTAATTTATAATTCTTTATTTAAATAAACCTGTTCGTTTATCCTCTTTAATCCATTTCTTATCGCTCTTGCTCTTGCTTCTCCAATTCCTTCTACTTGATCTAATTCTTCTATATCAGCATCTATTATTTGATTAAATCTATCAAAATGCTTAATTAAGTTTTCTATAACATTTGAAGGAATTCTAGGCACCTTACTTAATATTCTATATCCTTTTGGAGAAACTAATGTATCAACTAAAGATTCTCCTGAATATCCTAATACTCTAGATATTACTTCTAAGTCTAGCAATTCCTCTTGAGATAACTTTTGTATATCTTTATATATATTATCAACAGTATCATCTTTCTTAAAGTAATCTCTTATTAATAGAATTCCATCTCTCTCTATATGTCTTACTAACTCATTTAATTGCATAGATATAAGTCTACCTTCGTTCCCTAACTCCAATATATATATATCTATTTCTTCTACTATTCTCATAACCATTTCAGTTCTTTGAATAGCTGTAACCACATCAAATAAAGTTGTTAAATCTTGAAACTCTAATAAATTTAAATTATTAATTACTCTATCTAAAACAGCAACATATTTTTCAAGAGTTTGAACAGCCTGGTTAGCCCTTGCTAATATAATACTACTTTCTCTTAATACATACTTAATATCACCTTTGTATACTGTAATTATATTTCTACGTTGAGAAATAGCAATAACTACCCTTCCAGTTTGCTTTGCTACTCTATCTGCTGTTCTATGTCTAGTACCTGTTTCGTAGGTAGGAATTGTTGATGAAGGTACTAGTTGAGCATTTGCACAAACTATCTTCTTTAAATCTCCACTAATTACTATAGCCCCATCCATTTTAGCTAATTCATATACATAAGCTGGAGTGTATTCAGAATTAATATAAAATCCGCCATCTACTATGCTCATTATATCTTCACTATCACCTAATACTACTAATCCACCAGTCTTAGCCCTTAATATGTTTTCTAACCCTTCCCTTAATGCAGTTCCTGGGCACATTAACTCTAATATCTTTTTTATTTCTAAATCTTTCTCTAACCTCATACACTCACCCACTTTTTAAAAAACTTTTCCAATAGCTTCTCTTAAATTACTTACACCTATAACCTTAATTGATTCATTGCTAATTCTATCTTTATTTCTAAAAGGTATTATAGCATATTCAAACCCCATTTTTTCTGCTTCATTTACTAATCTATCAATTGAGTTTATAGGTCTTATTTCTCCTGTTAATCCAACTTCTCCAATTATAGCTACCTTAGGTAAAGATATACCTTTATTCTTTACACTAGATAATAAGGCTAATGCTAAACCTAAATCAGCTGTAGTTCCATCTATGTTTAAACCACCAACAACATTTACATATACATCTTGATTATAAAAAGGTATTCTTAACTTCTTTTCTAAAACTGCAAGAATCAAACTCAATCTTTGATTATCTATTCCAACACCAGTTCTCCTTGGCATTGGAGCGTTAGTTTGAGTAACTAATGCTTGAATCTCTACTAGTATTGGTCTTGTTCCTTCCATTATACCAATAACAACTGAACCTTCTTGATTAAAGTTTGTATCCTCTAAAAACATCTTTGAAGGATCGTATATTTCAACTAAACCTTCCCCTCTCATTTCAAAAACACCAATTTCACTAGTTGTTCCAAAACGATTCTTTATGGTTCTTAATATTCTAAACTCTTCAGTTCTTTCACCTTCAAAGTATAAAACTGTATCTACCATATGTTCTAATACCCTTGGACCTGCAAGAGCTCCTTGTTTTGTAACATGTGCAACAATAAATAAAGGTATATTTTTTCCTTTACCTATTCTCATCAATTCATTTGAGCATTCCTTTACCTGAGATACACTTCCTGGCGCAGATGTTACCCCCTCTTTATAAATAGTTTGAATAGAGTCTATTATAACAAACACTGGTTGTATATTTTCTATGTATGCATCAATTGTATCTAAATTAGTTTCGGAAACTATAAATAAATCTTTAGCAGTTACCCCTAACCTATCCCCACGAATTTTAATTTGCTCTTCTGATTCTTCACCAGATACATATAAAACTTTTCCGTACTTAGACGCTATATTATTAGCTGTTTGTAATAGTAACGTGGACTTTCCTATTCCAGGGTCCCCTGAAATTAAAGTTAAAGATCCTTTTACTAATCCTCCTCCAAGTACTCTATCAAGTTCTTTTAGATTTGTTTTAAATCTTTCTTTTTCTCCAGACTTTATTTCCCCTATACTCTTTGGCATATTTTCTGGCAATATACTTTTACTTATTTTTTCTTTTATTATGGTATTGTTATCTTTTAATTCCTCAACAAAAGTATTCCATTGATTGCAAGAAGGACATTTTCCAAGCCACCTTGGTGATTCATAACCACACTCTTGACATGTAAAAATAGTTTTTATTTTAGCCATACGCTCTCCTCCTTTCCATATTCAAAACTCAACTTTATATATTGTTATATTTATATATTTATATATTGTTATCTTTATATATTTTTAATCTTCGTTCCTAACTATATAATAATATCATAATTTTAAAATATAATTTACAATTCAAATTTATTTTTTTACATTTATTTATCGTCCAACCAAAAGAAAAGGTGAGATATTTTTATCTCACCTTCTATTATTACCAACTTTATTACTTTACAAGCTTAGCTGCAGCTTCATCAATTATAACAACTACATCTCTATGCATTTGTAACATAGTTGCAGGATTTGAAGTTGTAATCTTACCACTTAATACACCTTTAATCGCTTCTGCCTTACTTTCACCGCTAGCAACTAAAAGAATCTTTTTAGCTTTCATTATTTGTCCAAGTCCCATAGTTATAGCTGTCTTTGGAACTTCATCAATAGAATCAAAGAATCTTGCATTTGCTTCTATTGTACTTTGAGTTAATCCAGTTAAATGAGTTCCTGCAACCAAATCTTGATCTGGTTCATTAAATGCTATATGTCCATTGTTACCAATACCTAATAATTGAATATCAGTTCCACCTAACTCATCTATTTTTTTATCATAGTTTCTTCCTTCTTCAGCTATATCCTCAGCTAGTCCATTAGGTACAAAAGTTCTACTCTTATCTATATTTATATGATTGAATAAGTTATCATTCATGAAATATCTATAACTTTGTGGATGATCTCCAGCAAGTCCTACATATTCATCTAAGTTTACAGTTGTTACATTAGAAAAATCAATTTTTCCATCTTTGTTCATCTTTATTAACTCTTTGTACATTCCTACTGGAGTTCCACCTGTAGCTAATCCTAAAACAGCATTTGGTTTAACTTCTACTACCTTTGCCATTTCTTCCGCTGCTAATCTGCTCATTTCATCATAATCTTTAGCTATTATTACTTTCACTTTAATTTCCCCTCTCGTCTTAAAATATTTACTTCTAAAATATATTTATCTGATCTATAGGTAGCCTCTTCTACAAAAAGTACCTTTCCATCGCTATTTATAGTTTTACCAATTATCTGAAGTAATGGTACTTGCTCATCCACTCCAAAAATCTTTTTATTAGTTTCATCCATTATAACTGCTTTTATAGATGATTCCGAATATTCCACAGAGTATCCAAACTCCTCTAATATCTTATATAAAGATCCTTTTAACTTCTCTTCATTTATAAATCCACAATAGTCTGAAGGTATATATACAACCTCATTGGCTATACATTCACCGTCAACTATTCTATTTCTATTTATCTTATAAACTTCCTCAAAAGAAAAAGTATCTGTCAAATCTTCTGGAGTAGGTATTTTATTAAATTCAATAACCTTAGTTTCTAGAGTCCTACCAGTTCTTTTAATTATTTCAGAGAAACTCATCATATCTTTCTGCTTGACTTTCGGCTCACAAACAAAAGTGCCCTTTCCTTTTTCTCTTACTAATATACCTTCTTGAACTAGTTCTCCTAAAGCTTGCCTAATTGTCATTCTACTAACACCATAGTTTTCAGAAAGTTCCCTTTCACTATCTATACATTGACCAACCTTCCAAACACCTTCTCTTATCTTCTTTAGAATGTCTTCTTTCAATTGATAATATACAGGAATAGGACTGCTTTTATCTATCATACTTAACTTCCTCCTCAATAATTATATCAAACCAAAATTAACTTGTCTAGACCACTATACATTAAGAATTAGCATAGAAATCTATCATCTTACAAATACTAATTATAAACAATTTAAGGAGATGATTCTATGCTTACTGAAAATACATTAAATAATATAAATATTACCGGGAAAAATATTTTAAAAGATAACTCTGAAATTAATATTACTGACATTTTTTCATCACAGCAATCTAATGATGAAATAAATAATCATATATTAAATTCTAATTTAAGTAATGAAAATATAATAAAATAAATAACAAAACATATAATCTTTTCATATTATATATTACATAAGAGTTATTGTTGAAAATTTCTATATTTAGTTATAAACTAAAATTAATGTTAATAACCATTAATTTTTATTAGGAGGATTATATAATGATTAAAGTATATACTACAGATTCTTGCCCTTGGTGCGTAAAGGCTAAGAATTATTTAAAATCAAAAAATATAGCTTTTGAAGAACTTAACGTAGCTGAAGATATGGATGCTAGACAAGAAATGGTTCAAAAATCCAGACAAATGGGAGTACCTGTTTTAGACATAAATGGAACTGTTGTAATTGGTTTTGATAAACCAGCTATAGATACAGCTTTAACTAAATAAACTAATAAAAAAACACCTATTATGATACGCTCCTGTAAATATACAGGTAATAATTCATTCTAGGTGTTTTTTATAGTATTTTTAAATATCCATTATTAAAATATACCTTTATAAATATCTTTTAATACTATCCTATAGGCTACTTATTGATAGCCTTATCTATTGCACTCTTATCAAATCCAACAATTATTTCTCCATTAATATCTAATACTGGTACAGTTCTTTGACCTGAAACCTTAAATACCTCTTCTCTATCTTCATGAGCATCTGCAACATTTATCTCACTAAATGCTAATCCTTTTAAACCTAGATACTTTTTAGCTTTTACGCAAGCTGGACACCATGATGTTGAATATATTTTTATCATTTTTATTCACTCCTATTTGATATTATAAATTTTTCAGCCTCTAGTGCTGCAATAGTACCATCAGCTACTGCTGTTGTTATTTGTCTATATAACTTTTCTCTAACATCCCCTGCTGCATATACACCAGGTATATTAGTGTTCATATTTTCATCTGTAATAATATAACCATTCTTAGTTAGGTTAATGTATTTACCGAACATATCTGTTTTAGGCTCAGTTCCAATATAGCCAAATACACCATCTATATCTATAGATTTTTCCTCTCTAGTAAGTGTATTTTTTATTATAGCCTTTTCTACAAAGTTTGTTCCTTCTACATTTACCAAATCTTCATTGTATAGAATCTCTATTTTTTCATTCTTTTCAACTTGATCTAATAAAGACTTTTCTCCTCTAAAATAATCATATCTTCTAATAAGATATACCTTCTTGGCAAATCTAGTTAAAAAGATAGCTTCTTCTAAGGCAGAATTACCTCCTCCTACTACACCAACAACTTTTCCTTCATACATTGCACCATCACAAACAGCACAATAATGAATTCCTTTGCCTGCAAATTTCCCTTCATTAGGAATAGGTAACTTTCTAGGTGAAGCTCCTGTTGCAATTATTAAACTTTTTGCTTTGTAAATATAGCTTTCAGTTTCTACAAGTTTATATTCACCATCAAGTCTTACATCCTCTACTGGATCAAACTCATCAATTACCGCTCCAAGTTCCTCTGCTTGTTCTTGCATTATATCCGCTAACATGCTTCCTTCTACATTTTTAAATCCAGGATAATTTTCTATAGTATAACTATTTCTAACTTGACCTCCTAAGATAGAATTTTCAAGTATTATCATATTTAACTTAGCTCTTGAAGCATAAATTCCAGCAGTTAAACCTGCAGGTCCTCCACCCAAGATTACTAAATCTATATCTTTTATATCTTTATTCATGCAATCACTCCTTTACCCTATGGGGGTATATATTTATTATATCACAATCTATGAAATATTCAATAATAATTATTAATTAACATTATATAAAAATAAGCCCATAAGCAAATCCTAATAATATTATGTGCTTGCAGGCTTATTTTATATCCTAACTTTCTTGTAGTTCTTTAAATTTAAGCTTATTATCTTCTACCGAAACTAATACTGTATCTCCTATTTTTATATTTCCTGTTAGTAATTCTTCACTTAATTTGTCTTCTACCTCTTTAGTTATAACTCTTCTTAAAGGTCTAGCTCCATAATTAGTGTCAGATCCTTTGGTAACTAAGAAATCTTTGCATTCGTCACTTAATCTAAGGTAAATTTTATTATTTTTAAGTCTCTCAATAATAGAATTCAACATTAAATCTATGATAGATTTCATATCTTCATCATCTAACTTTTTAAATACAATAGTGTCATCTATTCTATTTAAAAACTCTGGTTTGAATTTCTCTTTCAATTCTCCCATTATATTTTCTTTCATCTTTTCATATTCAGTTTCTTTTCTATCATTTACACTAAATCCCACAGTTTTTTGTTTCTTTATTGTATGAGCCCCCACATTAGATGTCATTATTATTATTGTATTCTTAAAGTTAACCAACTTTCCTTTACCATCAGTAAGTCTTCCATCTTCCATAATTTGAAGAAGCACATTAAATACATCTGGATGAGCTTTTTCTATCTCATCTAAAAGCACAACCGAATATGGTCTTCTTCTAACTGCTTCAGTTAGCTGTCCCCCTTCATCATATCCAACATACCCTGGAGGTGACCCTATAAGTCTTGATACTGAATGTTTTTCCATATATTCAGACATATCAATTCTAATTATGCTATTTTCATCTGCAAACATAGCTTCTGCTAAGGCTTTACATAGTTCTGTTTTTCCAACCCCTGTTGGTCCTAAGAATATAAAACTACCTATTGGTCTTTTAGTATCTCTTAAACCAACTCTAGCTCTTCTTACTGCTCTTGCTACAGCCCTTACCGCTTCTTCCTGTCCTACAACTCTCTTCTTTAAAATTTCTTCCATTCTAAGTAGTTTATCGCTTTCTTTCTCAGTTAACTTTTCTACTGGGATTTTAGTCCAAGATGATACTACATTAGCTATATTTTCTTCACTTACTGTAAGAGAATTAACTTGGTTATTGGTAGTCCATTCTTTCTTTATTTCACTTAACTCATCTTTAAGTTTCTTTTCATCATCTCTTAATCTTGCAGCTTTTTCAAAGTCTTGTATTCTAATAGATTCTTCCTTTTCCTTTACTACTGTTTCTATTTCCTCTTCAATTTCTTTTAAATTGGGCGGAGCAACTAAACTCTCTATTCTGATTTTAGCCGCAGCTTCATCAATTAAGTCAATAGCTTTATCAGGCATAAATCTATCAGTTATATATCTATCAGCTAAATCTACAGCAGCATGTAAAGCATCATCTGTTATTTTCACTCTATGATGTGATTCATACTTATCCCTTAACCCCTTTAATATTTCAAGAGTTTCTTCCTTTGTAGGTTCACCTACTATAATGGGTTGAAATCTTCTCTCTAAAGCTGTATCCTTTTCAATATGTTTTCTATATTCATCAATGGTGGTAGCACCTATACACTGAATTGCTCCTCTAGATAAGGCAGGTTTTAATATATTTGATGCATCTATTGCACCTTCTGCCCCTCCAGCACCGATTATAGTATGAATTTCATCAATAAATATGATGATATCTGGATTATTTTTTATTTCTTCCATAACTTTTTTTAATCTATCTTCAAATTCACCTCTATATTTAGCACCTGCAACCATAGCACTTAAGTCTAAACTAATAATTCTTTTATTCCTAAGAATTTCTGGAATATTACCATTAACAATTCTTTGGGCTAATCCTTCAACTACAGCTGTTTTACCTACTCCAGGTTCACCAATAAGACATGGATTATTTTTTATCCTTCTACATAGTATTTCTAGAACTCTTTGATTTTCTTGCTCTCTTCCTATAACAGGATCAAGATTATCATCCTTTGCCATTTCAGTTAAATCATGACCATATTGATCTAACATTGGAGTATCTTTCTTTTTACTACTCTCATTTTCATCATCATTCAATTCTTCATCTTCTTTTCCTGACAAAAACAGAATCAGATCGCTTTTTATCTCTTTAAAATTTAGTCTTAATTGGCATAATATGGTATACGCCACTCCTTCTTCCTCATTTATCAATGCCAATAGAAGATGTTCTGGGCTAACATATTTATGATTTAATTTCCTTGCTTCTATAATACTTTCATCAAATAATCTTTTAGTCCTTGGAGTTAGTAATAACTCGCCTTTTGGCATAAGTGAGTCTCCATAACCTAAGTATTCCTCTAGCATATTCCTTATTTCTTCTATTTCTACACCATACTTTTCTAACAACTCACTAGAGTATCCCTTTTCAGCCATAATTCCTATCAATATGTGTTCAGTTCCTATATACCCATGCTTAAATTTTTGAGACTCTTTTTGTGCTCCCATTATTACTAATTGAGCTCTTTCTGTAAATTTCCCATATGACATTTACAACACCTCCTACCATAATTACTTTAATAATTCTTTTATCAATACAGCTCTTTCAGCTTTTTTCTCTTTATTAGTCAATGATTTACCTAATTTATTTTGTATAGCCTCATCACTTGTATAAACTAGAAGCTTGTTCAAGATATCTTTATTTAAGTCTAGGACATACGTCTCTACTCCTAACCTTAAATATGATAATAATTCTACTAGTTCTTTATAAGACATTAACTTAGCATTTTTTAATATTCCATAGGATCTAAATATCTTATCCTCTAATTCATCTTTACATTTATTAATTACTATATCCCTAAACTTAATCTCTTCTTGTATAATATTTTCAACTACTCCCTCCAGATTATTAATTATCTCATCTTCAGTTATGCCTAAAGATATTCTATTTGAAACCTCATATATATTACCATCTGAATATACTGGATTTATAGTCATTCCTACCTGACTTAACCCCTTTGAAATATTAGTAATTTCTTCACTCATTGACAATGCAGGTAAGTGTAGTATTACTGATGCTTTCATCCCAGTACCAACTTTACTAGGAGTAGATGTTAAATACCCAAAATCTTCGTGAAAAGAATATGTTATATATTCTTCTATTAAATCATCAATCTTATTAGCAACTTCATATACTTCTTTTAAATTCATTCCTTCCGTAGTACATTGTATATTTAAATGATCTACCTCATTAATCATTATGCTAATTGTTTCTTCTTTATTAATAATTAAGGCTGCTCTATCTTTTCTCTTAACTAATTCCTTAGTTACTAAAAGTTTTGCCTCATATGACTTTATATAATCAATATGATTATCCCAAAACTTTATTATTTTTAACTCTTCATCATCTAGTTTGCTAAATATAACATTAGATAATTTATCTACATTCTTTTTAGCATCCTCCACCTCTAGTTTATCTGTAAATAAAATTCCTTCTAAATTTCTAGCTAAGGAAAGTTTACTACACAATATTAAATCATCATTTTGGGCCTTACTATAAATCCAATTTCTCATCTTTGCCCACCTCTGTCCTACTATTTTCTATATCTTTTATCTTATCTCTTAAGACTGCAGCTCTCTCATACTCTTCTTCTAAAATAGCTTTTTGTAGTTCCTTTTTTAAATTAACATACTTCTTTTTCTCAACAAGCTTAACACCTGAACGTTTTGGAACCTTTCCTATGTGCTCTAAATCCCCTTGTATTCTTTTAAACATAGGTCTTAAATAACTAGAAAAACTTTGATAACATTCATCGCAACCTAATTGTCCACTAGCTTTAAATTGAGAATACGTCAATCCACACTTTTTACATATAACTTCTATTTTATTTGGTTTATTTTTATCAATGGATTCAAAAAAACCACCTAAAATATTGGGAATAGAAATTTCATCTATGCTTCCTAATGAACCAACTAAAGAAATATCAGAAATTTCTTTAGCACAACTTTCGCAAAGTCTTACTTCAGACTTCTCTCCATTGATTAATTTTATTAAATGTATTGTTGCCACTCTCTTATTACACTTCTCACACAACATAAATACCACCCCTATGATAATATGACCATAACCATCCCTTTAAGAATATCTGCTCTAGATTTATTCTTCTCTTCTATAGAAATTAAAGATCTATCATTAATAGCAATCTTCATAATTTCTTTTTCTCTTTCTGTAATTATATCTAATTCATATAAATTTTCTATTATTGATAATGCATTATGGTATGTAATTGATGAACCTATAGCATCATATATTAATCTACTTCTTTGTTCTGTTCCATCATAAGTTAATTGTTTTATTATAATATGACCACCGCCACCTCTTCTACTTTCTATAACATAACCTTTATCAGAGGTAAATCGTGTAGTTAATACATAGTTAATTTGTGATGGTGCACATCTAAATTGATCAGCCAATTCATTTCTTTGTATTTGAACTTGATCGCCACCATTCTCATTTAGCATTTCTTTAATAAAGCTTTCAATTATATCTGAAAGTCTTGCCATAATATCACCTTCTTAAACGTTGTTTTTGACTTACTTTGACCTATATTTTAATAATAATATTAATTCATATTATTATCAAGCCATAATATTACTTCTTAGTTTAGTTTTTATAAAATTCCACATAATATACTTATAAATATTTAGGAGGTTTTTGTATGATTATAAGATGGCTAGGAGAATCTTGTTTCTTAATTCAAGTCTCAAATGGTAGAAGGGTTCTATTAGATCCTTTAAATCTTACAATAAATAAAATATCTAGCCTAAACCCAAGTATAATTACATTAAGTCATAATTATCTTAATATAGATAAAAGTTCTATACCAATATTAAAAAATTGCAATACAGTCAATACTTTGGGTGTATATAAATTTTACGATATTTTAGTTACTGGATACCAAGGATATCATGATAATCTATATGGGATAAAAAGAGGTGAAAATATTATTTACTCTACAGAAATTGAAGGAATTAAACTATGTCATCTAGGTCATATTGGCCATAATCTTTCAATTGACCTTATATCCACTTTATCAGACATAGACATATTATTTATACCTATAGGTGGACACTTTACAATTAATAGTCCTCAAGCTTTAGACATAATAGATATAATTAAACCAAAGTATATTATTCCAATGTATTATAGAAACTCCAATTGTACAAAGTTCTTAGATAGTCCTAAAGATTTTTTTATTAATTCTAAAAAAATAACTATAATAGATAAAGACTGTATTGATACTAATACATTAGATAGCTCCTCATCATTAAATACATTAATAATCAAAGATAGCTCTAATTACATAAATACTATATAAGAAAAAAGATCGTCATAAAATGACGATCTTTTAAGTATAAATTATTCTGCGTTTGGTGCTCCTACTGGACAAACATTTGCGCAGTTTCCGCAATCGATACAAGTATCTGCATCTATAACGAATTGAGTATCTCCTTGGCTTATAGCCTCAACTGGACATTCTGCAGCGCAAGCTCCGCAGTTTACACATGAATCATTAATAACGTATGCCATGAAAAACACCTCCTAATATTTATGGTAATTACACCATATACATTTTAACATGTTTCCATAACATTTAAAAGTAATTTAAATAAAATTAACTTCTATCTAACTTACTACCATATATCCTAGAATTTCAATAGATTCAATAATCTTATCTAATGTAACAAAACTTTCATTATATATTAATTGAATTTCTTTTTTATCCAAAGAAACTTCACATGCTATAACTCCTTCATTACTTGCTATAGCACCTTGAATATTCATAGCATCAGATGATTTATTCATATCATAAATCTTAATAACTGATTTCATATAGAAATCCCCCTATTTTTCATTAATTAAATCTTTAATAAGACTTTTATCTTCTTCTGATTCAATTTCTAACTTAATTTCTTTTTCATCTACAGAATCTTCATAACTACCTGAAATCAAAGCTATATTTTCTATCTTAAATTCTTCTATTACCTCTTCATCGCCTTTTCTTAATTTAACCTTAACAGCTTCTTTAACTGTATTATTACTAACAACTTCGCCCTTGCCATCTTCAGTTTGAACCACAGAACCAACCTTAGGTAATCTCTTTCTAATATCCTCATATGTGCTTTGTTCATAATTTAAACAACACATTAATCTACCACATATTCCTGATATCTTTGTAGGATTTAAAGATAAATTCTGTTCTTTTGCCATCTTTATTGAAACAGAAGTAAAGTCTCCTAAAAACGAAGAACAACACATTGGTCTGCCACAAGGCCCTAAGCCACCTAACATTTTAGCTTCATCTCTTACACCAATTTGTCTAAGTTCAATTCTAGTTTTAAATATTGTTGCTAAATCCTTAACTAATTCTCTAAAGTCTACTCTTCCATCTGCTGTAAAATAGAAAATCACCTTATTATTATCAAATGTATATTCTACATCTATTAGCTTCATTTTTAGTCCATGTTCTTCTATTTTAGAAATACATATATTTAGAGCTTCTTCTTCTTTATCTTTATTTTCTTTATGCTTAGCTATATCATTTTCGTCAGCTATCCTTAATACACTTTTTAGAGGTGGAATTACATCCTCTTCTTTTATCTCTTTAATCCCTATTACGCATTCGCCAAATTCAACACCTCTTGCTGTTTCAACAACTACATAGTCTCCCTTATTTATATTTAATTCATTAGGTCCAAAATAATATATTTTCCCTGCTTTTTTGAACCTTACTCCTACTACTTTTATCATTATTAACCCTCCGAAAGTCCCATAAGCATTACACTTATGACCATTGAATAATTTCCATTATTCCTTATATTTATTCTTGCTTCTCTAATCTTCTCTAACATTGCACTTAACTTTTTATACGACTTATTACTAGAAAACCTATCAATATATTCTAACTTATCAATGTTCATTATCATTTTTTTATCTTGTAGTTCTTTATATACTATAATATCCCTAATAAGTGATTCTAATATATTTAAAACTTCTTCTTTGCTATCTTTAAAAGAATCAAGTCTTTTTTCATAATTTAAAACTATATTATTACTTCTACTATCAATATCAGTTAACAAATCTATAATACAATTTCTTAATAAATTAAGCTTTTCATCATTTAATATTCTTTCTGCTCTTCCTGGAATTCCCTCACCATATGCTATAGCAGATAAAACCTTATTTTCATCAAAATTTCCTAACCTACTAATATATCTATTAACCTCATCCTTGCTTAAAGGTGTTAATTTATATATTTGACATCTAGATTTTATAGTATCCAACATTAACTCTATACTATCAGTTAATAATATTATGTATACTCCTTTTGGAGGCTCCTCAATTGTTTTTAGCAAAGCATTTTGTGCTTGAATAGTAAGCTTATTTCCTTCATGTATAATAACAACCTTTTTATCTCCTTCATATGGCCTTTTCATTATCTCTTCAATAATTCCTCTTACATCATCTACTCCAAATGAAGCTTTCTTAGCTCTATAATGAATTATATCTATATAATCTTTATCTATCTCTTTATTTAATATTTTCAAAGCAAATTTCCTAGCTAAAATACTTTTACCTATCCCGTCTGGTCCAACAATAAGGTGAGCATGTGAAAGAGTACCTTTATCTACACGTTTGTTAAATCCTTCTATTATGTCATTAAATCCAATAAATTCTTCCACAAAATCACCTCTTTTATAATCTACACTC
Source organism: Clostridium paraputrificum AGR2156 (assembly GCF_000424025.1). Lineage (NCBI taxonomy): Bacteria > Bacillati > Bacillota > Clostridia > Eubacteriales > Clostridiaceae > Clostridium > Clostridium paraputrificum. The sequence continues at coordinate 23,831 of NZ_AUJC01000017.1, forward strand.
TTAAAAATTGATCAACATCAATTACGAATAATGTTGCTCCTCCAACTTCAACTTCTATTGGATATTGCATATAAACACCCGCTCCTCCTGTTAATGGAGATGGTGAAGCTACAACCTCTGTTCTCTTTTGACAAACATCCTTTATTAAGCCTATAACTTCATCTACACGTTCTTTCTCTACACCTATCATTAATGTTGTATTTCCTGACTTTAAGAACCCACCTGTTGTCGCAAGTTTTGTTACTCCAAACTTTTTCTCTGTAAGTGTATCAATTAAATCTAAAGCATCATCATCTTGTACAATAGCAATGACCATTTTCATAATACATCCCTCCTAAACTTCAATTCCCTATATATTTATATTTTATCATAAACTCAATTCTATTTTACATAAAAACAATTTTTTACCCTATATGTTTTAATATTATTTCTTTAACATCCTCAAATACTTCTTCAATTGATTTAGATGCATCAATTTTTATCATTTTATCGTTTATTTTTAATACTTCATGATATCCTTCTCTAACTTTATTATGAAATTCTACTCTCTCTTTATCTAATCTATTTACTTCCCTACTAGAGTTCTTTTTTATTCTATCCAATCCTGTAGAAGGTTCTATATCAAACAGTATAGATAAGTCTGGCATATATTCACCTATAGCAAAGGAATTTATTTTATATATTTCTTCTATTCCATATCCTCTTGCATATCCTTGGTAGGCTAGTGAAGAATCTATAAACCTATCACATAAAACTATCTTTCCTTCTATTAACGCTGGTATTACTTTCTCCACTAAATGTTGTCTTCTTGCAGCAGCAAAAAGTAAAGCTTCTGTCTTACCATCCATTTCTTCATTTTCTGAGCTTAATATTATCTCTCTTATCTGCTCAGAAATTTTAATGCCTCCTGGTTCCCTAGTTTTTACTACATTCTTATTCTCTTCAAGTAGCCAATTATATATTTTTTCTAATATTGTACTTTTACCAGATCCTTCTCCACCTTCAAATACAATAAATAATCCTTTTTTCATTATTAATAACCTCTTTCGTTATCGATATTAGTAATGTTATTATATCATCTCTTACAATAAATTCAAAAGTATTATAATCCAATATTATCCTCTTAAGCTATTATATATTCATCTTACTTTAATAATATTTTTTCTATATTGAGATAAAACTAATATAAATAATATATAATTAGGAGGTTTTATTATGAAACAAGAAATCATATCATTTCTAACTAAAAACTTCAATGATGTAAAGAATATATGTGAGTATTTATATAAATATCCTGAAGAAAGCTATAAAGAAGAAAAATCATCCTCATATATTTGCGAAGTGTTAAAAAAATATAACTTTAATATTCAAAAGAACTACTTAGATATTCCAAATTCATTCTATGCTAGTAAGGGAAGTGGATATCCTAAGATATGCTTTCTTTGTGAATATGATGCTATTAAAGAGAAAGGACATATAACAGGACACAATGCATTAGCTGCAATATCTATTGGTGCATCTATTTCCGTAGGGGAAATAATAAAGCAAACTAATGGTACAATCATTATTATAGGATGCCCTGGAGAATATTTAGGCGGAACTAAACTTACTCTAGTAAAACAAGGAGTTTTTGATGATATAGATGTAGTTATGGAATGTCATCCTTATAATACCACTGCTGAAAGTGGTACTTCATCAGCTATTATTCCTCTTAACATAAAATTTATTGGAAATAGCGGATTAAGCTTTCTAAGTAAAGATGAATATACTTCACTAGATTGTATATTGTTAACCTTTAATATTCTTAACTTCTTACTTAAGGGTTTTCCTAAGGATGTGGAAGTTAATTACATACTATCAAAGGGCGGATATACTCCTTTGCTAACTCCTTTGGAATCTGAAGCTAAATTCTATATTCGTGCAAAGGAATTTGAAATGGCTGAACTTGCAGAAAACAAACTACGTGAAATAGTAAGATATGTTTCTAACTTAACCCATATACCAAATAAGATTTCATTATATGAATCATATAACGAAGAACTTGTAACAAACAAAACTCTTTCAAGAATATTTACTCACAATTTAAAAGAAAATGGGATTATAAATATAGGTTCACCTATTGATGTTTATGCAGGACTCAGCATTGGGGCTGTTAGTAAAAAGGTACCTACAATTCACCCTTATATATCTATAAAAGATGATGAAAATATTAAGTATGGGTCAACTGATTTTGCCGATTGCACAATATCTGAATATGGTTTTGAACAGATACATAAGGCATGTGCTTCATTAGCATGTACAGCATTAGATTTAATTGAACGTGAAGATCTTCTTCAGGAAATAAAACAAGAATTCTATAATGGAGTAGGAGCTAAATAATTATTTTTTAGCGTCCTCTCACACCACCATACGTACCGTTGGGCCACTAGAAATTAATGTTTCATTTGATATGTTTGTGTAAGACTAACAAATCCTATTGATTCTAGATATTTATATAAAGTAATTTACTTAGAATTAGGCTACCGGATATTTTCCAGTGACCTTTTATTATATTTGCATATTCCAATTAGTGTACGGCCATGCTAGGCGCACATAAAAATAGAGCAAGACTTTGTCTTGCTCTATTTTAAACTGCCTTTTTATATTTTGTTATTCTTCTTATAAAATCTTCACTTGGCTCAAAATTAAATATACCTACTTTATTCTCTTTCTTATATACGCAATAAACTTTATCATTTCCAAACAATTCACAAGTATACTTTCCTGTGCATTTTAATCTATATTTCTTTGGTATGTCCTTCTTCTTACCTAGATAAAGAATATCTGATAGTTTAATGCTTTCTAAATTAGTTTCATTTCCATAATATATTTTATTAATAATTAGCTTGTCCGCTATTAATGAATACTTATAAGCAATCTTACAACTAAGATACTCTAATATTATAAAAATAATTGTAAATAATAATAATATAAATTCACATACTTTTAAAACAAATGAGTTCTCAATTCTTAATGCTTGTATTCCTTCTACAATGTATAACACACAAGTAATTAATAACAGTATTAAAGCGATAACATGTGTTTTTTTTCGCTCAACTACTTCTTTATGCATCATAATACTTTCCCCCAGATAATAGTAATTCTAAGACGATAATTGTGATTATACATAGCTTTATTAAATTAATCCATATCCAAATTATTTAATAATCTATATTAATCTTCCATATTTCCTTCTTTATCGGATTTATTAACTAATATCATAGTAAACGTCTATTTTACTGTACTTTATTACTCTTTTTAAAATAATAACCTTTTTATCCTTTTACTTTAATTATTATTTATAAAATAGTATAATAAACGTGTATAAAATAGGAGGTCTTTAATATGATTCAGATATATAAAAGTTCCAGCGAAAATAATTCTTCTCTTACTCTGCTAGATAATATTGAAACTGGATGTTGGATAAATGTGGTTGCACCTTCTGACGAAGAACTACTTCTTATATCTAAGAAAACTGGCGTACCTATACAATTCTTAAAGGCGCCATTAGATGATGAAGAAACTTCAAGAATTGATATAGAAGATGGTAATATGATAGTTATAGTAGATATTCCCTTTACAGAAATGGAAGATAACTCACTAACGTATGATACATATCCTCTAGCTATTATACATACAGAAAGTTTTCTTATAACAGTGTGTTTGAAGAATAGTAAAGTTCTTACTGATTTTATAAACGGTAAAATAAAATCATTCTTTACTTTTAAAAAGTCAAGATTTATATTACAGATATTAAATAGAATATCTACATATTATCTTTTATATCTAAGACAAATAGATAAAAAAAGTTTAATGATTGAAAAGAGACTTCATAAATCTATGAAGAATAGGGAGCTTATACAATTACATTCTCTAGAAAAATCACTGGTTTACTTCTCTACATCCTTAAAAGCTAATGAAATCACTTTAGAAAAGCTGCTTAAAGTTGAAGTAATGCAAAAGTATTCTGAAGACAAAGATGTATTAGAGGATGTTATAATTGAAAATAAACAGGCTATAGAAATGACAGAAATATATAGTAACATATTAGCAAGTACTATGGACTTCTTTGCTTCGGTTATTTCTAATAACCTTAATATAGTAATGAAAGTTTTGGCCTCTGTTACTATATTGATGGCCATACCAACCATAATGTCTGGTATATATGGTATGAATGTCGACTTACCTTTTCAACATGAACCATACGCATTCTTGTTAGTTATGGGGATAACATTTAGCATTTGTGGATTAGTAGCATTTATATTATATAAAAAAGATATGTTCAGTTAACACATTTATACTTAAAGCATAAAATATAATAAAAACAAAAGAGAGCATTACTGCTCTCTTTTTTTGGAGGTTTTTATGTTAAAAGGTAAAAAGCTTACTTCAGCATCTACAATTGGAATTATTGCTCCTGCTTCACCTGAAAATAAAGATAAAATTGATAAGAAACTCTGTGAATTTAAAGAATTAGGCTTCAAGATAAAACTAGCTCCTCACCTATATAATAAGTATGGTCATTTAGCTGGTTTCGATAGTGATAGGATAAAGGATCTACATGATATGTTTTTAGATCCATCCATTGATGGAATAGTTTGTCTTAGGGGAGGGTACGGCACAGCTAGATTAATCTCTTCTTTAGATAAAAAGATTATTTTACAAAATCCCAAATTCTTCTGTGGATATAGCGACATAACTCTTTTACTTAACTATTTTGCTAATTTAGGTTTAATCACTTTTCATGGTCCTATGATAACATCGGACTTTACGGATGAACTCACAAAAAAATACTTTTTAAAAACTTCTATTTGTAATACTAAAAACTTCTCATATGATTTATTAGATCTAAATCCAAATATATATACATATAACTTATCTTCATTTAAAGGTAAGTTAGTTGGTGGAAACTTATCAATTATTTGCTCATCCCTTTCAACAAAATATGAAATCAATACAAAAGACTCTATATTATTAATAGAAGAGGTTAATGAAGCCCCATATTGCATTGATCGGATGCTTACACATTTAATAAATAGCGGAAAACTACATGATTGTAATGGTATTATTATAGGACATCTTACCGATTGCACACTTCCTAATTATGATAGAAGTCTTACTACTGAGGAAGTTATACTTAACCGTCTTCTTCCTCTTAATATCCCTCTTATTATAGGTATGCCTTTTGGTCATAGCTGCCCTAATATAACAATACCTATAGGTGCCCCAGCTTACTTCAATAATAAAATCATGAAATTAACTATTAAAGATAACTTTTTATTATAAAAAAATTAAACCTGTAAGCTTTTGCTTACAGGTTTCTCTTTGGAGGCGCCACCCGGATTTGAACCGGGGATAAAGGTTTTGCAGACCTCTGCCTTACCACTTGGCTATAGCGCCATACCTGGTGGCTCGACCAGGAATCGAACCAGGGACACGAGGATTTTCAGTCCTCTGCTCTACCGACTGAGCTATCGAGCCATATTACTTGGCAACGTCCTACTCTCCCACACAGTCTCCCATGCAGTACCATCGGCGCTATAGAGCTTAACTTTCCTGTTCGGTATGGGAAGGAGTGTTTCCTCTATGCCATCATCACCAAATATTCTTTTTTCAGAGTTGTTCTCTGAAAATTGCACACAATTATTGAAATATCTTTAACTTGGTCAAGCCCTCGACCTATTAGTATCAGTCAGCTACATACATTACTGCACTTACACCTCTGACCTATCAACCTCGTGTTCTTCAAGGGGTCTTACTAGCTTATGCTATGGGAAATCTCATCTTGAGGTGGG
>NZ_AUJC01000018.1:0-17489 GCF_000424025.1 Clostridium paraputrificum AGR2156
CTCCTTCCCATACCGAACAGGAAAGTTAAGCTCTATAGCGCCGATGGTACTGCATGGGAGACTGTGTGGGAGAGTAGGACGTTGCCAGGTTTTTATTTTGGCTCGATAGCTCAGTCGGTAGAGCAGAGGACTGAAAATCCTCGTGTCCCTGGTTCGATTCCTGGTCGAGCCACCAGGAAAAAGCACTAACAGATGTTAGTGCTTTTTTATTTTTATAAAATTTCTAAAATAGATTCTATATGTCCTTTTACTTTTACTTTTCTAAATTCATGAGTTAAGATACCATTCTCATCAATTATAAATGTGCTTCTTTCAATTCCTAGTACCTTTTTTCCATACATATTCTTTTCTTTTATAACGTCATATAATGAGCATACTACTTTTTCTTCATCACTTAAAAGAATAAAAGGTAATTCAAATTTTTTAATAAACTTATCATGAGAAGTTAGTGTGTCTTTACTAATTCCTATAACTATAGCATTTTTATCATTAATTATAGTATGGTTATCCCTAAAGTCACAGGCTTCAGTTGTACAACCAGGAGTATTGTCCTTTGGATAAAAATAAAGAATAACTTTTTTACCTCTATAATCACTAAGTTTATGTTTCTTATTATCAGATCCCATAAGTTCAAAATCTGGGGTTAATTCACCTATTTTTAACATGTTTATCTACCTCCATTTAATTAAAATATATTATATAATAATTATTATCCTTTATCAAGAAGAATATTAGGAGTATAAATAATTAAGTTGTTATAAACAAATAATACTGATAAAATGTAATTAACCCTAAATTTTTAATAAAGGAGACTAATAATGGAAAATAAGGTATTAGCAGTTGTTGCAGGAAACGAAATTACACAAAAAGATTTAGAGGATATAATAAATAAGTATCCAGAAGATAGAAGAATGTATTTAAATACAGAAAGAGGTAGAAAAGAGTTATTAGAACAGACTATAGCTTTTGAATTATTTAATAAGTTTGGTAATGAAATAGGATTAGATAATACTGATGAGTATAAAAATACATTAAATAGTTTAGCAAAGGAACTTTTAACTCAAATGTCAGTTCAAAAGATTCTTTCTGATGTAACTGTTACAGAGGAAGAAATTAAGAAGTTCTATGAAGATAATAAAGAACAATTTATGGATAAAGAAACAGTATCAGCTAAACATATTTTAGTTGAAAGTGAAGATGTAGCTAAGAAAATAAAAGAAGAGATAGATAATGGTTCAATATCTTTTGAAGATGCTGCAGCTAAATATTCCTCATGTCCTTCAAAAGAAGAAGGTGGCAACCTAGGTGAATTTGGAAGAGGAATGATGGTGCCAGAATTCGAAAATATGGCTTTTTCTTCTGAAGTAGGTAAGGTGACTGATCCAGTACAAACTCAATTCGGATATCACTTAATATTAGTTGAGAAAAAGAATGAACCTAAAGAAAAATCTTTTGAAGAAGTTAAAGATATGGTAGCTAATCAATTAATGCAACAAGCACAACAAAAGAAATATGTTGATATGGTACTTGAATTAGAAAGCAAGTATGGAGTAGATAGAAAATAATTAAAGAAGCCCTATGCGTTAGGGCTTCTTTTTTATAATAATTCTTTAAAGTTCATTATGTATTTGTCAGCAGTCTCTATTAAATCCTGTTTTTGATACCCTGCAGCTTTATCATATACTGCTATGACTTTCATATTAGCTGATTTAGCTCCTCTAACAGCTTCTATTATATCTTCAAAGACAATACACTCTGATGGTTTTACATCAAGTCTTGCGGCAGCCATTAAATAAACATCAGGATTAGACTTGCTCTTTTTTGCTTCTTCTGTTGTGACTATTGTATCAAAAAGATTATAAATCTCTCTCTTTTTTAAAACAGCTTCTAATAGAGGATAGGAATTGCTTGTAGCTAGTCCTATTTTTATTCCCTTATCTTTTAAATGTGTAAGTAATTCTAGTACACCTTCTTTTAAGTTGACATCTTCCAAATAATGTTTATAAGCCATGTTGTGCCATGCGTTCATTATTTCATCTAATGAATCATCTAGATGGAATCTATTTTTAAAATAAACAGCTGTTTCTTGAAAGCTTAAATGATTTATTTCGTCTTTTAAATTTTGAGGCATTTCATATCCTTTTTCATTTAAGTAATCTATATCTATTTGTTCCCATATCCACATTGAATCAACTAAAGTTCCATCCAAGTCAAATATGGCGCCTTTTATATTAGTAAACATTGCTCACCTCTTGTATGTAAATATAATTATATGATAACCTAAATATTTAAAATATCATAGATATGAATATAAGAATATATAAATATATATTTATATGGATACATTTTAAATAAAGAAATTAAACCATAAATAGAGCTGTGGGTTCAGAATGAAAGATACAGGAAAAACTATAGAAGAATACGAAAGAGAAAATGAAATATTAAACTTAATTCATAAATAAAGACATAATGAAAACTTTGTTAAAGGCATATATTGTAATGTATAAAATAAAAGGATTAGCAGATACTATTTAAATAAATTATTAAAGGGAGATAGTATTATGATTTTTATGGGAATTTGTATTTATGTATTTACTTTAGTTATGGCATATGCGCTATGCAAGGCTGCCAGTATGGACGAGGAATATAAAGAAGATATTAAGTAAAATAAAAAAAGCAGACATATGTCTGCTTTTTTTTATTTGGTCGGGGTGACAGGGATCGAACCTGCGACCTCATGGTCCCAAACCACGCGCGCTCCCATCTGCGCCACACCCCGTAGCACATATAATATTATATATTTATAATATTATATTGTCAAATATAACTTTTATATTAGTGTAAGAAATAATATTAGGTGTATATAGAAGAATATTGATATTAAGTAAAGTATATAGAAGATAATTATGTGTATAAATATGTCGCTAGAAGCATTTACCGTTGTTTCAAGTGAAGGGAAATGTTATAATAAAAAATGTGATTCTAAATAATATAACAAAATACGGGGGGAGGGATGGTCAAAACGACCACATATAATGAAAAAAAAGTTTTTATCTGCAATTGTTGCGGGTATAATGGCGATTACATTAATAGTACCACCTATGGCAGTAAGTGCTACTCCTGATAGTGGACAAGTACAAGAAGCTAGACAGAAGTATGAAGAATTAACTAAAAAAATTAATGAAATCGATAGACAAATCCAAGTTTTAGATAATCAAATAGTTCCATTAGTAGAGAAGATAAATAGTAATAAGAATGAAATTTCAAATATAAATAGAGAAATAGATAATGCAAATAAAGAAATAGAGCAAGCAAAAGAAGAAATAGTTGGTCAAGAAGAACTATTAGGTAAAAGATTAAGAGAGTTGTACAAGTCAGGTGGACAAACTAGTTACATATCACTAATTTTTTCAGCAGAAAGCTTTAGTGATTTAATAACTAAGATAGATTCTGCTTCTAGATTAGTTAAACTTGATCAACAGGTTGTTGAAGAGTTATTAGAAAAGCAAGAGCAACTTGATGAAAAGGTTAAGTCTTTAGAAGTTAAGGGCGAAGAGATAAAGAAGATAAATGAGGATATACAAAAGAAACTACAAGATTTTGAATCTAAAAAAGATGAGCAACAAGTGTTAATAAATCAAGCAGAAAGCGAACAAAAAGAGTTTGATAGACTTTACTTAGCAGACCTTGAAAGAGAAATAGTAAAAGGCTTGGTTAATATTTGTTATGATTCTAGTAATTCAAGACAAAGCCTAGAAAATGCAGTTTTTCAATTAAGAGCTTTAAGAAAGGGACAACTTAAGAGCCCTATAGTAGATTCTGAGGTGGTAGACGCAATAGAAAATGCTAAGAAGCTAATTGAAAAGAAAAAAGCAGAAGAAGCTGCGGCTAATGCACCTAATAGGGGAAATGGTTCTACTGTAACTGGTAGTGCATCAGCTATATTAAATGAAGCGTACAAGCATATTGGAAAGCCTTATGTTTGGGGTGCTACTGGACCTAATTCCTTTGACTGTTCTGGATTTACATCTTATGTTTATAAAAATGCAGCAGGGATAAATATAGGAAGAACTACAAAAAATCAAATATATGCAGGAAGAGAAGTTTCTAGATCTGAATTACAACCTGGAGACTTAGTGTTCCCACATGCTGACCATGTAGGTATTTATGTAGGTGATGGCAAGATGATACATTCACCTAAACCAGGTAAGAATGTAGAAGTTATACCTATGTATGGTTTCTGGAGAGCTAGAAGAATATTGAATTAATATGAAAGAGGGCAAAGTTTTGCTCTCTTTTTTGATGTCTAGGAAAATATAAAGTTTTAATAAATTATAAATTAAAGGTGTTATTATAATTTCATATTAAAAATAATAATAACTTTATAGTTTCTTTACCTTTAGTAGGAAGGAAATAGATATTTTTTTTGTAACTTGGAGCTTGCGACGGAACAAGCAAAATAAATATCCGGCCTACTTTTTTGTAGACATAAGAATGTAAAAGTTAAGATTTTATAGTTAAATTGCAGCTTTATTAATTTAGTTTGTGAATAAATTGATATTAATGTATAATGATATGGATATTTTTTAAGAGAGGTTTTGAAATGAGTAATTTAGATAAACTTGTGTTAAATGATGAGTCTATAGATGATTTACAGCTAAAAGGATTAAAGCTAATTCAAAAAAAAGATGCTTTTAGATTTGGCGTTGATGCTGTTTTATTATCTGACTTTTCAAGAGTAAAGAGCAAACATAGGGTTATAGATTTATGTTCAGGAACTGGTATAATTCCTTTTTTATTAATGGGAAAATATAATCCAGAAGAGGTTGTGGCTTTAGAAATACAAAATGATATGGCTGATATGGCAGAGAGAAGTGTAAAGTTAAATTCTTTAGAAGATAAGATAAAGGTATATAATAGAGATCTAAAAGATATAGACTTCTTAAAGAGTATTGGAAGATTTGATGTGTTAACAGTAAATCCTCCTTATAAGATTAATAATGGGGGTATAGTAAATCCATCAGACAAGTTAGCTATAGCTAGACATGAAGTAATGTGTACTTTAGAGGATGTTATTAAGGCTGCGAGGACATTGCTTAAAGATAATGGAAGGATGTATATGGTACATAGACCAGAAAGATTAGCAGATATAATGGTTTTAATGAGAAAGTATAAGATAGAACCAAAGAGAGTAAGGATGGTTCATCCTAACACTAAAAAGGCACCTAATATTGTTCTTATTGAAGGGCAAAGGGACGGTGGAAGCTTTTTAAAGTGGGAAGAATCATTATATGTATACAATGATAATGGTGAATATAGTGATGAGATAAATAGAATTTACGGAAGGAGTGAAGTGTAATGACAATAGGAAAGCTTTTTTTAGTTCCTACACCAATAGGAAATTTGAAGGACATAACCTTAAGAGCGTTAGAGGTATTAAAATCTGTAGATATTATAGCTGCAGAAGATACTAGACAATCATTAAAGTTATTAAATCATTTTGAAATAAAGAAATCCTTGATTAGCTACCATCAACATAATGAACAAGGAAAAAGTGAAGAAATTATAGATAGATTAGAAAGAGGAGAGAATATAGCATTAGTTACAGATGCAGGAACGCCTGGAATATCTGATCCAGGAGCTATTATTGTAAGTAGGTGTATTGAAAAACAAATTCCATTTGAAGTGTTACCTGGAGCTACAGCAATAACAACTGCATTAATTTACTCGGGACTAGATACAACTAAGTTTATTTTTAGGGGATTCATTCCAAGAGAAACTAAAGAACGAAAAATACTTCTTGAAGAGATAAAAGATGTTAAGGAATCCATAATAATATATGAATCTCCACATAGACTTTTATCAACATTAGATTTAATATACAATAATTTAGGTAATAGAAAGATAGCTGTATGTAGAGAGTTGACGAAATTACATGAAGAGATAATTAGAGGAAGTATAGAAGAGGTTATTAAGATCTTTGAAGAAAGAACTATAAAGGGAGAATTTGTTTTAGTTATTGAAGGTAAGCAGCAAGAAATGATAGAGGAAGAGAATAGAAAGAAGTGGGAGAACCTAACTATAAGAGAGCATATAGTATACTACATGGAAAATGGTTCTAGTAAAAAGGATGCAATTAAGTTAGTTGCTAAAGATAGAAATGTTCCTAAGGGAGAGATATATAAGCATTCCACAGATATTTAGCATATATAAGGCTTTGTTATTTAAAAAGTTCGTACTTTCTTAGGAATTAAAAAAGACCTCTGGGGATAGAGGTCTTTCTAAATAAGAGATTTTGGGGAAATCTCTCTATATTATTATTTATTATTTCTTATTTCTTCTAAACACTTTTTACAGATGTTTTTACCTTTATAGTTTATAACATCTCTAGCGTCACCACAGAAAATACAAGCTGGTTCATATTTCTTTAATATAATTTGTTCACCGTCAACGTATATTTCTAAAGCGTCTTTTTCAGCTATGTCTAATGTTCTTCTTAATTCTATAGGAATTACTATTCTTCCTAGTTCATCTACTCTTCTTACTACACCTGTTGATTTCATAAAAGTTTTCCTCCTTGATTTCGCATCTTTCGACATTTTACTATGCTATGTTACCAAAATTGTAATTTAAAGTCAACCAAAAAATCAAAAATATTTTCATAAATTACAAAATTCTATCTAAAAGTATGTTATAAATAGAATATACTACCATAAAAATGAATTGTCAATACTTTACAATTAAAAAATGAAAATAAATATTTTTATTACAAACGGCTTGTCCTCTTGTTTTGAGAGACTAATAAGAAAATGTATAATTAAAGTTCAAAAAAAAAATAGAAAAAAATAAACAAAAAATGTTAATTAATAATTGTCAAATATGATGAATTAATATAATATAATGTCGAAAGAATGATAACAATAATATGAATTAAATTCATAATTTATGAAAATACTAAAAATATATATTATAATGCTAAAAGTAACTTGTAATAAGTTTTTATATACTATATAATATATTCAGAGAATAAAAGTTAAAGGTGGAAGTAAGTATGAATAAAAAGATAGATTCAGATTATATAAAGACTCTGGCAGAAGAGATGTCTAAAAATAGTTTAATATCATACAATGATTTACCACAATATGATTTATTTTTATCTCAAGTAATTGACTTTCTGAATGATAAGTTTACTGAGGATAAATATACAAATAACATCGTTCAAAACTATATAAAGAGTGAAGTTATTACTAAACCTGAGGATGGTAAAAAAAGAGGATATACTAAGTTACATTTAGTGCAACTAGTTTTATTAAGTTATATGAGACCTGTATTAACAACAGAAGAAATAAAAAAGGTATTCAGTTTAGCTTTTAATGAAATAAACGATAGAAATGATGATATAATTTCATGGGAAACAGCTTATAAAATATTCGTAGAAATTCAAAAAGAAAGCTATGATTCCTTCTTATCTAATCCAATAGGTGATGAGGAAAAGCTTGATGAAATAATGAAGAATTTTGAACTTCAAGAGAAAGATGAAGATAGAATCAGAGTATTTATATTAGTAATATCATTAATAGCACAGGCTAGCGTTATAAAGAAGCTAGTTCAAAAGATAGCAACAGAATACGATGCAGAATAGGAGAATTATATTTCTCCTATTTTTAACGTCTAGGAAAATATAAAATCAAGGATGATAATTTTATATCTTCCTTACCTTTAGTACAAGTGGGGAGATATTTGTTTCTATATAACTTGGACATTTTGACGAAACAAGCAAAGTAAATATCTACCCCACCTTTTTATTTAAATTATATTAAAGATAGAAGAGTTGATTGTATGCAGGTTAGAGTACTGAAGAAGTCTGTACGAGAATTTGTAGAACTTGTTTTAAGTTCTGGGAGTCTAGATAATAGATTTACTTCTAATGCAAGAGCTATTGAAGGCGTAAAAGCTCATCAAAAACTTCAAAAAAGTAATGCTGAAGTATATAAAAAGTACGAAAAAGAAGTATTTTTAAAACTTAATATTGATATGGATATATTTATTCTTGATTTAGAAGGAAGATGCGATGGAATTATTATTGAAGGCAATGATGTAATAGTAGAGGAGATAAAATCTACATATAAGCCTTTATACGAGATAGAGGAAGATTATAATGTATTGCATTGGGCTCAAGCAAAATTATATGGATATATGCTATGCAAAGAGCGTGATATAGATAATATATATGTACAGCTAAGTTATTATAATCTTGATACTAATGAGGTAAAGTCTTTTAGAAAAAGCTACTCAGTTAAAGAATTATATGATTTTCTCATGAGTATGGTAAAGTTATATCATCAATATGCAGAACTTGATTATAATCATAAGAAAAAAAGAAATGAGAGCATAAAGAACTTACAGTTCCCATTTACTAAGTATAGAAAAGGACAACTAGAATTAGCAAAGTCTTGGTATAGCACCATAAAAGAAGGCAATAAAATTTTTGCACAAGCACCTACAGGAATAGGGAAAACTGTATCTACAATTTTTCCTGCAATTAAAGCTGTTGGAGAAGGACTTGGAGAAAGAATTTTTTACCTTACAGCAAAAAATGTTAATAGAAAGGTTGCAGAAGAAACTTTAGAGAAACTTAGAGATAAAGGCTTGATTTATAGGACAGTAACATTAGTTGCTAAGGATAAAATATGTATTAATGATAAAGTTAGTTGCAATCCTGATGATTGTATTTATGCTAAAGGATATTATGATAAGGTGAAAAATGTTATATATTCTATATTAATGAGTGAATATTCAATTTCCAGGGAAATACTTTGTGAATTTGGGGAAAAGTATGAAGTATGTCCCTTTGAACTAGCTTTAGATCTTATAAACTGGAGCGATGGAGTAATATGTGATTATAATTATATATTTGATCCAAGGGTTTATTTAAGAAGAGTTCTAGATGAATCGGGGAAAGATAATATCTTATTAATTGATGAGTCTCATAATCTTGTAGATAGAGGAAGAGATATGTATACTGCAAGATTATTAAAAAGCAAATTTATGCAATTAAGAAAAGAGATTAAAGGAAAGTGTCCTACATTGTATAAAGCTTTAAATAAGATAAACAGTTTTTTTATAGAAGAAAAAAGGATATGTGAATCAGAAGATAAGGGATATTATTACACAAAGGATGAGCCTAAAGAAATATATAAGTTATTAAGAAACCTTATGAAGGAAGCTGATGAATTTTTAACCCAGGGAGATAAATATTCCTTTAATGAAGATCTATTAGAGTTATATTTTGATTGTAGTAAGTTTTTAACCATATCAGAATTATATGGAGAGGAATACTTTACTTATGTAGAATTAAAAAATGATGATGTGGAATTGTGCATATATTGTGTAAATCCTTCTGAAAAAATAAAAGGAATTGTGGATAAAGTTAAAGCAAGTATATTTTTTTCAGCAACCTTAGAGCCCTTTCATTATTTTATTAAATCTCTAGGGGGAAGTAGTGATGATTATAGAATAAGGTTAAGCTCACCATTTCCTAAAGAAAACTTAGAAGTATATTTATATGCTGGGAATACAAGATATAAACAAAGAGAGCGTACTCTTCCTAGCATATGTAATGAAATAAATAAGTTTATAAGAGAGGTGGAGGGAAATTATATGGTTTTCTTTCCTTCTTATGAATATATGTATAAGGCTTATGATTTTTTAAAGGAATGCATAAGTTTAGATAGATTAATGATTCAATCTGGAGATATGGATGAAGAGGCAAAAGAAAAGTTTTTAAATGAATTTTCAGGTGGTAGAAATAATATTGCCCTATGTGTAATGGGAGGTAGTTTTTCAGAAGGTGTAGACCTTCCTGGAGAGAAATTAATTGGAGCAGTTATAGTTGGAGTGGGGTACCCTAAGATAAGTTTAGAAAGAGAATTGATAAAGGAATATTATAATAGCGATGGAGATGCCTTCTCATATATATATCCAGGAATGAATAAAGTAATGCAGGCTGTGGGTAGAGTGATAAGGACTGAAGAGGATAAAGGAAGAATATTATTAATAGATGATAGATATTTAAGTAGAGCTTATTCAGAGCTATTACCTAGTCAATGGAATATAATAAAAAGGTAAAAGAGAGTGGTAGTCCACTCTCTTTTAGTTATATTGTTACTATAAAGTTACATTCAAACTTTCCGTTAACTTCTAAAGATATAACTCCCTCTTTATCCTTGAATTCGCCTTCAAAGTCAGCAAAGTCGGCATGACCATACCAAGGTTCAATACATACAAAAGGAGCACCTGTTGCAGGAGCCCATAAACCAAGGTCAGGAAATCCAGTAAAGTCTAAAGTTAAAGATTTAGTACCTTTTTGTGATTCTATAGATATTTTATTTGATTTCAAGTTGTTAAAAACTAGAGCATCATTTTTAAATAATTCCTTAGATAAAGGAATTATATTTGAGTTATCTAAGAAATCTTCTGTTTCTCCAGTAAATAATCCATGAGAGTTTAATAACATAATAGGAGCATTTTCTTTTTCGTTAAATTTAAAGTAGTAATCATTTAATGAAAGTCCTTCTTCTATAGGGCACATAAATGCTGGGTGAGATCCTATAGAGAAAAGAATATTTTTATCATCTAAATTGTTAACTGTATAAGTTACTTTAACTCCATTATCTAATAAAGTATAAGTTATTTGTAAAGAGAACTTAAATGGATAGACTTTTAATGTATCATCTGAGTATACTAATTCAAAAGTTATTGATTCTTTATTTTGAGTTAGTAGGTTAAACTCAGATATTCTAGCTAGACCATGTTGAGGTAACTCATAAGTTTTTCCATCAACTCTGTACTTAAGATCTTTAACCTTACCTACTATAGGAAATAGTATAGGAGCATGATACTTCCAATATTCTGGATTACCATTCCATAAGTATTCAGTATTATCTTTTTTGCTTTTTAAAGAATGGATTTCTCCACCATAAGTGCTTGCTGCTATACTTATATTAGAATTTTCTAATGTATAAATCACAAAAATACCACCTTTCAGTTAGTTAGAATTATTAAAATTGTTAATATAATACATGAAAATTATACTATAGTACATACAAGAATAAAACAGGTATATAAATTTTAAACTATGTGATAAAATTATAATAATAATGGATTAATCTTGGGAGAGTATAGAGAAATGCTCTCCTAATTTATTTGTAAATACATAATTACTTCTTGAAGTGAGAACATAAGATATAGAAAACATTAATAGAATAAAATAAAAGAATTGAAATGGTGAGATTATGAAAAAAGAAAAGTATACTATGTCAAAGATGGATTTGTTTATACATTTAATAGTTAAATCAAAAAGAGATGATATATTTTCTTTAGCATCACAATTAGCATACTATTTGGTATTATCCTTTTTTCCTTTTTTAATTTTTTTAATTACTTTAATAGGGTTTATAAAACCAAATCCAGAGCAAGTATTATATGGCATAAGTGTGTTACTTCCTACAAGTGTATTTGAACTTATTCAATCTACTGTTAGTGAAATAATAAGTTCACAAAATGCAGGATTATTAGGGGTATCAGTTTTGTTAACAATTTGGACAGCTTCTTCTGGTTTTAGGGCAGTTATAAAAGGAATAAACAAGGCATATAACCTAAATGATAAAAGATCATATATAACAAGATCTGTTATATCTTATTTAAGTACAATAGTTCTTGCGATTACAATTATATTAACCCTAACATTATTGGTTTTTGGTAAAATAATAGGAGATTATTTAGTTGCTCTATTACCACTAAATGGGTTAATGGCTTTTATATGGAATATAGTTAGATATGGAGTAATATTAGTAGTCCTAATATTAGTCTTTGCAACTATATATAGGTATACTCCATGTAAGAAAGTTCCGTGGAAAAATACTATTCCAGGAGCTGTGTTTAGTACATTTGGATGGATAATTTTTTCTCTAGTATTTTCATTTTACATTAATAACTTTGGAAACTATTCACGATTATACGGGGGATTAGCAGCAGTCTTTATATTAATGATATGGTTGTTTTTAATGGCTATAATATTTATTTTAGGAGTAGAAATTAATTCTGTATTGGAAAAAGATAGAAAAAATTGATTAAGAAGCTACAATTTAGTAGTTTCTTTTTTTATTTTTAGGAGGCTACTATCTTAGTCGATCTTTTAATTGTTTTAACATATAAGTTTATTTTCTTCAGTAATGGTAGAATACTAAAAAATATTGACACAAGATGAATATTAATGGAATTAGTTGTCAAGTATTATAAAAGAAAATATTCAGGAGGTGTTAGTATGAATAAAATAGTATTATTAGGGAGACTTATAAGAGATCCTGAACTAAGAGAATTAGAAAACGGAGATAAGTCATTTACAAAATTCATTATAGCAGTAGATAGAAATTTTAAGTCTGCTGACGGCACAAGAAAAGCTGATTTGATTCCAGTTACAGTATGGGGAAAAAAGGCTGAGGTTATATGTAAGTATATGAAAAAGGGAAGTTATATTAGCCTAAGTGGAAGATTAAGAACTGGTAGTTATGAGGATAGAGACGGTAATAAGAAGTACCTTGCTGAGGTAGTAGCAGAAGACTTTAAATTTGTTGGGGGTAGGCGTACAGAGGAAAATAATATGGATCATGCCACAGGAGAATAAGAAAGTTTAAATATAGTTGAATAACTTATGAAATATGGTATACTTATAATATGTGTGGTAACGTATACAAAATCAACTATGGTAGGGTAAGGAAAGAAGAGCTTTTTTGCTCTTCTTTCTTTTTATACAAAATATATACTAAAATTTATTATTTATGTAATATTTAGTGGGTAAATAACTTTTTTCGACAATATGTATTAATTGATTGGAGAAAAAAGAGGTTACACTTGTTAATAGTAATAGAAGAAGCAAGTAAAAAGGTGTTTTATGTAAATAAATATATAATTGTTTTTTTATTAGGACTTCATGGTTTGACAATATTCTAACAATTGTTATGATAACATCTACTTAACAATAATAATTGTTTTAAGACTTAGGAGGTAATATATATGGTATTAGAAAAACTTATAATTACAAGATCAATAAACGATATAGAAATGAAGTATACTTATAGTCTTACTAAGGAAAGCCTTAATAATGTACAAGCGTATGGAATAAAGGTTGAGAGAGTAGATATAAAAGATGGAGCTATTATTAATAGAGTAGAAGATGGAGTTAAGTATATATCAACTCAACGTCATAAAGTTAAAGGTTTACTTAACTTGCTTTATAAAAATGAAGTATCTCCAATACATTTAATAGATATTATAGGTGAGTATGTTGATAAATGGGTAGGGGATTTTGAAGAATCTAAAAAGATGGTTAATATGCTTTAGTAATAGTAAAATATTGATTGGAGGTGGCAAATGATTAGAGGTGTAGGAACAGATATAGTCCAAGTAGGTAGAATAGGAACAGCAATTAAACGAACTCCTATGTTTTTAGAAAAGGTTTTTACTGAAGAGGAAAGAAAGTATTTTAAAAGTAGGAACAACAATTTAGAAACTATTGCAGGAAATTTTGCTGCTAAAGAAGCTATTAGCAAGGCAATGGGAACTGGAATAAGTGGATTTGGATTGTTAGATATAGAAATATTAAGGAATGAGATGGGACAACCTATTGCAAATATAAGTGATAAAGTAAAAGAAGTGATTTCTATTAAAGAAGATTATTCAATACATGTATCTATATCTCATACCAATGAGAATGCAATTGCTTTTGCTATCTGGGAGGAGATGACATAATTAATGTATGTGGTATCAAGGCAGACTGCTAAGTTAATTGACGAATATACTATAAATACTATTGGAATCCCTAGAATAGTTCTTATGGAGAACGCAGGAGAAAAGATTTTTGAATTAATAAAATCCAAGGGAGATAAATATATTATATTTTGTGGTATAGGTAATAATGGTGGAGATGGATTAGTAATAGCAAGAAAGCTTTTTTTATTAGGTAAGGGTGTAAAAATTGTTGTTGTAAATTGTGGTACTCAAAAAAGTCTGGAATTTGTTACAAATATTAATATTATAAAAAAGTTAAATATAGAAATAAAAGAAATTAATAAGTACAGTGATTTTGATAAAGAGCTTATAGATAATATAAAAAATTCAGATATTGTTTTAGATTCTATATTTGGTATAGGGTTAAATAGAATAATTGAGGGCGTTATTTATAAGGTTATAGAATCAATAAATACATATTCTAAATATGTTATTTCTGTAGATATTCCTTCTGGAATAGATAGTAATTCTGGAGAGGTATTAGGAATAGCAATAAAGGCTAATGAAACTTATACTATAGAAAATATAAAAAAAGGTTTTGTTAGATATGATGCTTTTGAATATTTAGGGAAAGTAAAAGTTGTATATATAGGAATTCCTAACTTCGTAAAAGAAAAGTTTAACGAGAAAGTTTCGTTTTTACATAAGTATGAATATAAAAAAATGATTCCCATAAGAAAGGTTTGGGGACATAAAGGAGATTACGGAAAAGTTCTATTGATAGGAGGTAGTCCAGGTTATTCAGGAGCAGCGTATATTTGTACTGAAGCTGTTGTAAGAAGCGGAGCTGGATTAGTTTCACTTTTGACAGACTTAAATACACAACAAGTATTATCAAATAAATTAATTGAAGCAATGACTGTTAATTATGAAGAGCAAGACCGAATTAAAAATTTACTTAAAACTTATAATGTTATTGCATGTGGCCCAGGATTAGGTGTAAGTGATGATAAGTATGATATTTTAAACAGATGCATAAAGGAAACTGAGATTCCTGTAATATTAGATGCTGATGCTTTAAATATACTTGACAATCATAAAGAGTTACTATCTTTTGTGAAAAATAGAGCAGTAATAACACCTCACTTTGGAGAGTTTAGTAGGTTATCTGGGTATAGTATAGAAGAAATAAAAAAGGATAGGGTAAATTTAGCAAAAAGCTATGCTCTGCAACATGATGTTATAGTTGTATTGAAGGGGTATAATACAATAATTACAAATGGTGATGATGTTGTAATTAATTATACTGGTAATAGTAAGATGGCATCTGGAGGTATGGGAGATTGCCTTACTGGAATAATAGCATCTTTTATAGGTCAAGGTATGAATAGATTTAAAGCGTCTATATTAGCTTGTTACATACACGGCTTAGCTGGAGATAAACTTAGTAAGGATAAATATAGTATTTCTGCTACAGATATAATAGAAGAACTACCTAAAATAATAGAAGAAGCAGTCATTAGTTAGAATATTTTCTCTAAGGTTTTAATAATAGTATTAGTGAATAATTAACTTTGGAGGCAATATGAAGAGTGAAAAGAACTTATTGAACAAAATTAAAGAGAGAAAAGTCTTGTTATTACTATTATTACTTATTCCTTTTATATCTATAATAGCTATTATTGGGTTTAGGCATAATTATGCACCAACCAATGAAGAAATTATAGAATATATTAAAAAGTCTAAGGCTTATACATCTAAAGCTGAATACAAGATAAAAAATTCAAAAGGTGAATACAAAGAGGATACCAATATATATTACTGCAAGGATGTTGGCATGAGAATTGAATTTGGACAAGATAGAATTAAAATTTATAAAGATGGTTATATAAGTATGCAAGATAAGGGTGGAAAGTATGAATTAGAAAAGGACTTTGATTCCCTATATCCTTTGTCTTTTGTTAGTAATCTTTTATGTGGAGATATAGAGGAAATTAATGAAGGAGCTGAAGAGTGGGGAGATATACAGTACTTAGAGATAAAAGTTAATTTGTCTAATATAAATGATCATATGACATCGGCTAAAATTTATATAAATAAAGAAGATAAGACTCCTATAGTAACTAAAATTTATGATAAAGATGGGAAAAGTAGAGTAGATATAGTTTATAAAGAGTTCAATTACTTAAAAGAAATAGACAAAAATTTATTTTAAACAACAATATAAGTATATAATTAACAGAAAAGTATAAAAATATGATTTTATCTTTGACAATATGACATAAACTGAAATATAATTTTAGTATACATAGAATCCTTAGCTAAGGAGGCCGAATTATGTCGTTTGAGTCAATAGATAATGATATTTTAAAAAAAGATAAGAAACATAAAAATAATAGTAAATTATTTGATGAGAATTTAATAGTATATATTAATGAGGTTGATTCCTCACAAATGTTAGAAGTTATGAAGAGAGGATATATAGAAATGTCACAGATTAACTTAGAATTAGCTGAAGAGTGTGTTGACGAAATAAGTGATTATGAGACATGGCTTTGCGGAGTGTGATTTTTCAAATGACGACTATGTTAGTAAAAAGAGGGGATATATTCTACGCTGACTTAAGTCCTGTAATAGGATCAGAACAGGGTGGAATAAGACCAGTAATCATTATGCAAAATGATATTGGTAATAGATATAGCCCAACTGTTATTGTTGCTGCTATTACATCACAAATTAATAAAGCTAAGCTTCCTACACATGTAGAAATATCTTCTGAAGAATATGGTTTAAATAGAGATTCAGTTGTTTTACTTGAACAAATTAGAACATTAGATAAGAGAAGATTAAAAGAGAAAATAGGACATATGACAGATAGTGATATGGAAAAAGTAAATAAAGCTTTATTAATTAGTTTAAGTTTAGATTAAACAAAAAGGTATTGAAGGATAATCTTCAGTACCTTTTATTATGTTGTAAAACAGAAAATATAGTATTATTTAAGGATAAAAGAAAACATATTAATTAAATAGTATACACTAAATGCTTGCTTAGATACGAAAAAGTTAACATAAATGATTAAATAGAATAGCAAAAGATTAAAAAGTGTGTTACAATAATCTTAATTAAATAGGGAAAAATAAAGTCTATAATTATTTTAAATTTTCTAGGAGGACGTATCATGAAAAAAAACAAAGAGGAATTAATCCAAATTTCTAAGCAAATTAGAAAAGACATAGTAGAAATGTTAACAGAATCAGCATCAGGTCATCCAGGTGGTTCACTTTCAGCAGCAGATATAGTTACTACACTATTTTTTAATGAACTAAGTATTAATCTTGAAAATCCAAAGGATGAAAATAGGGATAGATTTGTTTTATCAAAAGGTCATGCAGCTCCAGTACTATATAGTGCATTAGCAAGAAGAGGATTCTTTGATCCTAAAGAATTAATGACATTAAGAAAGATTGGTTCAGATCTACAAGGGCATCCTAACATGAATGATCTACCAGGAATAGATATGTCAACTGGTTCATTAGGTCAAGGTATTTCAGCAGCAGTAGGAATGGCTTTAGCAGGTAAAGTAGATAAAAAAGACTATAGAGTATATGCATTACTTGGAGATGGAGAATTAGAAGAAGGTCAAGTGTGGGAAGCTAGTATGTGTGCAGCTCATTATAACTTAGACAATTTAACTATAT
>NZ_AUJC01000019.1:0-14761 GCF_000424025.1 Clostridium paraputrificum AGR2156
ACTCAAGTAGCAATGGACGAAGGTTTAAGATTCGCGATCAGAGAAGGTGGAAGAACTGTAGGTTCAGGTGTTGTTACTAGCATAATAGAATAATTGATATAAAATTGGTTTAAAGTATTAGGACTGGGTATTAATACCTAGTCCTTTGCAAAGGAAGACCATATTGACAGTAGACAACTTTTATGATAATGTGGAAAAGTAACTCATAATTACAAAATTAATTGAAACAGTAAGAGAAATTGTCTCTTAAAATATAATATATAGGAATAACTGGAGGTGCAGACCGTGAGAGTAAAGATAACTTTAGCATGCACAGAGTGTAAGCAAAGAAACTACAACTCAATGAAGAATAAGAAGAACAACCCAGACAGAATGGAAATGCAAAAGTATTGTAAGTTCTGTAAGAAGCACACTCTTCATAGAGAAACTAAGTAATTAGCGATTTAAGTAAAGACACATACTTACCAATTTTAAGGATGTGATAAAATGGCTGACAATAGTAAAGTTAAATCCAATACTGCTAAAAAAGGCGGTATATTTAAGTTTTTTAGAGAGGTTAAGGCAGAAGTTAAAAGAATAACTTGGCCTTCTAAAAATGAAACTAAAAAAGCATTAATTGCTGTAGCTGTGTTCGTCTTAATCTATGTTGTAATAATAGGCGGATTCGATTATATTTTTCAAAACCTCTTTGAAGTGATTTTGAAACTTAAGTAAGGGAGGTTTAGGTGGATATCACCGGAATAAATATGAGTGAAAGAGCAAGATGGTATGTAGTACATACATACTCAGGATATGAAAACAAAGTGAAAGCTACTATTGAAAAAACTATTGAAAATAGAAATCTTCAAGAACTATTTGTTGATATACAAGTTCCAATGGAAGAAGTTATTGAAGAAAAAGATGGTAAGCAAAAAGTAACTTTGAAAAAGAAGTTTCCTGGTTATGTGCTAATAAAAATGCTAATGTCAGACGAATCTTGGTATGTAGTAAGAAATACCAGAGGAGTGACAGGGTTTGTTGGACCTGGATCTAAGCCAGTTCCGCTTACTGAAGAAGAAATTGAATCTATGGGAATTGTTGAACTTCCACAAGAAATTGATTTAGAAGTAGGCGAAGGGGTTAGAGTAATATCAGGACCATTAAGAGATTTCGTTGCACTAGTGCAAGAAATTAATGCTGAAAAGCACAAAATAAAAGCATCAGTAGATATGTTCGGTAGAGAAACTTTAGCCGAACTAGATTTTAATCAAATCGAGAAGTTAGTTTAATAGTTATATAAATTATTAACTAATGTTTTTTAATTAAGTGGGAGGATTGAAAAAATCCGTAATCACCACAGTATAGGAGGAATAACAAATGGCTAAGAAAGTAACTGGAATGATTAAACTTCAACTTGCAGCAGGTAAGGCTACACCAGCACCACCAGTTGGTCCAGCATTGGGTCAACATGGTGTAAACATAATGGGATTCTGTAAGGAGTTTAATGCTAAAACTGCAAATCAAGCTGGATTAATAATACCAGTAGTAATCACAGTATACCAAGACAGATCTTTTAGTTTCATATTAAAGACACCTCCAGCTGCAGTTCTAATTAAGAAAGAATTAGGATTAGAAAGCGGTTCAGGTGTACCAAACAGAACTAAGGTTGGTAAGTTAACAAAGGAACAAGTAAGAAAGATTGCTGAATTAAAAATGCCAGACTTAAATGCTGCTACAATCGAAGCTGCTATGAGCATGATCGAAGGTACTGCAAGAAGTATGGGCGTAACTATCGAAGAGTAATTCATAAATTCGTGGGAGGTCTAGGCCGTTATTACCACAAAGGAGGCTTATTATGGGAAAGAAATATGTTGAAAGTGCAAAGTTAATAGATAAGAATACTTTATACAATCCAGCAGAAGCTTTAGAGCTATCTGTAAAAACTGCAAAAGCTAATTTCGATGAAACTATCGAATTACATGTAAGACTTGGGGTAGATCCAAGACATGCAGATCAACAAGTTAGAGGAGCAGTTGTATTACCAAACGGAACTGGTAAGACTGTAAGAGTATTAGTATTTGCTAAAGGAGATAAGGCTAAGGAAGCAGAAGCGGCAGGAGCAGAATTTGTCGGAGCTGAAGAATTAGTTCAAAAGATCCAATCAGAAAACTGGTTCGACTACGATGTAGTTGTAGCAACTCCAGATATGATGGGTGTTGTTGGTAGAATAGGTAGAATACTTGGACCTAAGGGATTAATGCCAAACCCTAAGTCAGGAACAGTAACATTTGATGTTGCTAAGGCAATTGCTGACATTAAGGCTGGTAAGGTTGAATATAGAGTTGATAAGACTGCTATAGTTCACTGCCCAATTGGTAAGAAGTCATTCGGTGCTGAAAAGTTAAAGGAAAACTTCCACGCATTAATGGAAGCTTTAATTAAGGCTAAGCCAGCAGCAGCTAAGGGACAATATGTAAAATCAGTAACTGTTTCAAGCACAATGGGACCAGGAGCTAAGATTAACCCAGTAAAAGTTTTAGAATAGTATTGACTTGAACTGAATTAGATGCTATAATCGGTTGTGTTGTTAAAAAGATAATATTATTTCCGTAGACAGTAGGTGCTATTGCATAACGTATAACAACCTACCGAGGTACCAATAAAGTTAGTTATGTTTACTTTAGGTCTTCCTTGTCTACGGGAAGACCTTTATTAATATTAAGCAGTTATAAACTGTGAGGAGGTGGACACACAGTAATGAACAAGAACAGACAAATGAAAGAAGCAAAGGTTGCTGAAATCAAAGAAAAGTTAGAAAAGTCACAATCTGTAATTCTTGCAAGCTATCAAGGTCTTACTGTTGAAGAAGATACTCAATTAAGAAAGAACTTAAGAGAAGCTGGTGTTGAATATAAAGTATACAAGAATACTTTAGTAACATTAGCTGCTAAGGAATTAGGATTAGAAGCTATTTCTGAATATTTAGAAGGACCAGTTTCTATAGCATTCGGATATGAAGATGCTACTGCTCCTGCAAGAATCTTAAATGATTTTGCTAAGGATCATAAGAAACTTGAATTAAAAGCAGGTATTGTTGAAGGACAAATCTTTGATAAAGAAAAGGTTTCTCAACTTGCTACAATACCATCAAAAGAAGTTCTTATTGCGAAACTTCTTGGAAGTATCAAGGCTCCTTTATCAAACCTTGCATACTTATTAAGTGCAATTAAAGATCAAAAAGAAGCTGAATCAGCTGAATAATAACAAAACAATGTGTTAAGTAATTTTGGAGGTGCAATTAAAATGACAAGAGAAGATATCATTCAAGCTATAAAAGAAATGAGCGTTTTAGAATTAAATGAATTAGTAAAAGCTTGCGAAGAAGAATTCGGAGTAAGCGCTGCTGCTCCAGTAGCAGTAGCAGGTGCAGCAGTTGCAGGTGGAGCTGCTGAAGAAAAGACTGAATTTGATGTGGTATTAGCAAATGCTGGATCTCAAAAGATTAAAGTAATCAAGGTTGTAAGAGAACTTACTGGGTTAGGATTAAAGGAAGCTAAGGAAATAGTTGACGGAGCTCCTAAGACATTAAAAGAAGCAGTTTCTAAGGAAGAAGCTGAAGACATCAAGGCTAAATTAGCTGAAGTTGGTGCAGAAGTAGAAGTTAAGTAATTTAACTTGGAATATAAAAAGGTGCTGTATAGCACCTTTTTTATTGTCCAATAGTACGGAAGAAAAAAATAAAAAATATTGACATTAATTTGGGAATATGATACTATCATTAAATGTACTGTTCAATATGGATAAGTATATAAAAATGGCAAAATGTGTATAGGTGCATAAAAATGTGGCTATACTAAAAAGATGATGTTCTCCGAAAGCATAAAGTCCTTAGGGAAGCTATGCTTTTGGTTATTTTAGTTTATACAAGGGGTGAAGATTCATGGTACATCCTGTCCAAGTTGGGAAAAGAACAAGAATGAGTTTTGGTAAGGTTAAAGACGTAACCGAAATGCCAAATCTAATTGAAGTACAATTAGATTCGTATCAGTGGTTTTTAAGAGAAGGGCTTCATGAGGTTTTTGATGATGTCAATCCGATAAGCAACTTTACTGGTAATCTAGTACTTGAATTCGTAGACTATAAGCTTGATATGGATAATATTAAGTATTCAGTGGAAGAGTGTAAGGAAAGAGACGCTACTTATGCTGCACCACTAAAGGTTTCTGTAAGATTACAGAACAATGAAACAGGAGAAATAAAAGAACAAGAAGTCTTCATGGGTGATTTCCCATTAATGACTGAACAAGGAACTTTTATTATTAATGGTGCTGAAAGAGTAATAGTCAGCCAATTAGTAAGATCTCCAGGTGTATATTACAGTTATAGTAGAGATAAGAGTGGTAAAAAGCTGTTTTCTTCTACAGTAATTCCAAACAGAGGAGCTTGGTTAGAATATGAAACTGACTCTAATGACGTAATATATGTAAGAATTGATAAGACTAGAAAGCTACCAATCACTATTTTAGGAAGAGCAATGGGATTTGGAAGTGATCAAGAATTATTAGATTACTTTGGAGAAGAAGAAAGATTCAAGGCAACAATTGAAAAAGACAATACTAAAACGAAAGAAGAAGCACTATTAGAAATCTATAAAAGATTAAGACCAGGTGAACCACCTACAGTAGATAGTGCAGTATCTTTAATTGATTCTTTATTCTTTGATGCAAAAAGATATGATTTGTCTAGAGTAGGTAGATATAAGTTCAACAAGAAACTTGCATTAAACTTAAGAATTGCAAATCAAATAGCTGCTAATGACATTATTAATCCATCAACTGGAGAAATAATGGTTGAAAGCGGCCAAAAAATTAGTAGAACAATTGCTGAAGAAATTAGAAATGTAGGAATAAATTCAGTTGATGTTTTAGTGGAAGATAGAGTTGTAAGAGTAATCGGAAATAACTTTGTTGATATAACTAAGCATGTTAACTTTGATGTAACAGACTTAAACATTAAGGAATATGTACATTACCCTACATTAAGAGAAATTTTAGATAATTACTCTGATGAAGATTCAATAAAAGAAGAAATCAAGAAAAATATCAATAAATTAATTCCTAAGCATATTATAAGAGATGATATTTTTGCGACTATTAGTTACGAAATTGGATTGGCTTATAATATAGGATATGTTGACGATATTGATCATCTTGGAAATAGAAGAATTAGATCAGTTGGTGAATTACTACAAAACCAATTTAGAATTGGTTTATCAAGAATGGAAAGAGTAGTTAAAGAAAGAATGACTATTCAAGATCAAGAAGCAATTACTCCTCAAATGTTAATAAACATTAGACCAGTAGCTGCTGCTATTAAAGAATTCTTTGGTAGTTCTCAATTATCACAATTCATGGATCAGATTAACCCACTTTCAGAATTAACTCACAAGAGAAGATTATCTGCTCTTGGACCAGGTGGTTTATCAAGAGAAAGAGCTGGTTTTGAAGTTAGAGACGTTCACCATTCTCATTATGGAAGAATGTGTCCTATCGAGACTCCAGAAGGACCTAACATAGGTCTTATAAACTCCTTAGCAACATTTGCAAGAGTTAATGAATATGGGTTTATAGAAACACCATATAGAATTATAGATAAAGAAACTAATACAATTACAAATGAAATAAGATATTTTACGGCAGATGAGGAAGATCAATATTTAGTTGCACAAGCTAAAGAACCGATTGACGGAAATGGTCACTTTGTTGATAAAAAGGTAACAGTAAGAAATAAGGAAGATGTATTTGTTGTACCAGCAGAAGATGTAGATTTAATAGACGTATCGCCTAGACAAATAGTATCAGTTGCTACTGCAATGATACCTTTCCTTGAGAATGACGATGCCTCAAGAGCACTGATGGGATCAAACATGCAACGTCAAGCTGTTCCATTATTAAAGACTCAAGCTCCTATCGTTGGTACAGGAATAGAGTACAAAGCAGCAGTAGACTCAGGAGTACTTCCTAAGGCTAAAAATGCTGGTGTTGTAACTTATGTAAGTGCTAACGAAGTGAGAATTAAAAGAGATATTGATGGCGGAATTGATACTTATAAATTACTTAAGTTTAAGAGAAGTAACCAAGGTATGTGCATAAATCAACGACCAATAGTTGATAAAGGTGAAATAGTATTTAAGAATCAAGTATTAGCTGATGGTCCATCAACAGATCTAGGTGAAATATCATTAGGTAAAAATATCAGAATGGGATTCATTACGTGGGAAGGATATAACTACGAAGATGCTATGCTTATTTCTGAAGAACTAGTTAGAGAAGATGTATTTACATCTATTCATATAGAAGAATATGAATGTGAAGCTAGAGACACAAAATTAGGACCAGAAGAAATTACTAGAGATATTCCTAATGTAAGTGAAGATGCACTTAAGGATATCGATGAAAGAGGAATAATAAGAGTAGGTGCTGAAGTAAGATCTGGAGATATTCTTGTTGGTAAGGTTACTCCAAAGGGTGAAACTGAATTAACAGCTGAAGAAAGACTGTTAAGAGCAATATTCGGTGAAAAGGCAAGAGAAGTAAGAGATACTTCATTAAGAGCTCCTCATGGTGAAGCTGGTATAATTGTAGATGTTAAAGTGTTTACAAGAGAAAATGGAGACGAATTAAATCCAGGCGTAAATGAACTTGTAAGAGCTTATATTGCGCAAAAGAGAAAGATATCTGTAGGGGATAAGATGGCTGGACGTCATGGTAACAAGGGGGTTATCTCAAGAGTACTTCCTGAAGAAGATATGCCATTTTTACCAGACGGAAGACCGCTACAAATATGTTTAAATCCTCTAGGGGTTCCTTCACGTATGAACATCGGTCAGGTACTTGAAGTTCACTTAGGATGGGCTGCTAGCCAATTAGGATGGCATATAGCTACTCCAGTATTTGATGGAGCAACTGAAGAAGATATAGAAGAATGTCTTGAAAAAGCAGGTTATAATGCTAATGGTAAAACTGTTTTATATGATGGTAGAACAGGAGAACCATTTGATAATGAAGTTACAGTTGGTATAATGTATATCTTAAAGCTAGCTCACTTAGTTGACGATAAGATTCATGCTAGATCAACTGGACCATACTCACTAGTTACACAACAACCACTTGGAGGTAAAGCTCAATTTGGTGGTCAAAGATTTGGTGAAATGGAAGTTTGGGCATTAGAAGCATATGGTGCTGCGCATACATTACAAGAAATATTAACTGTTAAGTCAGATGATGTTGTAGGTAGAGTTAAGACATATGAAGCAATAGTTAAGGGTGAAAATATCCCTGAACCAGGTGTTCCAGAATCATTTAAGGTTCTTATTAAAGAACTTCAAGCTCTTTGCTTAGACATTAAAGTTTTAAATGAAGAAAATCAAGAAGTTCAATTAAAAGAATTCGCAGATGAGGATATGGAAAACTTAGAGGTGAATATAGAAGGAACAGAAGAATTTACTTCTGAACCAGAAGCGGAAATTGATGATAGCTATACAGTAGAAGAAGTAGAACCAGAACAAGAAGAAGATTTCGAAAGTTTTCAAATCGAGGGACTACAAGAAGATTTAGTACTAGATGATTTTAATGACGAACACTAATTTTGAAGGGAGGATATACCCTTGTTTGAGTTAAATAATTTTGATGCAATACAAATAGGATTAGCATCTCCTGAGCAAGTAAGAAAATGGTCAAGAGGAGAAGTTAAGAAACCAGAAACAATAAACTATAGAACATTAAAGCCTGAAAGAGATGGTCTATTCTGTGAAAGAATATTTGGACCAATGAAGGATTGGGAATGTCACTGTGGTAAATATAAAAGAGTAAGATATAAAGGTATAGTTTGTGATAGATGTGGAGTTGAAGTCACAAAGGCTAAAGTTAGAAGAGAGAGAATGGGGCATATAGAACTGGCTGCCCCAGTATCTCATATATGGTACTTCAAAGGAATTCCATCAAGAATGGGATTAATACTTGATATGTCACCAAGAGCTTTAGAAAAAATACTATACTTTGCTTCATACGTAGTAATTGATCCTAAGGAAACACCACTTTTAAAGAAGCAACTTCTTAATGAAAAAGAATATAGAGAAGCTGCAGATAAATATGGTGAAGAAAGCTTTGTTGCAGGTATGGGTGCAGAAGCTGTTAAACAACTTCTAGGAGAAATAGATTTAGAAGCACAATCTATAGAGTTAAAAGAAGAGTTAAAGCAAAGTACAGGTCAAAAAAAGGTAAGAATAATTAGAAGACTTGAAGTTATTGAATCCTTCAAAAAGTCTGGTAATGATCCAAAGTGGATGATTATAGATGTAATTCCTGTTATTCCACCAGATTTAAGACCAATGGTACAATTAGATGGTGGAAGATTTGCAACATCTGATTTAAATGATCTTTACAGAAGAGTTATAAATAGAAATAACAGACTTAAGAAGTTATTAGATTTAGGAGCTCCTGATATCATTGTTAGAAATGAAAAAAGAATGCTTCAAGAAGCAGTAGATGCTCTTGTAGATAATGGAAGAAGAGGAAGAGCTGTAACAGGTCCTGGTAATAGACCATTAAAGTCTTTATCAGATATGCTTAAAGGTAA
This sequence comes from Clostridium paraputrificum AGR2156, assembly GCF_000424025.1. NCBI lineage: Bacteria > Bacillati > Bacillota > Clostridia > Eubacteriales > Clostridiaceae > Clostridium > Clostridium paraputrificum. The sequence continues at coordinate 8,617 of NZ_AUJC01000019.1, forward strand.
GCAAGGTAGATTTAGACAAAACTTACTTGGTAAGAGAGTTGACTACTCAGGTAGATCTGTTATCGTTGTTGGTCCAGAATTAAAAATGTACCAATGTGGTCTTCCTAAAGAAATGGCTCTTGAATTATTCAAGCCATTTGTAATGAAAAAATTAGTTGAAGATGGAATAGCTCATAACATAAAGAGTGCTAAGAGAATGGTAGAGAGAGTAATGCCACAAGTATGGGATGTATTAGAAGAAGTTATTGCAGACCATCCGGTATTATTAAACCGTGCTCCTACACTTCACAGATTAGGTATTCAAGCATTCCAACCAGTATTAGTTGAAGGTAGAGCTATAAAGTTACATCCATTAGTTTGTACAGCATATAATGCTGACTTTGATGGTGACCAAATGGCTGTTCACGTACCTTTATCTGTAGAAGCACAAGCAGAAGCAAGATTTTTAATGCTTGCGGCTGGTAACATATTAAAGCCATCTGATGGTAAACCAGTTTGTGTTCCTACTCAAGATATGGTTCTTGGTTCTTATTATTTAACAATAGATAAGGAACAAGAAAAGGAAGATAAATATTTCTACTCAAAAGAAGAAGCTATAATGGCTTATGAGTTAAAAGAAATAGGAGTACATGATAAAATACATGTAAAGTTATTTAAGACTGTAGATGGAGTTGAAAAAACAGGAATAATTAAAACTACTGTTGGTAAATTAATATTCAATGAATCAATTCCACAAGATCTTGGATTTGTTGATAGAAATAATAAAGATGAAGAGTTTAACTTAGAAGTAGACTTCTTAGTTACTAAGAAATCTTTAGGTAAGATAATAGATAAGTGTTACTTAAAGCATGGTCCAACTGAAACTTCGATAATGTTGGATAAAATAAAAGCCTTAGGATATCACTATTCGTCAATCGGAGCTATAACTGTTGCTGCATCAGATATGATTGTACCTAAAGAAAAGTATGATTTATTAAGAGATGCGGATGAAACAATAGAAAAGATTGAAAAAATGTATAAAAGAGGTTTCATATCTGATGATGAAAGATATGAAAGAGTTATAGAAAAATGGACTAAGACAACTGAAGAAGTTGCTGATACTCTAATGGAAAGCCTTGATAAATTTAACCCAATATTTATGATGGCTGACTCTGGTGCCAGAGGTTCTAAGTCACAAATTAAGCAATTAGCTGGTATGAGAGGACTTATGGCAAGTCCATCTGGTAAGATTATAGAATTACCAATTAGAGCATCCTTTAGAGAAGGTCTAGATGTACTTGAATACTTCTTATCTACTCACGGAGCTAGAAAAGGTAATGCCGATACCGCCTTAAAGACTGCCGATTCAGGATACTTAACTAGAAGATTAGTTGATGTTTCTCAAGACGTAATTGTAAGAGAAGAAGACTGTGGCGCTACAGATGGTATGGTTGTATCTGAAATTAGAGAAGGTAATGAAGTTGTTGAAGGCTTAGCTGAAAGATTAACAGGTAGATATCTTGCAGAAGATGTAATAAACCCTTCTACAGGAGAAGTTATTGCTAATAACGATACTTATGTTGATTCAGAAATGGCAGAAACAATAGTAGCCACAGGAGTTAAAAAGGTTAAAATTAGATCTGTATTTACATGTAAGTGTAAAATAGGTGTATGTGCTAAGTGTTATGGAATGAATATGGCTACTGCTAAGAAGATAAACATAGGTGAAGCAGTTGGTATAATAGCTGCTCAATCTATCGGTGAACCAGGAACTCAGCTTACAATGAGAACATTCCATACAGGTGGTGTTGCCGGTGCGGATATAACACAAGGTCTTCCTAGAGTTGAAGAATTATTTGAAGCTAGAAAACCTAAGGGGCTTGCAATTGTAAGTGAAATTAGTGGTACTGTAAGAATAGAGGAAACTAAGAAAAAGAGAACTGTATATGTAATGGGAGCTGATGGCGAAGAAAAGAGCTATGATATTCCATTTGGATCAAGACTAAAAGTTAACGATAATGATGTTATAGAAGCTGGAGATGAAGTTACAGAAGGTTCTGTTAACCCACATGATATCATGAATATCAAGGGTATAGATGGTGCTAGAAGATATCTGCTTAGTGAAGTTCAAAAAGTTTATAGACTTCAAGGGGTTGATATTAATGATAAGCACTTAGAAGTAGTTGTTAGACAAATGACTAGAAAGATTAAAGTTACAGATTCTGGTGATACTGAACTATTACCTGGAACAATGATTGATATATTTGACTTCGAAGAAGCAAATGAAAAGGTAAGAGAGTTTGGTGGAGAAGAAGCTACAGGAGAACAAGCGCTATTAGGAATTACTAAAGCTGCTCTTGCAACTGACAGTTTCTTATCAGCAGCATCATTCCAAGAAACAACAAGAGTACTTACAGAAGCTGCAATAAAGGGTAAAACTGATCCTCTTGTTGGATTGAAGGAAAATGTAATAATAGGTAAGCTGATTCCAGCTGGAACTGGTATGATGAGATACAGATCAGTAAAGCTTGATGTTGAAGAAGATTTAACTATGGATGACAGCTTATTAAAGGTAGAATAATACAATTCAAATTTATTGACATGCGTATGCTTAAATGATAAAATACGAGATGTGTGATTTTTAGATTCACATAGATTTGATTGTCTACATGTTTCATGGAGGCAAAGTAATTATTACTTTGCCTTTATGAATTTAATTAACTTGTTTTATCTTTTTATATTTAAATAGATAAATAAAATTCAGGAGGTGAAAGAATGCCAACTATAAGCCAATTAGTAAGAAAAGGAAGAAAAGTAGCTGTTACAACTTCAACTGCTCCAGCACTTAAGGAGTGTCCTCAAAAGAGAGGTGTTTGTACTGTTGTTAAGACTACTACTCCAAAGAAGCCTAACTCAGCGTTAAGAAAGATTGCCAGAGTAAGACTTACAAATGGATATGAAGTTACTGCATACATTGGTGGTGTAGGACACAACTTACAAGAACATAGCGTTGTTCTTATAAGAGGTGGTAGAGTAAAGGACCTTCCTGGTGTTAGATACCATATCGTAAGAGGAGCATTAGACTGTGCTGGTGTAGCTAACAGAATGCAAGGAAGATCAAAGTATGGAGCTAAGAGACCTAAGAAGAAATAGTCTCTTAACCAATTGTAGTGCTTATCTTCAGCATTTACATAGATTTATAACTTAAGTTTATATAGATGAAGGAGTTAGCACTTTACGGTATCGAAATAGTACCGAGTACCGATGAACTTAAATTATCATGTTAAGGAGGGAAGAAAAGTGCCAAGAAAAGGACATATAGCAAAGAGAGATGTATTACCAGATCCAATGTACAACTCAAAGGTTGTTACTAAGTTAATAAACAACATAATGGAAGATGGTAAAAAGGGAGTAGCTCAAAAAATATGTTACAATGCATTTGAAGTTATGGCTCAAAAGACTGGTAAAGATGCATTAGAAGTATTTGAAGAAGCTATGAACAATGTAATGCCTTTACTAGAAGTAAAAGCAAGAAGAATAGGTGGAGCTACTTATCAAGTTCCAATAGAAGTTAGAGCAGAAAGAAGACAGACTTTAGGTATCAGATGGATACTAGCTGCTGCTAGAAAAAGAGGAGAAAAGCTTATGGCAGAAAGATTAGCTGGAGAATTATTAGATGCAGCTAATAATACTGGTGCTGCTGTTAAGAAGAGAGAAGATACTCACAAGATGGCAGAAGCTAATAAGGCTTTCGCTCACTACAGATACTAATATAAAAACTGTTTTGGTTCTTTTACCAAAACAGTTTTCTAGAATTTATAATTACTCGTTGAGAGGAGGAAATTAAATGGCAAGACAATATCCGTTAGAAAAATTCCGTAATTTCGGAATAATGGCCCATATAGATGCAGGTAAGACTACAACTACAGAACGTATATTATTCTATACAGGAAGAACACACAAAATTGGTGAAACTCATGAAGGGGCTTCTCAAATGGACTGGATGGTTCAAGAACAAGAAAGAGGTATAACAATTACTTCTGCAGCAACAACTTGTTTCTGGGAAGGTCATGAATTAAATATCATTGATACTCCAGGTCACGTAGACTTCACAGTAGAAGTTGAAAGATCATTAAGAGTACTTGATGGAGCAGTTACTGTTCTAGATGCTAAGAGTGGGGTTGAACCTCAAACTGAAACTGTTTGGAGACAGGCAGATAAGTACGGCGTACCAAGAATGATTTATGTAAATAAGATGGATGCGACTGGAGCAGATTTCTTCAGATGTGTTCAAACAGTAAGAGATAGATTAAAGGCTAACGCTGTTCCAATACAAATTCCAATAGGATCAGAAGACCAATTTAAAGGAATGGTAGATCTTATATCAAATAAGGCTATATTATTCTATGACGATCTTGGAAAAGATGTTAGAACTGAAGAAATTCCAGCAGATTTAGTAGATCAAGCTGAAGAATACAGAAATGCTATGATAGAAGCAATAGCTGAAACTGATGAAGAATTAATGATGAAATACCTTGAGGGTGAAGAAATAACAGCAGATGAATTACATGCTGCTTTAAGAAAAGCTACAATAGCTAATGAAATTTATCCTTGTATTTGTGGTTCTTCATACAAAAACAAAGGTGTTCAAGAAATGATTAATGGAGTTGTTGCATACTTACCATCTCCACTAGACATTCCTGCTGTAGAAGGTACTAATTTAGAAGGTGAAGCAGCTACAAGAGAAGCTTCAGATGAAGCGCCTTTATCAGCATTAGCATTCAAGATTGCTACTGACCCATTCGTAGGAAAGCTTGCTTTTGCTAGAATTTACTCTGGTATAATAGAAAGTGGTTCTTACGTTCTTAACTCAACTAAGGGTAAGAAAGAAAGAATTGGTAGACTTGTTAAAATGCATGCTAATCATAGAGAAGAAGTTGAATCACTAGAAGCTGGTGAATTAGGAGCAATTATAGGATTAAAGAATACTACAACTGGAGATACTCTATGTGCAGAAAATAATCCAATAATTCTTGAATCAATGGAATTCCCAGAACCAGTTATCAACATTGCGATTGAACCAAAGACTAAAGCTGGTCAAGAAAAGATGGGGTTAGCATTAGCTAAGCTTGCAGAAGAAGATCCAACTTTCAAGACTTGGACTGATCAAGAAACTGGTCAAACAATTATCGCAGGTATGGGTGAACTTCACTTAGATATTATTGTTGATAGACTTCAAAGAGAATTCAAAGTTGAGTGTAATGTAGGTGCACCTCAAGTTTCATATAAAGAAACAATTAAGAAGGCTGTTAAGGCTGAAGCTAAGTATGCTAAGCAATCAGGTGGTAAAGGACAATACGGTCACGCTGTAATTGAAATGGAACCAACTGAAGGAGAATATTCATTTGAAAATGCTGTTGTTGGTGGAGCTATTCCAAAGGAATACATTCCAGCAATCGATGCAGGTATTCAAGAAGCAGCTTTAACAGGTAACATAGCTGGATACAATGTTATTAACTTTAAGGTTAAGTTAGTACACGGATCTTACCATGAAGTCGATTCTTCAGAAATGGCGTTTAAGATTGCTGGTTCTATGGCATTTAAGAATGCTATGGCTAAAGCAGATCCAGTATTATTAGAACCAATGATGAAGGTTGAAATAACTGTACCTGAAGAATACATGGGAGACGTTATAGGTGACGTTAACTCAAGAAGAGGTAGACTAGAAGGTATGGATTCAGTAAATGGAGCTCAAGTAATTAGAGCATTTATTCCATTAGCTGAAATGTTTGGTTATGCAACATCATTAAGATCAAGAACTCAAGGTAGAGGTGTTTACGCAATGGTATTCGATCACTACGAAGAAGTTCCAAAGAGCATACAAGAACAAATCGCTGGAAATAGAAGTAAATAGTTTGTTTGGTGTTACATAAAGGTAACACCAAACACTTATTAATATAAGTATTTATAAGTAAACTACAATATAAATATAGATATTGTGATATTTATAGGTTATAATAATGACTGAAAAAAGTCTTTAAATTTATTGATATATTTTAAGGAGGAATTTGCAATGGCAAAGGAAAAATTCGAGAGAAATAAACCCCACGTAAATATTGGAACAATCGGTCACGTAGACCACGGTAAGACAACACTTACAGCAGCA
>NZ_AUJC01000020.1:0-9463 GCF_000424025.1 Clostridium paraputrificum AGR2156
AAATGATTTAGACGCTGAAATTGTTCTTATCCAAGCTAATGCACAAACTAGAGAACTTTCAGAATCTGAAAAACTTAAACAAGTTCAAAGATTATCAGAACTTTATAAAGCTAAAAAAGCTAATGGAGAAAAGGTCGGTAAAATTCGTGAAGTAATTGCAAATGACTTAAAATTATCTCCAACACAAGTAGGAAGATACGAAAGGATTAATAACAATCTTATTCCGGAACTTAAAGAACTTCTTGAACAAGGCAACTTATCAACTTCTAATGCAAGTGAATTTTCAACTTTAAGTGAAGAAAGTCAAAAAGGTATTTTAGAAATTCTAAATAAAAATATATATCTTTCAAAAGAAGAAGCTATATCTTTAAAGCAAGAATTAAAAAGAGTTGAACTTCAAAAGGAAGAAGAAATAAAAACTAAAAATTCATTAATCCGATACAACTCTGAATTAAAGACAGAATTAAATAAAGCACATACTGATAAATCAGAAATTATTTCTCAACTAGAAAGACAACTTAGAGTTGAAGTCAAACAAGAACTTGATGATAAATATTCTATGAAAATTGAAAAAGTTACTAATGAATATTTAAAAGCTAATGAGGAAAAGAAAAGACTTGAAAATGAAATTAAAGAATTAAAGGCTAATGCTCCTAAAGAAAATCTCGAAGAATTAACCGAAAATCTAAAGTTACAACAACTTATAGAAAATGCTGATAGAGCAATACTAGAAGTCAGAAAACAAAGTAATCTTATGATAAATAAAAAAATCAAATTCTCTGATTATATAAAATCAGAACTTGAACATGCTAGAATTAGTTCTACTTTATTTAAGAGTTTACTTGAATATTTTAAATAGAAAAGTGTCCTCTGGGGACACTTTTTATTATAATTAATTAAAATTTGAGTATTGCCCCCCTACTCTACTCATTTCATTTTTTTATTGCTTATACCACATTTATTACATTTATCTATCTAAATTAACTTAAAATATCTTTCTTATATGTTTTTAAAAAAAGTTTAATGAATACTATGATATATATGATTTTAAAGTCTACTATTCTTAATTACATATCATAATGTAATCAAGAAAGAAAAATAAAAAAAGTCCATATTCTAGAAGTTAAATTTAGCGTAATTAAAACAACCTAATTATTAAACATAAAGTGTTATTTTAAAGTATTGTGATAAAATACAAATCCATAGATCCTTGACTTTTGATCTTCACTAAAAATACTTTTTGCAAAGTAATTGATTATTTAATATTTTGTTAAATTATATTAAAATTATAATATTTTTACTTGTTTTAATAAAAATCACAATGTATAATAATTCCATAATTTTATAAAATAAGCAAAAGGAGGTATAAAATGAAAAAAAGGATAATAGTTTTATTTAGTTTACTCACATTTATTATTACTTCAAATTTAGGAGTTTTAACTACTTCTGCTCAAACATTAGATAAGGGTACAGATAATAATGCAAAATATAAGGTGTTTAATGGTTATGGTGAATTGATGTATACTTCTGATAGTTTAGAAGATGCTGAGCAATACTTGGCTGCATTAAATAGTAACACTTCTGAAAGATCAATTTCATCAGTTTTTAAAGTAGCTAGAACAGCTTTTAAGAAACTGCCTAACCTGTCTACTCCAGTAATGGTTTTATGTGTAACATATAAAGTTGGACAGTATGCATTAGGAAAAGCAGATGTTTCTGATATAATAAATGAAATAATACCACTAAATACATTAAAAGAAATAGCAGCATCATTAGATGAAGTTATTATATATTCACGTTCATCAAAAATATTTAATCCTTATCCACCACATTCATACGAAGGAGCAATGTGGAAAAAGAATAACTTTTATTATGTTAGGGTTGCTAGTTAGGTAAATGTATGGACGTTATAAATTTTTTATTTAGTCCAAGAGTTGATTTTATACGTCATTTATGTTTATCAATCTATTTAATATTATATTATGGAATGGAAATATTAAATAGATTGAATGAAAAGAGAAGAAATATCAAGTATTCTTCTTCATATAAATCGTTAGTGAAAGGGATTGGATATTATTATATTATTTTAGAAACAATATTTTTAATACTAGATGGACGTATATATGGGGTTAATTACGTATCAGTAGTTATTCATATCGTTACTGTATGTATTATACTAATAGCAATGTTGTTATTAAGAAGAAATTAATGTTAAACAATAAGAATATAGATTAAAACAGGTTTAAAGAGTCTATTTAATTAAGATAAAAGTTAATGTAATAAGTAATTTTATATAGTTAAAAGCCAATGAAAATACATCATTGGCTTTTATTATTCATTAAAAGTGCATTTAGTGAAGTATTTGAATTTAAAAGTGAAGATATGGTACATTTTTTTATATTCAAGGATTAAATAATTTAGTAATTGAACGTTTTTTTAAGATAAAATGGGAGGGAAATTATGAGTTTTATAACAATATGGACTTTAATTAATTTTATATTATTAGGAGTCGGAATATGTATTTCTGTTCTATTAATAAAAGCATTACGAATATATATCAAAAAACAAATAAAAAATTATATTAATTAAAATAAACTAACTATCAGCTCAGTTTTTTTAGATATAATTAGTATGTAATATTTTAACGGAATACTATAAATAAAAATTATACTATTAAGGAGATAGAAAATAAAAAAGAAATATATAAGAGTAATAATGAAAGTTGTAGTAACTATAATAATATTATTAATTCCGTTTGCTTCTATTAATTCTTCAAATTTCAATATTAATAAAAATGAATATGATAAGATTGTTGTTGATGCTGAGGATCCAACAGAGTTAGTAATAATAGATGGTAGAGATAAGTTAATGAAATTTTGTAATAAGAACTCAGTTGAAAAAGTTCCAAAATATCTATCATCTAATCAATTAAACGGAAATAATCCGATTAAAATCCTTACTAGATATAAAAAAGGTATTCCAAATAATTATATTTTTGAAATGTATGGAAATTTTGAAATTTCTTCATCTGGTACAATAATGTTTAAAGTTGAAGAATGGAATAATATTGGGAATGATAAATTAATTTTATTGGATACAATATATATGAGATATTATAAAATAATAATATTAATAATAATATTGTTGATCTTTAGTATGAAGTTATATAAAAAAAGTTATCAGAACAAGTAATTATTTTGATACCTTTTTTATTTACATATAGTAACCCCAATAAGCGTTATATGATTTTAAAGGGATTGGATATTATTACATTATTTTAGAAACTAGATTGACGTATATATGGTAAAACATTTAGTAGAGGTGATGTATTATGAATAAAGTTAATCATAATATCCTAAAATTATTTAAAATTATATTATTATTAATAACTTTAATACTATTGATAGTAATTATTCCTAGGGTAGTATATAAAGAGCCCTATAATCAAGATAATCTTTATCAAGGTACAGGAATTAATCTTAAGACAAAAGAAGCCTCAATGGGGGGATCATATGTAATTGATGGAAAGGATAAATTGGAGAAATTTTTATCAGAAAATAATTTGAATAACATAAGTACAGATGAAATATATTTATGTGGGAATACTCCATATGATGAAGTGATAACATATTCTGAAGGGATTCCACAATATTATAATTTAAATATATACGGAAATTTTGTAGATAAAGAAAAGGATAATTTAATATACTTTGAAGTTATTGACTGGTATCCAGTAAATGAAACTGTATTATTAAAAGATACATATATATGGAAAAATCAGCTAAGATATTTTTTTTATTTAGCAATTGTGATTAATATTATATTAATAATAATTATTATAAACGAAAAAAATGAAGCAGCATCAAAGTGATGCTACTTCATTTTTTTATTAATGTTTTTAGAATATAGTCCAATATGCTTTATTTTGTTCATCAGGAATAAGATATCTATCTGAGCCATTTCTACAGAATCCAAATTCTAATCTAAGAGCATTTACTATAATTTTATCCATAGTTGTTGCTGGAAGTGTTTTATACATTATATACTCATATGTTGTTTTATTTATACAAGCTTTCACTTGACCACCTAAATTTTCTTTCCAAGTATATGCAAAACTTTTATTATCATTTGTAGCAGTATTAAAATAATTAAATTTCAAATATTGCTCTACCCTACTCTACTTCATTTCCTTTTTTTACCACTCAAACCATATTCATTACATTTATCTATATAAATTAATTTAGAATACCTTTTATTATGGTTATTATTTTTTCTTCTCTTATTTACTCTTATGCTATCCTTTATCTTTTTCCCACATCTACTACATATATACCTATCTACTTCTTCTCCTCCAGTTACACTACTCATAACAACTATTTTTCTTCATATATTCACCTTAATAAATCACTCCTTCTTATATATTGTTCATATTCATAAAAAAAGCATAAAACTATATTACCCCTAGTGAACTTTCAAATAAAATCAAGTATAAATCCTTTCTATTAACCTATATTCTTCTAAAGCTATTCTTATAGCTTTAGTCAACTCACTCCCCCCTAGCGAGACAAATTTTTTAAAAAATTGTCTTTTAGGGTTGGAGTAAAATTTGATTTACTCAGCTAAAAAGTCATACAACTCAAACTCGCTTAGGTCTAGTATTATCAAGTATAGTACCATCTAACTCATTGTATCCCACTGATAGTTTACTCTATTCTAGTACAGTCACACCGCTATTATATTATATATAATAGCAACATCTAAGAAAAAGCAATCCCCTTCTGACGGTTATTTTATCGGTGGTGAGCCGATAAGTTTTTTAAAGTGTTATTCCTTTAACCACTTGCCAAAAACTCTTGGACTTTTTCTTTATTTAATATAATCTAAAAGTGTCCCCGGGGGACACTTTTAACTTAATACTTCTTTAAGTTTATCTCTATATTCTTTCTTTGCTTCATAAACTAAAGCTTTATCTTTATAATATTCTTTTGCCTTCTCTATAGTTTCCTTATAGCAACCTTCCTTAACTACTCTTTCATACTCCTTCTTTGCTCTAATCATTTCTCTATATGCTATTTTAGTTTGTTCAATATACTCTTCTAGTATTGTTGGTTCAAACATTAATAACATTTCTTCTAATTTACTTTTTTGATTTTCTATATCTTTAATATCACTTTCATATCTACTTTGAATTGTTATTCCATTTAATAACTCTAAAAACTTCTTTGTTTCTTTTGCTAATTTATATACATCTTGCTTTTTGAACCTATTACCATTTATCCCTATTCCAAACATACCACCATATCAAAAATTAAATTTATAGGCAGATTTCTTCTGCCTATTTTACATCTCTAATTCATTTTCTTTTTCATTACTTTTGGGATTATGTTTATATATATATTACTCAATCTATCACTCTCTCTATTTTTTTCATCAAAAAAAGAAGTCTTATCATTGCTGCTTGATAAAACTTCTTTTTCATTTTCTTTTATTGAATTATAAATTGATATTGCTTCTTTTGCACTTGAAAAATTAATTTCTTCATATTTTTCAAGTTCTTTATAAACTTCTTTTAAAATAGATTCTTCAATTATACTTATATAAGATATTGTTGTTTCTTTAACTTCTTTTAAAAGATTTTGTTTATCTTTTAACTCCTTACCATTAATCCAACCATGTTAATAATTTATAGAATAATCACTTGTATCAAGTCCAAAGTATTGCCCCTTTGTATATTCAAGCATTTCAGCTTGAAACTCTTTTTCTTCCCTAATCTAGTATCTTTGGTATGGAATCTTGCATAAGCCAACTCATGGAAAAGAGTCTTTATATTCTGTAATTCGCCATTCCTAGGATTATAAATAACTTCTTTGGTATATGACGCCCCTTTTACTAATCCTAAATCATACGTAGGCTCTTTTATCGTCACCCCTATTTTTTAACTACTTTTTCTATACATTTATATAAAAACTAATATCCAGCAATCTCTCCTTTAATCCATTTGTTAGAGAATATATATGGAAGATCATTGACTTTTGCCGTAGTCTGACTTATATCAAATTCATTTACTAAATTAAAATAAGTTACATTAATAATAATTTTAATAAATATACTGGTGTATCAACTGCTTATATAAAACTAGATTTAGATGAATATATTATTTATTACTAGCTATTATATAGGTCAAGCTACTTGCAAAAAAATATTATATTTAACAGGAACTTTATGTATTAAAGGTGCCACTAGAGTATTCTGAGATTAAACCTATATAATCTATAATCTCTTTAATAACTCTTTTGCTATTTTTTCATCTACACTTTTTATATCATCTAAATATAAAAGATTACTTCCTTTATATTCTTGCATTTCTCCTATTAATAATATTTCATAACAATTCCTTAAAACATTTATTAAACAATTATCAAAATGATTCTTATCACAGTTTTTACATTGCTTTAATACATCAGCAGTTGCATCAATTAAATCACTTATATCATATACTTTACCGTCTATATATGGTATATTAGCTTGTCCATCTATAATATAAGTAACACCTTCCTTTAAACAATTTACAACACATTTTTTACCATATCCTATTAGACAATCCCCTTCCTTACAAGTACCACAAATTGATTCAGTTAAACAACAATTTCCTAAATTATTTATTAGATTATTATAATTAACTTCACTATGCTCTATCCCCATAATATCTTCTCCTTTTTAGTTATTAATATTTATGTGTTGATTTATCTACAATTAAAACTGGAGTTAATACAAAAATATACTTTATTCATCCATATTCTTCTTTTGAAAAAGGTATTAATAAACATCATAATGGTTGAATACGACATCTCTTCCCAAATAGAAAACATATATCAGCCTATTTATGTGATTATATTCCTTGTGTAGAATATTAGTTAAATACTCTTCCAAGAAAAAAACCGAAATATAAAACTCCAAAAGAACTATTAGTATTACATTTAAATTAAACAATTCAATTTAAGTAGCTTCAAGTCTTTAAATCATAAATACAGAGTAGTTCAATTTATTATTGAAATTTATAAAATAGTATATTTTTTACAACTAGTCATTTATACTATTTTTTAAATTTTCTAATATATCTATAATTATTGAAGATTTTTCTTTCATATTATCTAGGTGTACATAACATTTACTTACATCCCCTGAATTATAATATGCAACGGCTTTTTGAGCTTCAGTATGGAGCTCTATATGTATAGCTTCTATTGATTTGTAATATTGGCTATTTGTGATAGCAATATTTTTTTCGTTATAATACCACTTACCAAGTCTACATTCTTTATAATTTTTAGCTACTTCTTCATCTATAGTATCTAGTCCTAAAATCATATTATATACTTTCCATATCCATAATAAGTGGTCAGTTTCATATATTTCAATCATTTCTTTTAAAGTTAAGTTAGAGCTATTAATTAAATCTGTTCTAATATTATCTATATAATTACTTATACCATAAATCTTATCACCTACATCTTTACACATCTTTTCCAATTCCATTTCTGATTTTGATATTTTAGTTAGTTCTTCCGCAAGTATATTAGTTGTTGCACTCTGTTCTTGAGATGTAGCTGTAATTTGTTCTAGTGCATAATCAATTTCTTTGATATTGTTAACTATAGTATCTATATCATTAGGTATACTTTCCACTTTGTCTTTTCCTAACTTTAATTCATAAATAACATCATCAGTGCATTTTAATGTTAATTGTGTCTTTTCTTCCAAATCATTAATATTATTATATATAGTTGTTAAGGACGATTTTGTATATTCAGCTAACTTTTTTATTTCACGAGCAACAATATTAAATCCTTTTCCACCTTCTCCAGCTCTTGCAGCTTCAATTGAAGCATTTAATGAAAGAAGAGAGGTTTGATCTGCTATTTCTTGTATAATATCTATTATATTTTTTATTTCATTAACTTTATTTGTAAGTGATTGTATATCTTCGTATATTATATTAATATTAGAGAATGAGTTTATAATAAATCTACTATTATTGTGTATACTATTGACTAATTCCTGAGCCTTATCCTTACTATTATTAGAATGTTCACTTATTTTTTGGATTGTGTACGATAGAGTATCAGATGTTGCTGCTAACTCTTCACTATTTGAAACCATTGATTGAATTATTTCGCTTTGATTATATGCAGTTCTTAACATAGTATCGATAGAATCTACTTGTATTATATTTTTATTAATATTATTAACTTTTAATACAGAATCATTATCATAGTAGCTATTTAGTAAAATATTTAATGTGTTAATTAAATTTGAATTAATGTCATTTGTTTCTTTCAGAAATTTTCGTTCATTAATTGCATTGATAATAGAGTCATTTAATCCATCTAACATATCATTATTTTTTTCTTCATACGTATTTCTTTTAAAAAGTTTCATATATACCCTCCAATAACTATATAAATTTAGTTCTGAAATAATTCATATTATACCAAATATTAGATTAAAAACGACAATAGCGTAAACATTATTAATAAATTATTAATAACATTTAACATTTCATTAACAAGAATAATACTATACCATAAAAAATCTCATTTAATATTATGTTTTTTACTTATTAAAATTTGCTACCACTATATCCATTAGATAAAACTAATATATATATAAATATATCTCATACCATTTAATCAAATCTTCCTAGAAAACTCTTACCCTACCTAATTTATTGTTCTTTTGCTTTTCTTTTTCGGATTTTTTAATTAAGATTTTATAACCTTCTTCTCTATATTTATTTAAGTAAAATCTTACATGGTATAATAAAACCATTATTAAATAAGATTATAATGTCGTCATAGTAAAAATCATTATTTTCATTCTCATCATTAACTAATAGGTAGTCTCCTCCTATTAATGATAGTAAAGTCTTATGATCATTTACCACTATACAGCCTGCAATATTTCAAATATTTCAGGTAAGCTCTTACATTCTCTATGAGCTTCATTAATAATTACCGTCTTTTTCATCAAAAAAAGAAGTCCTATCATTGATACTTGATAAAACTTCTTTCTTATTTTCTTTTAAAATAGATTTTTAAAAATATAAAATTCTCACCATACTAATTATTTTTTATTTAAAATTTCTAATTATTTATCACAAAAAAATAGGCTTATGGCTAAACTCAAGAGTATTAATTAATACATTTTCACTTTCAAATACAACAATATCATTTTTCTCATTTAGTAAACCAGATGGCACATATAAATATTGTATAGGCCCCTTACTCCAGTACCTTCCAATATTAAAACCATTTATGAATATACATCCTTTACCATATTTAGAGCAATCTATAAAAGTATCATAAATATTATCTAACTCAACTGTAAAATGATAAAACATTGGTGTATCTACTTTATTTATATTACTTTTCTTAAATTTAATTTTAGAAATCATTTCTTCATC
>NZ_AUJC01000021.1:0-9230 GCF_000424025.1 Clostridium paraputrificum AGR2156
CCAACTAGCTAATGCGCCGCGGGCCCATCTTATAGCGGATTGCTCCTTTAATTGCTACTTCATGCGAAGCTACAATCTTATGTGGTATTAATCTTCCTTTCGGAAGGCTATTCCCCTCTATAAGGCAGGTTGCCCACGTGTTACTCACCCGTTCGCCGCTAATCCGTTCCCGAAGGAACTTCATCGCTCGACTTGCATGTGTTAGGCACGCCGCCAGCGTTCGTCCTGAGCCAGGATCAAACTCTCAATAAAAAGTTTAATCTTGCTACTTGATTTCTCAAGTTTACTCGTAAAAAAGAATTGCTGGTTTTTAACTTTATATTCTGTTCAATTTTCAAAGACCAATTTGTGTGTCGCACTCAAGCGACTTTTTTATTTTATCACTTAACTTTGTTATTGTCAACAAGTTTTTTTGATTTATTTTCTTACTTGTTGGCGTCACAACCAAGCGACGAATCATATCTTATCATATAAATAAAACATCATTAATATAATATTAGTTATTTAATTAAATTATTCATATCTTTTTCTATTTTTCTTAATAATTCTATAATTATTAAATATTGATACACCAGGTTCAGTTTGTTTAATAAACACTTATTATCTCTTCATTTTTATCTATTATTAAACAATAAAGAGCATGATAATTAATATTATCATGCTCTTTCATTGCTATATATATTGTCTTTTTTTCATAACTACTGGCCAAGATTTAGATCCAACATAATTTTTATCTTCTAATATCTGTGTGCCTTTATCTACTATTATCCTCTCAAGCTTAGCTTTTTCTCCAATAACAACATCCTGTAATATTACACACCCATCTATTGTTACATCTTTTCCTACATAAACACATCTAGATATTATACTGTTTCTTACTTCCCCTTCTATATAACATCCATTTGCAATTATAGAATTTATCACTTTACTGTCCCTTGTGTATCTAGTTGGAGCTTCATCTTTTGCTTTTGTATATATTGTACCACCATTATAGAATAACTCCCTACTTACTTTTCTTTTAAGTAAATCCATATTTGTATAGTAGTAACTAGTTAAAGAGTTAATGCAAGAAAGATAACCATTAAATTTATAGGAACCTACATTTAATCTATCTAAATTATCATGTATAAATAATTTTATTTTTTTATAACTTCCTCTTTTAACACATTCATTTACTATATCTATAAATAGATAAGTAGGCATTATATACATCTCCATACTTATAGATGCTAAATTATCCTCTCCCACATTCTTACCTATAGACTTAACTTTACCTTCCTCTACATTTACCACATCACACCCAAGAAAAGATTTATTTGCATTATTTATATCTTTATATATAACAGTTATATCATTTTTATTTTTTATATGATGCATAAGTACGTCCCTATAGTCAATATTACATATCATATATGATGACGCTAATAAAACATAATCTTTTCTACTATTTTTTATAAACTCTATATTATCATAAAAATTATCAACATCATTAACAAATGGCTCCTCATCACCAAAGTTAAATACCTTTAGTCCATCCTTCTTTCTATGAAGGTCCCATGGTCTCCCATTAGTTAAGTGATCCATTAGTGATCTAGATTTATTTTTTGTAAATATTCCTATACACTCAATCCCAGAATTAGTCATGTTTGAAAGTACAAAATCAATTATCCTATATTTAGCTGCAATAGGAACTGAAGCTAACGGTCTATTTCGAACTAGCTCGTCCATCCTTTTTTCATTCTCATCTAAGTTTATTATCCCAACACAATTGTTCATTAATTTCCCTCCTTTCATAGTTTTATATTGTACTGCAGGCTTCTACTAAACTTCCTGATTTAACCTCTTCACTAGATGCTATTACAGCTATTTCATTTCCATCGCCTATTCTGCAACCTTTTCTTATTATTGCATCACTGCCAATAATAGCTTTTTCAATAATTACATTATCTCCTATGGATGCATTAGGCATTATTACTGAATCCTTTATAATTGCCTTTTTTCCTATCTTAACACCTTGAAATAAAACAGAATCCTCTACATTTCCATATACAGTGCACCCTTCTACTATAAGTGAATTTTTTATTAGTGCTTCTTCTCCTATATATTGAGCTATACTTACTTGATTAGATGAATATATTTTCCACTCTTTATCATAAAGATTTAATTTATTATCCTCATCTAATAAGTCCATATTAGCTTCCCATAAGCTTTGGATTGTTCCAACATCTTTCCAATACCCTTCAAATGGATATGCCATCATTTTAAGATTATCTTTTATCATTTTGGGAATAATATTCTTACCAAAATCATTACTTGAAAATCTATCCAACTCATCTTCCCTTAAATATTTTTTTAATGTCTTCCAATTAAATATATATATTCCCATAGATGCTAAAGTACTTTTAGGCACCTTGGGCTTCTCCTCAAACTCATAAATAGAATGATCTTCTCTTGTATTCATAATTCCAAATCTACTTGCTTCATCAATTGATACATTAATTACTGCAATTGTTGCATCCGCATTACTACTTTTATGTTTTTCTAGCATTTCATCATAATTCATTTTATATATGTGATCACCAGATAAAATTAATACATACTCTGGATTATAACTATCAATAAATTCTGTGTTCTGATATATTGCATTAGCTGTACCTTTATACCAATTGCCACCTTTTTCTTCTTGATATGGGGGTAATATTCTCACACCGGCATCTCTTCTATCTAAATCCCATGGGCTTCCTATTCCAATATGAGCGTTTAATTCTAATGGTTTATATTGTGTTAAAACTCCAACAGTGTATATTCCTGAATTAGAGCAGTTACTCAATGGAAAGTCTATTATTCTATATTTGCCACCAAATGGTACTGCTGGTTTAGCAAGCTTCTTCGTTAATACTCCTAATCTAGATCCCTGCCCCCCTGCTAAAATCATTGCTACTATCTCACTCTTACCCAATCATTTCTCTCCCTTCTAATCTTCTTATTCTTCACTATAACAATATGAATTCAATCATACTAATATACATATTATTTACATTTATTTCACAAAAAAATACAAGGTTTCTCTTTATAAACCTTGTATTTATCACACTTTAAAATTATTTTTATCCTTTTAAACCTTTTTTTATTTGCTTTTATTCTACATAATATATTAACTATAAATTCTTATATATAAGTTCAGGGCCCCATATACCTGTAGCATATTGTTGTATTGTCCTATCAGAAGAAAAAACACCTGAATGAGCAATATTAATGCCACAAATCTCTTGCCACTTATACATATCTTTAAAAATACTATCTACCTTTTTGTTAGTTTCAACATATGAATCAAAATCTTTTAAAACATAAAACTCATCATTAAAAATTGTTAAATGATCATATATACTTCTAAACTTTTCTCTATCCTTAGAGTATTTACCATTAATCAAATCATCTATAACATTCTTTATACTTTCGTTTTTATTGTATATATCTTGTGATGAATATCCTCCATTTTCTATATAGCTTAGTACTTGTCTTGCTGTAAGCCCAAATATAAATATATTATTATTTCCAACCTCATCACTAATTTCTATATTAGCACCATCTAAAGTAGCTATTGTTATAGCTCCATTCATCATAAATTTCATATTTGATGTTCCTGAAGCTTCTTTAGTTGTGGTGGATATTTGTTCACTTAAATCTGCGGCAGGTATAATCTCCTCTGCTAATGAAACATTATAATTTTCTAGAAATACTACCTTTATCTTTTTATTTACTAATGGATCATTATTTACCTTATCTGCTATAGCATTAATAAGCTCTATTATATTCTTTGCAAGATAATATCCTGGTGCTGCTTTTCCTGCAAATATAAAGGTTCGTGGATGAATATCTAAATTAGGATTATTAGTAAGCTTATTATATAAATCCATTATTCTTAAGCAGTTAAGAGTCTGCCTCTTATATCCATGAATTCTCTTAACTTGCACATCAAATATAGAAGATGTATCAACTATAATACCATTCTTTTTATAAATCTTTTCAGCTAATCTCTCTTTATTTTTTTTCTTTATCCTTTCCAATTCTTCTTGTACACCTTTATCATAAGTAAACTTTTCAAAATTTATTAAGTCTGTAGGATGTTTTATAAAACTATCTCCTATAGTATTACAAAGAAGATTTGTAAGCCCTGGATTACTCCTTAACAACCATCTTCTATGAGTAATTCCATTAGTCTTATTATTAAACTTATTAGGATAGAAGTAATACAGATTTTTCATTTCTTCTTTCTTTAAAATCTCAGTATGAAGTTTTGCTACCCCATTCACACTATGACTACCTACAACTGCTAAATTAGCCATTCTAACTTGACCATCTGCTATTATGGCCATATCTGATATCTTTTCCCACTGTCCAATATATTTATTCCAAAGGTCTGAACAGAACCTTTCATTTATCTCTTCAACTATCATATATATACGAGGTAATAATCCTTTAAACATATCTATAGGCCACTTTTCTAGAGCTTCAGCTAATATTGTATGATTAGTATATGATACTATATTAGTAGTAATTCTCCATGCCTCTTCCCAGCCTAATCCCTCTTCATCTAATAATATTCTCATCAATTCTGGAATAGCTAGTGTTGGATGAGTATCATTTATATGAATTGATATTTTTTCATCTAAGAATTTTATATTTCCACCATGCGCTTTATAATGTCTTATAATACTTTGGATACCAGCAGATACAAAAAAGTATTGTTGTTTTAATCGAAGTATTTTTCCTTCATAAAATGAATCCTCTGGATATAGTACTTGTGATATTGATTCTACTGAGTTTTTATATTCTATTGCTTTGAGATATTCTCCACTACTAAATGATGAATAATCAAATTCATTAGATACAGTTTCCGCACTCCAAAGCCTTAATGTATTAGCAACATTATTTTCATATCCTACAATTGGAGTATCATATGGAACAGCTAAAACAGGTTCATAGTTAATTTGAGTAAATACTATTCTGCCATCTATATTTTCTACCTTAACTTCTCCACCAAACTTTACTACTTCACTTTTTTCAATTTTTCTTCTTTCCCACACGTTACCTTGACGTAACCAATTATCTGATAGTTCAACTTGTTTTCCGTCTATTATTTTTTGCTCGAAAAATCCATACTTATATCTTATTCCACAGCCATGTCCAGCAATACCTAAAGATGCCATAGAATCTAGAAAACATGCTGCTAATCTTCCTAACCCACCATTTCCTAGCCCTTGGTCTTCTTCTAATTCTTCTAAGTCCCTCAAATCTATATTTAACTCTGCTAAAGCTTCTTTACATATGTCAATCAAACCTAAATTCATTAAGGTATCTCCAAGCAATCTTCCTAAAAGAAATTCCATAGAGAAATAATAAATTTGCTTTTCTCCAGTTTTATTGTATCTTTTATTAGTATCTAACCATAACCAACTTACATAATCTCTTATTAAACTCCCTAGGGCTTCATACCTTTGCAGGTTATTACCATTTTCTATCTCGTCTCCATGAATATCCTTATACTTATTCTCATAAGCTTTCTTAAATGTATTTTTATCTAATGCCAACTTTTAATCCCTCCTATAATCAGGTTCTTGTTGTCTCCACATATAGCTGTTGGTATTCATTAGCAGATTTATCCCAGCTATTATTTGAATTAAGTGCTTGTCTTACAATTCTGCTCCATTCTTCCTTTTTTTTATAGAAGCTTAATGCATACTCTACTATCATCAACAATTCCTCTGCATTATAATTTGTAAAACTAAATCCATTTCCTAATTCATTGTATTGATTATAAGGGAAAATTGTGTCCTTTAACCCACCAGTCTCTCTTACTATAGGAATACTTCCATATCTAAGTGCTATTAATTGCCCTAATCCACAAGGCTCAAATAAAGAAGGCATCAAAAAGAGGTCACTACTTGCATATACTTTGTGGGCTAATATATTATCAAATTTAATATTTGCTGATACCTTATATTTATATCTATATTGTAGGTTTTTAAATTTATCTTCATAGTACCAATCACCAGTTCCTACTATAACTAATTGAATATTATTCTTTAATAGCCTATCTGCAATACTAATTATCAAATCCATTCCCTTTTGATTAGTTAGTCTAGAAACAATGCCTATCATAGGTATTTCTTTATTTATTGGTAATCCAAGCTCTTCTTGTAACCTAATCTTGTTCTCTTGCTTATCACTTAATACATCCTCTTGAAAAAGCTTATAAATATTAAAATCTTTATAAGGGTTATATTCTTCATAATCTATGCCATTTAATATTCCTTTAAGATTATAATTATGTTCTCTTAATAATCCATCCAACTTCTCTCCATACTCTGGAGTTTTTATCTCTTCTGCATAACTATTACTTACCGTAGTTACCTTATCTGAATAATTAATTCCACCTTTCATAAAACTAATACATTCATAAAATTCTAAACTCCCATTATTATATGGTTCCATATCATACCCAAATAAATCTGGTAATACTTCTTTTGGAAAAATTCCTTGAAATAAAATATTATGAATGGAATATATAGTTTTTATATTTTTATAAAGTTCATCTTTTGAATACTCCAACTTTAGTAAAACTGGAATCATTCCTGTTTGCCAATCATTACAATGTATGATATCGGGTATCCATGCTATTTCATTAATGAACTCTAGGACAGCTCTATCATAATATGCAAATCTTTCTCCATCATCATAGCACCCATATACTTCATCTCTTCCAAAGTAGTACTCATTGTCAATAAAGTAATACTTCACTCCATTATGAGTACATTCAAAAATACCACAGTATTGATTTCTCCATCCAACCTTCACCATAAACCATTTAACAAAGCTAAATTTATTTTTTAAATCTTCTCTTATTCCTTTATATTTTGGTATTACGACTCTTACATCTAACCCTTTTTTACTTAAAGCTTTTGGAAGAGCCCCAACAACATCTCCCAAACCTCCAGTTTTAATAAATGGATTAGCCTCTGATGCTACAAGTAATACTTTCATAATTATTTTCTCCCCCTTTTTCTATACCTAAAATTAATGTTGCCATAGGTGGAACCTTAATCTGTATGCTATATGGCTGATTATGAAATTCTATTTCTTCTGGAACTAAATTTACTTCTGACATAACTTGTCCAGACCCTCCATATTTTTCATCATCACTATTAAATACTTCTATATAGTCTGATTGTAATGGAACTCCAATTCTAAAGTCATACCTTACAACTGAAGTAAAATTGCATATAAATATTAAAGTATCTTCTTTACTTTTTCCTCTTCTTATAAATGAAACTATACTTTGATCTTTATTATCTGCATCTATCCATTTAAAGCCATCTACATCATAGTCTAATTCCCATAATGCTTTATTATTTAAATAAAATTTATTAATATCTTTAATAAACCTCTGAGTCTTTTTATGCATTGGAAACATATCAATAAGCTTCCACTCTAATTGCTCATATTCTCTCCATTCTATAAATTGAGCAAATTCACTTCCCATAAAATTTAATTTCTTTCCCGGATGTCCAAGCATATAACTAATTAATAATCTATACCCAGCAAACTTGCTCCAGTAATCTCCTGGCATTTTATCAACTAAAGACTTCTTCCCATGTACAACTTCATCATGTGAAAAGGGCAATATAAACCTCTCTGAATAGTTATACATTAATGAAAAAGTCAATTTATTATGATGATACTTTCTATATATAGGGTCTTTACTAGTGTATTCAAGTACATCATTCATCCATCCCATATTCCACTTAAAGTCAAATCCTAACCCACCATCAATAACCTTTCTTGATACTTTAGGCCATGCCGTTGATTCCTCAGCTATCATAATAGTTTTTTCATTGTTTTCTTTTATTGCTGTATTTAAATCTTTTAAAAATTGAATCCCCTCTAAGTTACAATCAGTACCATACTTATTAGGAACCCATTCACCATATTCTCTTCCATAGCTTAAGTAAATAATATTAGATACAGCATCTACTCTTAATCCGTCTATATGAAATTCATTTATCCAATACATAGCATTTGATATAAGAAAACTTTTTACCTCTGGTCTCCCTAAATCAAAATTAAAAGTTCCCCAACCTTTATTATCAGCTTTCCAATACTCCTCATATTCATAAGTTGGACTTCCATCAAACATATATAAGCCATGTGCATCTTTACAAAAATGACCTGGTACCCAATCTAAAATAACTCCAATATTATTTTGATGTAGTTTATCAACTAATTTTTTAAACCCTTCAATATTTCCGTACCTAGTTGTTAATGAATAATATCCTGTACATTGATACCCCCAAGATGCATCAAGAGGATGTTCGCATAAAGGCATAATTTCAACATAGTTATAACCCATTTCTGTTAAGTAATCTGGTAATACTTCACTTAATTCTTCATATGTTAAAAACTTATTATTATCTCTCCTCCAAGATCCCAAATGAATTTCATATATATTAATAGCAGTATTATATATATCTTTTTTACTTTTTTCCTGTATCCAATTATTATCTAACCATATATATTCTTTAGGACTATATGTAATTGATGCTGTATTGGGTCTTACTTCAGAACATATAGCATAAGGATCAGACTTAAAAATAATTTTATTATCCATTGTCTTTATAGCATATTTATACTTAATACCTTCCCCTAGTTTAGGTAAAAATCTACTCCATAAGCCACCTTTGGATATTAGTTTCATTTTATAGTTGTTATCCACATAAAAGTTATTAAAATCTCCAACTATCCACATTTCTTGTGCATTAGGTGCCCAAGTTGTAAATTGAATTCCCTTAATACCATTAGATTCGCATGCATGAGCTCCCAATAATTTATAGGATTTATAATTCATTCCTTTATGAAACATATAAATTTCATTATTCTCCATTCATAATCCTCCCTTTTTAGTACTGCTCTTTACATAGTATTCAAAAAGAAGAAAACTTATTAATAAACTTTAAATAAATAGCAATTTATCATTTGCAATCGTTATAAATTAAAAGAGATATGTATAAACCATATCCCTTTTCCTATTTTATATAAATTTATATAACCAAAAAAAGAATAGCTATTGCTATTCTTTTTATAACTTGGCAACGTCCTACTCTCCCACACAGTCTCCCATGCAGTACCATCGGCGCTATAGAGCTTAACTTTCCTGTTCGGTATGGGAAGGA
>NZ_AUJC01000022.1:0-9099 GCF_000424025.1 Clostridium paraputrificum AGR2156
GATGAAGAAATGATTTCTAAAATTAAATTTAAGAAAAGTAATATAAATAAAGTAGATACACCAATGTTTTATCATTTTACAGTTGAGTTAGATAATATTTATGATACTTTTATAGATTGCTCCAAATATGGTAAAGGATGTATATTCATAAATGGTTTTAATATTGGAAGGTACTGGAGTAAGGGGCCTATACAATATTTATATGTGCCATCTGGTTTACTAAATGAGAAAAATGATATTGTTGTATTTGAAAGTGAAAATGTATTAATTAATACTCTTGAGTTTAGCCATAAGCCTATTTTTTGTGATAAATAAAAATTTTATGGAGCTGTATCACAATAATGAATTATTTTGATACAGCTCATTTAGTTATTTATTAAAATTATTTCAAACGAAATAATGAATAAGTGTTCAGTAAGACTATAGTGTTAAAAAGTAGTTTTATAGATCAATATTATTAGTAATTATTTAAATAATGCTCTATCTTTATAAATAAGATACCCTAAGAAAAACATAAAAATTAGACTTAAAATACTTTCTCTATAATCGGAGGCAGAAAAACCGTATATTGTAGAAAATATGCAAGTTATTCCGTATATAACTACACCTATTTTTTTACATTTAAGAATCAGTGCAAAAGAAAAAAGAATTATTATTGTTGAAATAGATGAAATAAATATTTCTAATTTAGAATAACCAATGATGGTATGGATATTACTATTAATAATTAGTGCTAATGGTGATATTAATAGCGTAATTATATAAATAACAATATAAAAAATTAAGACCCCACGTAATAATCCATTTAATTTTTTAACTTCTAAAGATTTGTTTTCTTTCATTATAGCCTCCTGATAATATGATTAACAACTATACAATATATTTCCATATAACAAAAAAAATCCTCTTTTTAAAAATATAATTTTGAGAAAAAATAGAAAATAAGTTTACATAAATATATAAATGATCCTTAATAGTATTAATATTTAGAACGATTTTTATCAGCTTCAAATTCAAGATCAATAATCATTTTATTACAAGTAGGATATACAAAGGCTTGATTTTTAATACTTTTCCATTTAAAATAGCTATCTCTTTTTAAGTATATATAGCTAGGTTTAGAATTAGGATGATTTGATTCCCAAGTATTTGCATAACGATAACCAATTAAAGATCCATCTACCATAGGATTAGTGCAATATGGACATTTCATAATATCACCTCATATAATCAATTATTTAAAAAACGCAAAAACACAGTAAATGAAGATAATTTATTTCATTAAAGTTGAATACGTTAAATATATTTTCGTAATAAAAATATACTTTGATTAGATTGAATCTCAGATATATTAGTTTTAAAATTATCTTTACTTATAGTAGAAATTAGAAAGCTAGTATAAGGATAATGATACATATTGTGTTAAAATAAAATAAGATAGTTTATTTAATCTAATTTGAAGGTGATTATATGGGAAAAGCAAGATTTATAAGAAAAATGAATTGTACTCATTTACCTAATAAATATTTAATATTTGAAAATAATAAAAAAATATTATTAGAGGATGGTGTGACAGAAGTTGAATTAAGACCTGGATATCATACTGTATATGTTAAGGAACGTAAGCTATGCAGTCCTTTAATAGAATTTGAAATAATGGAAGATGAGACTATTGAATTTGAAGTAGGGTATACTATTAGTGACTTAAGAGTATTATTTGATATATGGGCAGCTATATTTAAAAGACATAACTATATGTATATAAAAAAGAGGGTTTAGAATTTTGTTTATAGTTGACTCTATGGAAGAAAATAGGTATAATTTAAAAAGCAATAATATTTTTACAGAAGGAAGAAAACAAAATGACTAATAATATAAACTTAACTAATACAGTAAAAGTAAATAAGTATTATTTTAGCTATTATAGTTAGGTTTGTATTTGTGATAGATATTAATATTCATCATAGATACAGGCCGAATTGTTTGTATCTATGATGGCTAATTTTTGTTGTTTTTAAGCCACATAGATGATTACTATGTGGCTTTTTCAATCCTAAAAAGTAAGAAGCCATGTAGTGTATGCTATGTGGCTTTTCTGTATATAAACAAAAGAAAGAGGGATTGTAATGAGAAAAAGAATGGATGTTTTAATTATAGGATTTATGCTATTTGCTAACTTTTTTGGGGCAGGAAATTTAATATTTCCACCATTTTTAGGAGCAACTTCAGGTAGTAATTGGTTAACTAGTTTTGTAGGATTTATTGTGGCAGATATAGGAATAATACTTTTATCTATTTATGCCATTGCAAAGGCAGGATCATACCAAAATATCGCTAGTCGTGCAGGTAAAAGGTTTGGTATTTCAATTGAACTTATTATGATGCTTTGTTTAGGACCAATACTTGTTATTCCTAGAACTAGCGCTACAACTTTTGAGCTAAGTATAGCACCTATATTTGGTGATTTTAATAAAGTTATATTTTCAATTATTTTCTTTACTCTAGTATTTTTACTAACAATGAGACCATCTAAGACTGTAAACATTATTGGAAAATACTTAACTCCAGTACTTTTAGTTACATTATTTGTTCTAATTGTGAAGGGTATAATTTCTCCCCTTGGAGATATAAAAACAGATATAAATTCAGAAAGTTTATTTGCCCATGGACTTACACAAGGATATCAAACAATGGATGCCTTAGGAATGGGTGGAGTAGTTGCCTTTATAATAGCCTCATTTAAAAGTAGGGGATACAGTGATAAAAAGGAAGTAGCTAGTCTTACTATTAAGGCCTCTTTGATTGCTGGAATTGGATTAATAATGGTATATGGTGGACTAGCGTTCTTAGGAGCAACTATGTCTAATAGTTACAATGGATTAATGTCTCAAACAGAGCTATTATCTAGTATAACTAGAGGTTTATTAGGAAACTTAGGAACTATATTATTAGGGATAATTGTTGCATGTGCATGTTTTACAACTGCAGCAAGTTTAACATCAATTACTGCTAAATACTTTTCAGATTTAACAAAGAATAAAATTAAATATGAGTATTTAGTAATGGGGATATGCATATACAGTACAATAATGTCCAACCTAGGGGTTGATAGGATAATAGCTATTGCAGTGCCAATACTTACAGTTTTATATCCTGTTGCTATCATTTTAGTTTTACTTAGTTCTATGCCAAAAATATTTACTACTGATAGCATGTTCAAGGGAGCAGCTTATACCACACTTGTTATTAGTACATTAACTGTTATAGATAGCTTTGGTATTAGTATAGGTTTTATACACAAGCTTCCTTTTAATAATCTAGGGTTTAATTGGATTATACCTGCATTAATTGGTGCATTTATAGCTAAGCTAATATCAAATATAACTTCTAAGGTTATATATAATGATTAAAGGAGGTGATTATTTCACCTCCTTTACTAATCTTCAAAAATTTGTATGTAACCCATCTTAAACATTTCAAATTGATAAAATTCTTTACTAGCTTCATAAAGCTTCAATAATTTCATATCATCTATAGATTCTACAGGATAACCTAAAGAGCTTAATAATTCCCTAAAAAGTTTATAACTAATATGATCAGCTGACTTTTTAGTATTAACTTGATATTCATATAAATTACTTTTTTTTAATAAGTTAGAGTCTGATGCTGAAATTGAATAATCTTGATCAATTATGTCACTAAGACTTACATTAAATTCTTTACAAATCTTTTGAGCTACAGTCATGGAAGGCATTCTAGTACCTTTTTCATAATTAGATAAAGAGGGTCTAGATATACCTATTCTATCTGCAAATTCTTGTTGGGTTAAATTTAACTCAAATCTAAGTTTTCTTATTTTGTTATTAATATCCATAAAAACACCTCACAATTGGAATTATATACAAAATGTGTAAAAAAGTAAACGATAAGTAGAGATAAATAACAAAATAGTTAATAAATTTTACAAATTGTAAAATAATGGTTGACAACTAGTGTTATTAGTAGATATACTTTTTGTAAAGAATATTAACAAAATATGTAAAAACTATTAACTTTTATAAGGAGGGAATGATGAATTTAAAGGTTGCAAGGGTTATTAAAGGGTTTACTCAAGAGAGATTGGCAGAAAAGTCTGGGGTATGTCGAACAACTATTTCAAGGCTTGAACAAAATAAGGGGGATAACATAAAAAATGATACTAAAAATAAAATTGCAGATGCTCTGAATTTTACTGTTGATGAATTATTTAATAAAGATGATGAGGGATAATCAGAGGGGGAGGAATGAATTTCAAAATTCTACAATCTTATATAAATTTCTGTGAAGTAGAGAAATTAGATGCATCTTGGGAAGGCTTAATTGAATTTAAAAATAAATTTTTGGGGGGAGTAAGGCTTACCATGGATTTAAAATGGATAAAGTTAAGTACAAGCATATTTCATGATGAAAAGATGAGGCTAATAGAAGCAATGCAAGAAAATGATACTATAATTTGCATTTGGATTAGGTTACTGATTCAAGCAGCAAGGACTAATGCTAGTGGTTTAATTTTTTTATCAGAAGGAAAACCTTACACAGAAGAAATGTTAGCTATTATATTTAATAGACCAATAAGCTCAGTTAGGTTAGGTGTGGGGACGCTGAGAAACTTAGGTATGATAGATATTGACAAAAATAATATTATAAGAATTGTTAATTGGGAAAAATATCAAAATATAGAGGGCATGGAGAGAGTTAGAGAGCAAACTAGAAAAAGAGTAGCAAAATGTAGAACTAAAAAGAAAAATGAAGAGAGTATAAATGACCTAATGGAAAGTAACGTTACAGTAACTAAAGAGAAAGAAGAAGAAGATAATAGATATATAAATATATCTATTAAGAAGAAGAATGAAGATATAGATAGGAAAAGTATAGAATTAGTGTCTTACTATGAAAAGCTTTTAGGGAAAGTTGGAGTTCTAAATTTATCATCAATAAGATTAGCTTTAAACATGTATGATTTTAAATATGTGAAAATGGCAATTGATAAGGCTATTGAAGCAGATAAGATTACTATGGGGTATATAAATGGTATTCTTAAAAATTGGGCAAGAGAAGGGTACCCAAAGGAGAAGGGAGTTAGTGATGGAGGGGAGTTTAGTGGATTTAAACCAAATGAGCCAGAAGTTTTGTCAGAGAATGAAAGAGGAAGAGCAGAAGACCTTATATAAGTGTGAGAAGTGTCATGATAGAGGGTGGATTATAATTCCTAGGGAACATGCCCAAGCTTTGTTTGTGAGATGTGAATGTCAAAATGTTAATAAGGTAAAGGGACAGTGGAAGGAATCAGGAATTAAAGTTGACATGTGCAAGTATACATTTAGTAACTATAAGGTGTGGAATGATTTTTCTAGAAAAGCTAAGGATAGTGCATCTTCATATTATGTAAAATTTGAGGTTATAAGATATTCAAGGCATAACAGCATTATATTTTGTGGTCAAGTAGGCTCTGGAAAAACTCATTTAGCTGTTGCACTAAGCTTGAATCTCCTTGAGAGTGGGTTAAATGTTGTGTATTTGCCTTACAGAGATGTGGTTACTTCAATAAAGCAGAATATGTTAGATGGAGATTATTATGCAAATATTATTAATAGATATCAGGTTTGTGATGTACTTCTTATAGATGATCTCTTTAAAGGGAAGATAAATGAGAGTGATATTAATATAATGTTTGAGATTATAAACTACAGGTATTATAACTGTTTGCCAATTATAGTTTCTACGGAGTTTACTGTAGACAAGCTCCTATCTGTTGATGAAGGGGTTGGCTCTAGAATATATGAAATGTGTAAGAGGTATGTGGTGGAGATACCTAAAAAGATTGAGAATAACTATAGGTTGAGATAGGTAAGAAGGTAAAAAGGGGTGGACAAGCAGTGGGGATAATAAGTGGAACGTGTGGCTAAGCTTGGGATATACTAATGAACTTAGAGTTTAGTGAGGCCAAGCATTGAGTATAAGGATGTGGTAAGTTTGAATGGAGAGGATGAGAAGAGGATTAAGAGGTTGGAGATTGCCCTTAGTGGATATGCTAATAGGAATTTGATTTTGGCTATGGAGAATAAGAAGTTAATGGAAGAGAATTATGGGCTTAAGAAAGTGCTTAAGATATTTGAAGAGAGGGTTATTGAGAATGGGTGAAGAAGCTCTATGTGGGACTTCTTTTTTTGATGAGACTTGGAGCATAGTGACGGAACAAGCAAAATAAATATCCACCATACCTTTTTGTTTTTGAGATAATATGTAGAAAGTACGACATAAATCAGCTTTGAAAACTAAATAATATAGTATTGGAAAGGATGATATAATAGTATTAAGTTACAGACAGATAAATTAGAATTTTGGGAGGTGCAGAAATGTTTGAGGATATAAAGAATAGCAGTAATTGGGAAACTATTGAAAAGGTCTCAAGGGGGTGGTCAAGTGATAGTAAATATTTGATTAAAACAAAAGAAGGAAAGTTATTATTGCTTAGAATATCCGATGTAGAACAGTATAATGTAAAGAAAAAAGAATATGAGATTATAGCAAAATATTCAAAACTTGGCTTTTCCATGTCCTTACCAATTGATTTCGGAATTTGCAATAACGGAAAAAATGTATATATGTTACTTACTTGGATTGAAGGCAAAGATTTAGAAGAAGTATTATCTGACTTGACAGAAAACGAACAGTATCAGCTTGGCAGAGAGGCAGGAAAGATTTTAAAAAAAATACATTCAATAGAGGTTAATGTAGATGACATACCAAAAGATACAAAGAAAACAAAGAAATTGTTACAGTTATCACGATATGAGGAGTCACAAGTTCGAATTGATGGTGATGAGATTGCAATTAACTATGTAAAGGAAAACATTGACCTAATATGGAAACAGAAACCTGTATATATGCATGGGGACTATCATCCAGGAAATCTTATTTATACAAATGATGGTTCAATTGGTGTGATTGATTTTAATCGTTGGGAAATCGGAGACCCTTATGAAGAATTCTATAAGCTTGAAAGTTTTGGAATTGAAAATAGCATTCCGTATTGTATTGGACAAATAGATGCTTATTTTGATGACCGAATTCCTGAGGATTTTTGGATTACACTTGCAGTTTATGTTGCACATGCTTCTTTATATTCTATTAAGTGGGCAGAGAAATTTGGGCAAGAAGAAATCAATGGAATGGTAGCGAGATGTCGTATGGCATTTGATGACTACGCCGATTTTCAGATGTACCTACCAAAGTGGTATACAGATAAGTATAAAAATAGTAGTCAGTTATAACTTGACGATAAATACGTAACTGGTTTAAGTAAGCAAAAAAGGCATTTGGCAGATTAACAAATTCCAGTTTGTTGATTAGCATATTGAAGAGATAAATAGAAAAAGCCGAAAATATAATAAAGATACTGTATTATTCAAAAATGAATTTACAGTATTTTTTTATGTCGCAATTCTAAGAAAGTGCAATCTATGTAGAAATTACGAATTAATTGGAAAGTTTATAAAATCTAGTAAAAGAATATTTTTATAAGTTTTTCAGGGTTTAGAGAAAATAGACACTCTGAATAGAGTAGATTTGAACCTATTTTAATAGTTATATTTTGTATTAAGTCAAGTTTGTGGATAATAAAATACAGAAAGTATCAAAAAAGTTATTTTTTCACAAATATTACAGAAAATAATTGAATAAAAATTCTGAATATTGTAAAATTAAGGTGAATATTAAGTTCAAAAATACTTAAAAGGGGGACCCAAAATGAAAATCAAACAAATTTTATCGGCACTTTTAGTAATTGCATTAACATCTACTGGTGTTACAGTAGGAGTAAATGCAATTGAAAGTAAGTATGATGGAAAACACCAGCTTAACGTTACAAATGAAAAAAACTCAGATGAACTTAAGAGAAAAATAGTAGGATACTTTCCAGAATGGGCTTATTCAAGTGAAGCTCAAGGATACTTTAATGCAACAGACCTACAGTGGGACTCTATAACTCATATCCAATATTCCTTTGCAATGGTTGACCCATCAACTAATAAAATTACATTAGGGGATAAGCATGCTGCAATTGAAGAGGATTTTACAGGATATGACCTAAGCTATAAGGGAAAGAAAGTAGAATTAGATACTTCCCTACCTTATAAAGGACATTTTAATGTTTTACAAACTATGAAGAAAAGTTACCCAGACGTAGATCTATTAATTTCTGTTGGTGGTTGGGCAGGAACAAGAGGTTTTTATACTATGCTAGATACAGATGCAGGAATAAACACCTTTGCTGATTCATGTGTTGAATTCATAAGACAATATGGATTTGATGGAGTAGATATTGATTTTGAATATCCTTCAGCTACAAGCCAATCAGGAAATCCAGATGATTTTGATCTTTCAGAACCAAGAAGATCAAAGCTTAACGAAAGATATAATATCTTAATAAAAACTTTAAGAGAAAAGATAGATGAAGCAGCTAAAGCAGATGGAAAAGATTATTTGTTAACTGCTGCTGTTACAGCATCTCCTTGGGTATTAGGTGGTGTAAGTGATAATTCTTATGCAAAATACCTAGATTTTTTAAGTGTAATGTCTTATGACTATCATGGTGGTTGGAATGAGTATGTTGAGCACTTAGCTGGTATATATCCAAATGCAGAAGATAGAGAAACAGTAGCTCAAATAATGCCAACCTTATGTATGGATTGGGCATACAGATACTACAGAGGCGTTTTACCTTCTGAAAAAATCTTAATGGGTATTCCATACTACACAAGAGGATGGGAAAATGTTCAAGGTGGTACTAATGGCCTTCATGGAACAAGTAAAACTCCAGCATCAGGAAAATACAATATATGGGGAGATGACCTTGATGGTGATGGTAATTTAGAACCAGCAGGAGCAAATCCATTATGGCACGTATTAAACCTTATGGAAAATGATCCTAATTTAAAAGTATATTGGGATGATACTTCTAAGGTGCCATATGTTTGGCAAAATAATGAAAAGGTATTCTTATCCTTTGAAAACGAAAAATCTATAGATGCAAGATTAGATTATATTAAAGACAAAAAT
>NZ_AUJC01000023.1:0-6868 GCF_000424025.1 Clostridium paraputrificum AGR2156
ATTCAAATGAAAAGGATATTTATTATATCTGTAAGGACAGTATAAATAAATATGCAGAATTAGAGATTGAGAAGAATGATGTTTTGGAAACTAAAGAGATTACTAGGATTATAGAAATAAAGTAAATGGAGTGGTAGAAATGCTTACAAAAGATAAAAGAACAGAGTTATTTAAGGTACAGAACTATACAGAAAATTGGTATGCACTATTTGTAGCCATAACGAAGAATGTATCAATAAGTAAGTCGTTATATTTGATTAGAGTAGATAAAATCAGATTTTAAAACAATAAATTTTTTAACCAAAATTGAAGGTAGGGTTTTTGAACAGAGTGAAAAGTTCCGCTCCTAAAATGCGGTAGTGCCTAAAGTGTCCCCGGGGGATACTTTTTTATATCTATAAAATTATGTGTTAAATAGAGAATATAGGGTGAGTATAAAAATCAAGTTATGATAAATTTAAAATATAATTTATTTATAGAGTTTAAGAATTTTTAAGTTAGGAAAAGTTAACTTGATACGGTTTAATATATTTACATATATACCAAAAAGTGTTAAAATTTATATAAAATAAAAAGGAGGTATGTATATGAAAAAAACTGTATCAATTTTTTTAAGTATTACAATGTTTCTTTTTTGTCTTAATGTTAGTGCTTTGACTACTTCTGCTAAAACATTAGATACTACTTCAGAAAAATATGAAGTGTTTAATGGAAATGGTGAATTAATGTATATTGCAGATAGTTTAGAAGAAGCCGAAAATTATATGAATAAAGGTAGTAACAATGATACTAGATCAATAGGTTCAGTTTTTAAAGTGGCTAAAGTTGCTTTTCAAAAAGGTGTAAGTGTGATAGGAGCAGCATATACTATCTATAAAGTAGGTCAAGTTATAATGGGAAAAGCTGATGTTGCGGATGTAATAAAAACTATAGTACCTGTTGATCAATTAAATGAATTACGAGAGTTTTCAAAAACTATATTTGTATATTCAAGGACAGATAGGGTAATTAATCCATATCCTCCGCATTCGTTTGAAGGAGCTATGTGGAAACAAAATAATTTTTACTATGTAGTTCAGAGTTAGTTGAGAAAATAGAGTTTCTTTCAGATAAATTATATAAAAACATATTTTAAGTTTAAAATAAAAAAGTAAGTAGAGAATCAATTTTCCTACTTACTTTTTTTGCATTAAAAATGAATTATTGATAATCAATAGTGATTACTGGTTTAATATAAATATTTATTTTTTTAAAGTTTCAATAATATTATTTTTTAAACATATATCTCTAATTGATGATAAAATTCCAATGATTAAAGCAATAATAATAGTATTTGTATGAAGTGCTAGTAAGATACAGCCTATTATAACAAGTGCAATAAATGTAATGATTTTTATTGTACGTATCTTTGTTTCATTGAAAGTATCAATTTTATTTCTAATTGGGTTAAAAGGGCACAGATTACTATTATTTAGCCAATAAAACAGGCAATTAAATATAAGAATTGATAAAGATGTTAATATTACTAACCATATAAACAATTTGTTACCTCCGAAAATATTTTTATGTAATATATAATGTAATATATTTCCTTATTTATAATTATATACTGTATATTATGATAAATCTACTAAAAAAATATCAAGAATTTAAGTGAGATTAGTAGTATATAAACAGTATTTGAAATTGAAGTTAACGTTTTTGAACAGAGTGAAAAGTTCCGCTACTGAAATGCGGTAGTGCCTAAAGGTGCTAAATGGCAATGAAATACTTAAAATTAAAGGCTTAGATAAATTATCACCTAAGGATAGTGAGTTAGTTATTACAATAATGATGGAACTATAGGGTAATTATAAATTGTATAAAAAAGTCATTTTTTGAAATACTAATATTAAAAGTATGAGTAAAGGAGAAATTTATATGATAAAAAAGATATATTTTTTAATAGTAGCTATGATTTTTATAATATTACCTAATAGTGTTAAAGCAAGCACTATTTCTAGTAGTGATATAATTACATCAGCTATTTCCACTACTTATAAATCAGGATTTTATAGTTTTGATAATAAAACTAATGTTGATATAGGAATAACGCTACTTAATGATACTCCTACTAAAATTATTGTTTTAGATAATGAAATGAATATAGAATTTTTAACTAGAGTTCCTTATAGAGATAAATTCTACTTACGTAATATTGAGCCTGGAAAAATATTAGGAATAGTTGGGCAAGGGGAAGTAGCTATAACATTTGAACCATGTAAATAGTATATAAGATAGGATTAGAGATAATACCGTATTATTTAAAATAATATACGGTATTTTTTTATTTTGTAATTCTAAAATGAGAGTATTACTAAGTAAATACTTCTTTAAAATTGAATAATATGGTATTATAATGGATTCATAATAGTATTAGAGTTAAAAAATGGGGAAGATGCTATGAGCAAAAAGGTTGATAAAGGTTTTGAATTAATTTATTGGAATTTAAGTTATAAAAGAAAGTTCATACGAACTTTATAGCAAGCTCCATTGTGTTTTTTATTAGTTGGATTTATTGTTTTTATAGGAAATAACTTATTTATTAATATAATAGTACCTATAGTATTAGTAATAATATATCTATCTCAATTAATTTGTGATTACAAAAAATCGAAGTATGATAAAGATGTTTAGTCTGTTATAACATTAAAATTATTTTTCTGAAAAAAGAGAGGATTAATAGTGTGGTTAAATTTATTTTAAGAATATTTATTACTTTGATTATGATGAAATTTTATAAAAAGACTATGTAGGAGGGATTAGTATGAGAAAATGTATTAATTGTAAAGAAAAATTTTCATATAAAGAATTACTATTTTTTATATGGTCTTTTCCTGGATATAAAGATATAGAATGTAAAAATTGTAATACTAAATTAAAAATTACAAATCTATCTAGATTAATTATAGCGATATTAATATCATTACCATTATTATTTAAAATATATTTATTTAAATTTGGAATTAATGTTATAGTATTTTATTTAATATATTTGTTAGTTGTTATTGGTTTAAGTCCGTTAATAGTAAGATATAAATTAATAGAATAAGTAATAATCTTAAAATATAGGGATTTAAAAATAAATTAGATAAATTATTATCCGAAAGTTGAAAAGTTAAGTTATTATAAATTTAAAATATACTTTAGTAATGAAATGTATAGAGGGGTAATGGGTAATAGTAAATCTTTTTTCTATAATAGTGTGCATAAGATTATTAGTAACTATAATAATTAAAAAATAAAGCAGATAGAGAAGTGAAAAGATATTTTGATAGACATAAAATCATAGATTATTTAGTGTATATAAACTTGATAATAACACCAATATTGTTTTTTATTGCTATATATATTGTTTTTTAAAAAGTAAGGAGATAATTTTATGAAAAAAGTAAGTGAAAGAAATATGAGAATATTTGTGACAATATTTGTTTTGATAGCAGGAATGTTAAATATGTTTCAGAAAAAATATATGTTGGGGATTCTATTTATAATATTAGCAATTAGGTATATAGTAAATCTTATCTTAGAAAAGAAAAAAGAAGATAATTTGCAATTGTAATAAGGAAATTTTAGGAAAGAATTTAAATATAAATGAATATTATAAGAGGGATGAGAATTAGCAGGTGTAGATGGAACATGGTTTTATTTTAAAAGAGAAATAGAGAAGCTCTCAAATTTCTATATAATAGTATTATCTTTGTTGGATTTAGGAGGTATATATGTTTGAAAAGAAGAATAGTTATGATCGTTTTGAAATAAAAAGAGTTGGAGAAAAGAATCCAATAGAAACATATATTCTCACAGATAGAGAAACTGGAGTTCAGTATCTTTATGCTTGGGGAGGAGCTGGTGGAGGTCTAACACCGCTATTAGATAATAATGGAGAAGTAATAGTAAAAAAATCATAAATTTAATAGAAAATAATTATAATTTCAGTCAACTATTATAGTAATAATGTTAATATGAAAATAGCAAAAAATTTTATAATTTAATTAATAAGTTTAGTGATAAGAAATTACGTGATTGTAATTTTTCAAGGGAAGAAATTTTGGAGGGATTAGGGGGAATTGAAAAATGAAATATGAATCAATCAATTTAAAGCGTAAAAAATATTTAGATTTAGTATTAGCTATCTGCTTTTTATTTATTGCTATACCAAGATTTGGTGAACATACCCAAATTCCAATATATATTCTGTTGATTTGTTCAACTTATTTTTTTATTGTTTTTATTAAAGCCATTGTTACTGAATATAAATCAAAAGAAAAAGTAAAGATTGGTATGACATTACATAAGTGCATAAAGACTATTTGGTAGTATTTTAATATGGAATTAGTTCCTTCAATATTATTTTCGGAGTATTTCATGTATGTATTATGAACTAAATGCTATTTAAGAATTGAATAATATAGTATTATAATAAATTCATAATAGTATTGAAGATTAAATATAAGGAGAGGATGTTATGAAATATAAGGTTGATGAAGGTTTTGAATTATTTTATATGAATTTAAGTTATAGAAGAAAGTTCATACGAACTTTATGGCAAGCTCCATTATGTTTATTAGCAATTATGTTTACTTTTTTTATAGGAGATAATCTATTTTTTAATAAAATAGTTCCTATATTATTAGTAATATTATACGTATGGCAATTAATTTACACTTACAACAAATGGAAAAATGATGAAAAGTATTAGTATGCCACAAATATAAAATATTTTTTTGTTAAACACCGTATTATTCAAATGAGTATACGGTATTTTTTAGTTTGCAATTCTAAGAAAGTATGAAGGAGTTGGATAGTTTATGAAATTTGATGTTTTAATAAAAGATAAAATAGAGGAATTGAAACAGTTATTATTAAATATAAGATAAATTTTATTAGTTTAATAACTAACAGTTATTTTTTATGAATAAAATATGAAAACACTTCAATTGTTTAAAATATATAGCTTTGGTATTATTTAATTAACAAATTGAAAATTAATTATATAAATAGGAGGCTATTCTATTATGAAAATAAATGAAGTAATTAGATATTATAGAAAAGAGGAAAATCTTACTCAAGAACAAGTTGCTAATTATTTAAATATAAGCGCACCAGCAGCTAATAAATGGGAGAATGGAATATCATATCCAGATATAACTTTACTACCTTCTCTTGCACGTGTATTAAAAATTGATGTTAATACTTTATTGGGATTTAATAAGGAGTTAACAGATACAGAAGTAAAAAAATTACAAAAGAGATAGGTGAAATAATATCAGAGGAAGGCTTTAAAAAGGGATTTGAAAGAAGCTGTGCTTTAATTAAAGAATACCCCAATTGTGATGAGCTTATAATTAGAATATCAACAGTATTAAGAATATATTTATTAGAACCTGATATTGAGGAAAAATATAAATATGAAACTAAAATAATTGAGTGGCTTGAACTTGTATCATCAAGCAATAATGAGAAAATAGCTTCTATGGCTAAACTAGACTTATCGGCAATATATAGGGATAAAAAAGAATATAAAAAGGCTCAAGCAATATTGGATAAGATTCCAGAGATAAATGTAGATAAAAAAATTCAGCAGGCATTATTATTTGAAAGTAGTGGGGAATATAAGAAAGCTTATAGTATTTATGAAAGTAAGTTATGGAAAGATTCTCATGAAGTATTTGGAACTTTATCTTTTATAATAAACCTGTTATACAAAGAAAATAAATTTAATGAAGCAGAAGAGTATGTTGAGTTTTGTAAAAAGATTATTGAAGTATTTGAGTTTGGGGAATACTATAAATATCAATTAGACTTATCCTTAGCAAAAGAAAAGCGTGATAAAGATAAAACTATAGAAATGATTATAAAAATAGTTAGTGAAGCAAGTAGTATGGATAATGCTATGAAGTCAAAATTATATAGACATATGAAGTTTAATGTAAATTCAAGCATTAGTAAAGATAAATACGAGAAAATGGTTAAAGAGGCAATTAAGAAAGATAAGACTCTTGATTTTGTAAAAGATGATTCTAGGATAAAAGCTATATTATTATGAGCCTAAAGTTTATATAATTTTATTTATGTATTAACACTAGATATTATAAAGTAATAATAAAATAGAAAGTGAGATCAGAATACTATTTGAATATAAAAAAAGATAAGTACCAAGGGGGGAACTTATCTTTTTTAGAGTTGTTTTCTTATATATGCAAGTGAACATTGAATAATAACTTTTAGGCACAACGTCATTATTCATTTGATATTTTTATTATAAAAAAATGATTTTATAATAAAAAGGTACAGAATTTAACCGGAAAGGTGTAAATTTTTAAACTAAAAATATTTTTGGAAGACACCTTTAAATTATAGAAAGTATTATATAAATTGTATTAAAAAATAGTAGTATGATGATATAATTTAACTGTAAAAATATATTAAAAAAGGAGGATTTAATATGAAGTGTCCTTATTGTAGTAGTGATATGAAAAGTGGATACATTCCTTCAGGAAGGGATTTCTTAGAATGGGTACCAGAAGGGGAAAAACCTTCTATTGCATTTTTTAAGAAGGGAGAAGGAAGAATAAAGCTTACAGAAACTCCAATAATGAGTAGAAAAAATATTAGTGGGTTCGTATGTTACAAGTGCAAAAAGATAATTATTGATTATGAAAATAAAAAGTAGATAATAAATGTTGTATTTAAAACAATATACAGTAGTTTTAGTATAAATTTAAAATTAGAGAAAGTATCTATGAGAAACATGAGTTAATGTTTTTCATAGATACTTTTTTGTATCTATATATGAAAAAAGGAGGGGATGGGAAAAACAATGTCA
>NZ_AUJC01000024.1:0-5226 GCF_000424025.1 Clostridium paraputrificum AGR2156
AGTGATGTTTTAGGTGCATTAATGAGATTTTGTCGTAATGATTGGGGCGAATTATCTAAAGAAGATAAAATATTTCAATATGAACTTCTTAAATCAGAAAACGCTAAAAAAAGTGAACGATTTATGGGTGTATATACTTACTTTGATACTAAGTTTTGGATTATGAGTGATTATGATTGCACTATTGATACATTAGTAATAACAGTATTACTTCCCGAGGAATATTAAAAAGTGTCCCCAGGGGACACTTTTACATAACGATAAGCTATGAAAGAAGGTATTAATATGAACACTATTGTTAGATATGATGAACGTGGAAATTGGAGGACGATTAGCCATTCTAATGGCAGACATAAAGAAAAAAGGTAAACTTTACTCAATGCTCTTATATATGAATAAGCTAGGTACATTAGAAGAAATAGTTATAAAAAACAATAGAAAATCTCCTTCAATTTCCGCTATTAATTTATTAAAAACTAACTTATTATTATGATGAAACATAAAAACCTCCATGTGTACGTTTGTCCCAAAACTATTAAAACACATGGAGTTTTTTAGTTGTAAATTCATCCTCAAAACAATTCGTTTGTGTCACTAAGTAAGTTTTTCTTATATACAACACTAAAAAAGTTAATTATCTCCTTCTATTTTTAACCTATTAACTTTAGAATTCTTTCTACAACATCATCTTCAGCAACCCAAAGATCTGGTTCAAATCCTTTTCCTTCAATAAAATCATTATTTAACGTTAATACATTTCCATAACTAATATTTATTTTTGAATTTGGCAGAACACACTGTATAAAAGAATTAGAAAGCATGGAACCAGATGTGTTAGTTCCTACAAATACAACATTTTCAAGTGTATCTAAATAACTTAAAAAATTTTCACCTGAAGATGCTACCTTGTTATCTATAATAACAAAAATTTTCGTCTTATTTTTATACATTTTTTCTCTCTCGCTTGATATATACCACTTATTTTCTTTACTATTCGCTATTTCTAATTCTTTATTATATTCTTCCTTTAATTCTATAGAAAGATTTTCATAGTCTATATTTTTAGCTGCTATTTTGGTTATATGGTTATTGATTAAACTAGCAAGCTTAATAGAAGTCCTTTGTACTTGTGGGGCTTCCCCTATGAAATTTACAAACCAGTCAATTGGTGCAATATCACTCCCTCCATTATTTCCACGGATATCTAGTATTATAACATCTTCATTTTTCGCTTTATTTGCTGATTCTGAAAATAATTCAACAGAATTATCATTTGAATCAATATTATACATTCTATTCATTGTAAATATTGGTATGTCATTTATCTCATCATATTTATATGCCATTTTCTCTTTACCATTGTAATAACTATTTTTATTATAATTACTATTTAATTTTATATATATGTCCTTATATATATCTTTTGATTGTAAAACAACTTTTATATTGTTATAACTACCGTTATCTAAAAAACCAATATATTTACATAACTCTCCCTCTTTGTTTATAGACAATTTTATATAATCTTCTATATTATAACTATTATTTATAGATTTTATATACCATTTAATATTATCATTTTTAATGTAGTAACCATTTTTATCTTCATCTATCTTAAATTTTTCACTATAATAAAAATTATAGTGTTTTAATGGTGATTTAAAGTTTATTGTAAAATGTCCATCTTGAATAAATTGCATATTGTTAAAAATCATTTTTTCTAATTCTTTAGAGGATATTTTGTTATCATGCAAATTAATATCATTAATAATATTAGCTTTACTTTCTCCCCATACATTATCGCCCCCAAAGTATGAGTATCCTGCGTAAGAATATTTTAATAAGTCAAAAAGAAAATTAACATCTGAAATCGCATCTTTTTTATCAAGTTCTATAACGTCAGAGTTTAACTCCCCTTTTCCACCTATTGAAGGACTTAAATACATTAATTGATTTTCCGGTATTCCAAGCTCATTTTTATCATAATCATATGTATATTTTGTTATATCAACTTCTTCTTTTTCATTATATATTTTTTTATCATTTGCCATAGAAAATATTTTTCTATAATCATCTTTATTAGCCAAATGTATTAAGATCAAAATAACAAATAAAATAAATAAAATTATTAATATATAAACTTTTTTTGACTTCATAAAAAGCACCTCTTCAATCCACTTTTATTTTGTAAATATATTTTTATCTATTGAGTTATATTTCCAAAAATTTTTTTGCTTTTGATACAGTGAAATAAAATATATACTAAAAAATCTTCTATATCGAGAAGCATTTTTCTACTAAACTGAGATACACTTCGTAAATTAATAATACTTTTCAATTTACTGTTATGGAAATTTGAATTCGCAATTCTCTTAAGCTTTTTCAATTATTGAAATTAGAGTAAAGTAGTGCATGTAAATGTGATCTTGTATCAAAGTACTAAGTTTTAAAATCACCATTATACTTAGAAAGAGTTCTTTGTAACACCCACTTCAATTTCCGCTATTAATTTATTAAAAACTAATTTATTATTATGATGAAACCAAAAAAACTCCATATGCAAGTTTGTCGCAAAACTATTCAAGCACATGGGAGTTTATTTTTTTAGTTACGAATTATTCCTTAGAACAATTTATTAGTGTCAACAAGTAAGTTTTTATTAGATTTAACACTCAAAGTCCTCAGAGGACATATTTTATTTATTCCTTCTTTGTAAAAGTAATTTCTAAATTATATCCTAAAACTTCTGCTATTTGCTCCATTTCCTTTACTGAAAAGTTATTCCTTTTAAGTTTTGCACTTATATTTTGCTGACTTGTATTTAATCTATCAGCTAAATCTATTATCTTTAGATTTTCTTCCACTAACATAATTCGTATCTTTTTAGCAACATCCACAAAAATCAACTCCTTAATTTGTATTATAAACTATACAATTGTTTTTATCAATATTTTATTTGTATTTTTATTGACTTTACAACTAAATAGTTGTATAATTAAATCATAAGGTTGTTAAAGCTTTATAATTCACTAATGCAGGGATTACAAACTTAAATCTTAATTTAGGTTCTGCAAGTCTTCCAAGGGGAGATTTTATCCCCCCCAAAAAATTTACAAGGAATTTATTTAGGAGGTTTTTATGATAATAAATAGCTTTTCTATATATAGACTTAATGATTTACTATGTATTAATTCAGATATTTCTAAAGTAGACATGAGTAATGATGACAATATCATTAAAAGTGAAATAATAAATCTTTTTTTTAAAACATTAAATTTATTTGGATATGAGCTAAATGAAACAACGAACTATACTTTTACAAACTTCTTAAAATTTAAAACTGACAATTCTATTATTTGTACTATTACTTTAAAAATTTAAAGAATTAATTATATAGTTATCTTTATGGAAGCTATTCCAGCACCTAAAGCTAACGGTTCATAAAGTTAAGTTTCATTTCTTTTAAGTACGTTTCATCTATTCGAGCAACCGTCCTTAAAAGAATTCAACAAAACTTTATTTTCCTACCTTCAGGTAACCGCTGGGCTTCAAGCTTCGCTTTCTAATTAGGAAGAAAGTGACTTCGCACTTTCATTTATATTTGTGTTTTTTTGGTGCACCAGCCTATCACATTCCAAGTTTACTTATCAAAAACCATAAAAAACTTTTTATCAGCAGATCCTTCGTTCCTCGGTATGCAGCTAAAAACTTTTTTATTGCCTTCGGCTTTTTGACAAGCACTTTCCATGTGTAGTCTTAGGCTCAACAAAAAAACAACAACACGAGGTGCTAACCGAGAGTGTTATTTCTAAATGAAAGGGTTTGATTATATGAAAGCTTATAGAATTTTTAATACACCTTATGGAAACAAACTTTACCATAAAGCTAGATTAAGAGTTGATTTATTTGGAGATATAAAAATTTCAGAAATTGAAGAACTGAAAGATTTCAATATTTTTTATGTAAGTCAAGGTCACGAAGATTTAGTAACTATAAAAGGTGAATTAGTAAAACGAAAAGTAAGATATATTCAGATATTC
Organism: Clostridium paraputrificum AGR2156; assembly: GCF_000424025.1. Lineage (NCBI taxonomy): Bacteria > Bacillati > Bacillota > Clostridia > Eubacteriales > Clostridiaceae > Clostridium > Clostridium paraputrificum. Next base: position 4,041 of record NZ_AUJC01000024.1, read on the forward strand.
AATAAAACCATTGAAAGGGGGTGATAAGAATTAATTATATTTGAAGGGTGGTGATTATGTGAATAAAAAAAAGAAGAAGAAAAAAGGAACTTCTTCAAGTAAAGATTTAATACAATTAATAACTCTCCTAATCAACTTATTAATTGCTATTATCAATCTATTACTTAAGCTTCTTAAATAACCATATGGAAGGGTTCACACCCCTTCCGTTCCTTAAATCTTCTTCTTAAATAATAACATAGTTTAAAGGAGGTTTCCAGTATGAAATTAAATGAAAAATTCACAATCGGAATATCTTCACTTACAATTTTAATTCAACTAATTACTTGCTATTTAATACTAACTAGATAGTAAAAAGGTGTCCCCCAGGGGACACCTAAAGAAAAACATTATACATAACTATAAATATAAGAAAGAAGGTAATTTATTATGAAAAAAGTATCAAAAGTATCAATTTTTAATATAAAAGGTGGAGTTGCAAAAACAACTTCAACTGCAAATTTAGGGGCTGTATTAAGCCAAGAAGGTAAAAAGGTATTACTTATTGACCTTGACCCTCAAAGCAACCTTACAAAGCTATTTAAGGCTTATAGCATGGACGATTTAACTATTTCTGATGTACTACTTGATAAAGATTTAGATATTACAAAAGTAATTAAACATACAGATTTTGAAAATATAGATATTCTTCCTTCAAATGTAACTCTAGCATTTGCAGAAAGAAAAATTCTTTTAGATGTTAGCAGAAGTCAACAAAATAGACTTGCTAAGGCTTTAAAGAATATTGAAGGATATGACTATTGCATTATAGATTGTCCTCCTGCTCTTAATATGATTACTGTTAATGCTCTATGTGCTACTGATGAGGTAATAGTTCCTATAAAGATAGACAAGTTTGCTCTTGACGGACTTGAATACTTACTTGATAGCATTGAAGAAATTAAAGATGAATTTAATCCTAACCTTAACTTCAAAGGTTGCTTCATAACAATGGATAGTGCAACTACAGTAAATAAAGTAATTAAGCAAAGTTTAAAGGAGTTACTTGGAGATAAAATGTTCAAATCTACAATAAAACAAAATGTTAAAGTTGTTGAAAGTACATTTAATGAAAGTCCTGTTGTATTCTCTTTTAAGAAAGCTAGGGCTAGTCAAAACTACAGAGAACTTTGCAAGGAGGTATTCT
>NZ_AUJC01000025.1:0-4909 GCF_000424025.1 Clostridium paraputrificum AGR2156
CAAAATGACAAACCAAATAACTCATATAATCCCCCTATTTTTTTCATACTTTACATTGAATATTTGCCTTATTTCAAAAAATATAGTGAATTTAAGTGTATGATTAGTGTATTTTTGAATGTATAATCAGTGTATATTAATGGGTTTTTCATGGGTCAAAACACTCTTTTATACGGCAAATCTTCCATGTAAAGTATAACTCACTATACTTTACTTCGTAAATAGTTCGCTCTACGAGGTTTAAGGGCTTTGCCCTCGGCTATCGCCTCACCCACGACCTTTTAAAAAAGTTCGACCAAAATTTTTATATGTCTCCGACGGTACTCGGCGTATGCCAAGAAGTTGCCCTCCTTTTAGGGAGTGCAACTTCGTTGCTCCAGTATTCACATTTCCATTCCATCAAGGTAGTATTTTAAAAATTTTTATTTCGGATCTGCGTTGCAGCACTCATAAAATTTTTTAAAATCTCCACCTTGATTGCATTTCAATTTCTTCTCTATATTCTCCAGGTATATATTTATATATTAAATATATACCCCATTAGCTTTATGGGAATAAAATCATTACAAAGTATTTATCTAATTACACTCACATATGGTAATTTAATGCCGATATAATCAATATTTATTACCACTTTAATTACCAGTATTATTACCACTACTATTGCCACTTTAAAGGGTGTTACATAACCACATAGTACTTTATTTTTGTAACACCATATGTTACCCCTACTGTAACACCTATTGTTACACATTTAATTTTTCTTTTAGTTTTTGTAATCTCTTTTCTGTTTCTTCAATTCTCTTTTCAATTAACTTCTCTTTTTTGAGATTAAACTCATATCTCTCTACTTCATTTTCAATAACATTAATTATAAATTTACTCATAGTAATGTTTTTGTTGTCACATATTTCTCTAAATCTTTCTTTTAGTTCCTTATCTATTCTAACCCTTATAACTTCTTCTTTTACTACTTCTGTAGCCACAAAATCATCTCCCATTTTTATTTGTTGCTACATTCAACACTAACACAATAACACTTAAAAAATTGTCATTTCTTTGTAGACACAAATAAAAAAGAGAAGGAGCTCTTCTCCTTCTCTGTGTACACATCAATAACCTATTTATTAAAAGCTTTTTTTTATTCAAACAAGATGAAGAATCTTAACAATTCTAATAATAATGATCATGCATTACTGCCCTCAATCTATATCGTCCACTTCCATTTAAAATTTCAACAGTCAATTTATATTTTCCAGAATTCTCAATTTTAAACCTATAAACAGAATTTTCACTAGGATTTTGAGTTACAGTTCCCCAACTTCTTCCCGATGAATCTTTTAACGTTACTTTAATTTTCAATCCACTTATTTCAACATACGTTCCATTTATAAGCTTTTCAGTATCATGAAATACTAAACTAACATTTCCAGGAGTTAAATCATATTTCAGACCTCCATTAACATAACCGCGTCCATGAAATGCATCAATAGTTGCATTCATTTCTGTTCCTGAATCTGCATAAGCATTTTGTGGCGTCATAAAAAAAGTTAAAAACAAACATAAAAATAAACAAATAATCTTGTTAAATTTTACTTTTTTCATTTTGAAATCCCCCTTAATAAAATAAAAATATACTTGAAATAATTTCTAAAGTATCTTAATTTTATATTATTATATAATAAAAACCATTTCAACATTTTTTGTCAAAAGGAGGATTTTATGGTATTTTTAATCTTACTATGGTTATTTCTAAGGTTTATTTTCTTAAAAATAACTTGTAAAAAAATTGAATTTAAAAATGAAATTATAATAAATTGCTTTGCTATATATATAATTTTATTAATTAGAGTAACACTATTACCAATTTCAATGGATGTTATATCACATGAATCATACAAATTAAATCTTGAATATCTACCAATAAATTTAACTCCAATAATTCCATTAATAGATAATGGATCTATTTTTTTAATGCTAAAAAATATATTAGGAAATATATTATTATTTCTACCATTTGGATTAATAACTCCATATATTTTTAAAGAATTAAAAAACCTAAAATCAATGCTTATAACTTCGCTTATAATATCTTGTTCTATAGAAACAATACAGCTCATTGAATACATACTTTCTATATCTGAAAACACAAGAATAACAGACATAAATGATATTATTTTAAATGTATTAGGTTCTTTTATTGGCTTCTATATATTGAAAAAATTTAAACTCGATAAAATAAGAGAGTAGTTTAATTATGTTTGTTATCGGAGCAATATTCACTTTTTTATAACATTTTTTCAATAAAAATATAGATGAGATAGACGAATATTCTATTCTACTTCTATCTCATCTATTAATTTCTTATTTATTTTTTTCTTCTCATCTTCAGTTAATTCAATAACTCTTGTATTCTCATATTCTTTCTTAAACCAATTAAAATAAAGCTTGTACACATACTCTATTTCATTATGCTTTTTATAAACATCTAATTCACCTAGCTTGTACATCTTATGAGCATCTTTAAATAATCCACCAAAGACCAACACTTGCTTTCCCTTTAATGCCTTATAGAATGTTTCAAATACTGGTTTAGACATTAGATAATCACTATCTTTAGCTGAATACTTAGCTAACTCATAAACCTCTTTATAATCTCCTATAGTTGCCTTTCTTACATCAACTTGAGTTATTAAATCATCTCCAGTTGATAGTTGCCATAATTTAAGCCATCTTTCACGAGATATATAATTTCTTGATTTAAAGTAACTTTTATCAACCGCTATAACTGCATGAAAATGAGGATTATAAGTATCATAATTAGGCTCTAAATCACCTATTAACAATCCCCTTTTTAAGTAATAATCCTTCTTTATTTTCCAAAGCTCTTTGGTTATATATTTCTCTTTTTGATATGTTACCTCTAATTTTCTTATGTAACCTTTAACTATAGCTTTAACTTCCTTACGTTCCATAAGTTTCTTAAAGGCTTTATTATATCTTTTTATTTCTTGCTCTAAATCTTCAGCTTTAACATTTGGAGTTGTTAATGTTAAGAATATAAATTCCTTATCTTCTTCTTTTCTCAAATGCTCCATAAGAATACTTATTTCAAGACTATCTTTACAAGCTATTCTCCAACTGCACATAGGGCAAAATCTATTTTTACAGAAACTTCCCTTATTCAATTTCTTATTCTCCATCTCACAATCTGCTAAGAATTCTAAAAAACTCCCACAGTCATTTATTAAAGTTAACATTTTCTTTGATATTAATGGTTCTATGTAATTACTGAATTTTGGGTTTTTTAGTTTCTTATCAGTACACTTTCTTAATATGTCATTATTTGCTTGTTGATTTTTTTCATGATTTTTGATATTATTATCCATAGTAAATATTCCTTTCACCAAAGGAACAATTTATTAGTGAAACAGAATATCATCACATGAAATAAATCTTGCTCCAAAGGTATTTAATTTATTGTTTTTATCTGAACACTAAAAATTATAAATTAGTATACAAAAAAAAGCAAGTTTTTTTCATTTAACCCTAGAGTTTTCAACGGCTCTAGGGTGTTTTTATTAAATCGAAATAGTTACCTATAGTATCAAGAAGGAAGAAACTCAATTTTTTTAACAAAAAATTGAGTAAAAAAATGGGGTAAAAACACCCCATTTTTTATATTTCTAAATCATAAATTTTAGATTTATTTTTTGAATTTTTTAGAACTATTTTTTCAAAGTCTTTTTTATTTTCTTTTTCAATAAATTTATCAAATGATTTTTCCAAACCTACTTTTTCTATAAATTTATCTCTCTTTAAAATTGCTGATTTTAACATTATGTTTTCAAATTCTTTTTTATCTATAATTTCTTTATTACTTTCCTTCAACTTATCAAGTTCAGATTTCAATTTTGCATATTCATAATATCTCTTTTTTTCATTTTCTTTCAGCTCATTTTTATAACGGTCCCTATCTTTTTTTAATTCCTCTAATTGCTTAAGAACTGTTGCATATAAGCTATGTTGGGAATATGCTTTTAAAGCACTATCTTTTAATTTTTCAAAGTCATCTTTATTTATTTTGACTTTGTTTGAAAACAAAACTGGCTCTGATTTCATTTTTTCTATCTGATACATAACAAGACTATTTTCATCTAATGTTTTAGTCATTTTATCAAATTCTAAAGTTTTCTCATTAACTTTATTAGTTAGGTCATCTAATTGCTTTTCTAATCTTTTAACATCTTTTTCTAACTTAACCTTAAACTCTTTAGTTTCTTTATGTTTTGTCTTACTTCCTTCCGTTCCTCTTTCTATATCAAATCCTTTATTTTTTAATACATTCGGTAACTGATCCTGAACTTCTTTCAGGAATTGCCTGTTAATTAATTTCTTTGCTGATAAAGAATTTTCTATTAATGGCACAAATCCTAAGTGCATATGAGGAGTTGTTTCATCAAGGTGTACTGTTGCAGAAATAATATTCTTTTCTCCAACTTTATTTTTTATATAATTTAAGCTTTCTTCAAAGAAAGCTTTTTGTTTACTTAAGGATAAATTTTCAAAAAAACTGCTATCTGAAGATATAATACATTCACAATAAACAACAGCATCTTTTCTTATTGCCCTCTGTGAGGCTCTATTAGCCTCTATAAGCCTTTTTATTTTTCTAAGGTAGTTTATATTGCTTTGATTAATTAAATCGTAATTTAGAGGCGTTTTCGCTTTATCTACATCCTTATTACTATAATTCTCATTCTCTCTCTGATTATGTTTTTGAATTCCAAATACATTTGCTGATTTATATTTTTCAAAATGACAAACCAAATAACTCATATAATCCCCCTATTTTTTTCATACTTTACATTGAATATTTGCCTTATTTCAAAAAATATAGTGAATTTAA
>NZ_AUJC01000026.1:0-3812 GCF_000424025.1 Clostridium paraputrificum AGR2156
TTATATTCTGTTCAATTTTCAAAGACCAATCTGTGTGTCGCACTCAAGCGACTTTTTTATCTTATCACCTTGTCGAAATCTTGTCAACAACTTTTTTCATTTTTTGTTGTTTACATATTTCGTATCAGCGACGTGTTTTATATTATCATATTCTTTTTATTCTTATTATCATTTTACAGTTATTATACTAATATAATTCTTATTTTCTAGTTAATTCTCAATAATTCAAAATTCTACATATGTAGATACACCTGGTATAGTTTATTGAATAAGTCTTGTAATCTTTCTATTATGTACTTAAATATATAGATCCCTGGTGAGTTATGTTAACCTTAATATATAGAAATTTCTAAGATTACTGTTACCCCCTCAACTTTATTCTTTATTAATGAAGTTATTAATGATGATAATATAATATTTTTTAGTATAAGTCTTCAATAACATTAATGTCCTATAAAACAAAAAAGATGCATTAATGCATCTTTTCCCCATTATATGTTAATTATTATTTTTGCGTCCTAGTGATTCTAATATTATCAGCGCAGTATCCTCTATTGCTCTTTGTGTTACATCTATTGTTTTACATCCTATCCTCTTAATTATTCTATCTGCAAAATCAAATTCTTCTAGCACTCTTGCATCTCCTGCATATTCGATATCAGAGGAAATTCTATGAAACTTATCTAGTCTTCGTTTTCTTATCTCTATTAGCTGTAGTGGATTTATAGTAAGACCAAATATTTTCTTTTTGTCTATTTCAAACAACTCATCTGGTACACCAACCTCAGGTACTAATGGAATATTAATAGCTTTTAACCCTTTGTTAGCTAAATACATACATAAAGGTGTTTTTGATGTTCTTGATAACCCTACAAGAACTACATCAGCATTCTTTAGTCCTCTATAATCCTTACTATCATCATACTGCATAGCAAATTCCATAGCTTCTATTCTCTTAAAGTATTCCTCATCAGTATTCCACATAGCCCCAGGATTATAATTGGGAACTTCATTCAATAAAGTAGACGCTACATTTATTATAGGCCCTAATACATTAATTACAAATATATTTTTTGCAATAGCTTTCTCTGTTAAATATTCTCTTACATTAACAGTAATTACTGTTGATATTATCATTGCCTTCTCACATTCTGAAACTAAACTGATAACATCTTCTACGTCCTCTAATGTTTTTACATATGGAATCCTTCTTACTTCTACCTCTTTTCCAAATTGACTTGCAGCTGCTACGGCTACTTGATTAGCTGTTTCGCCAATTGAATCTGAAACTGCAAAAATTGTTAACATTCTCATTCCCTCTTTCGTAGTTTTCTTTTATACTCAAATTCAATTATACCTTAAAACCCATTTATAGTGAATTTTCTAACTCCTTATGTTAAACTTTAAATATACTTGAATACTTAAAACTTGGAGGTCTAAATGAAGAACTTAAAATATCTTACTATTAGTATTCTTCCATTAATGTGGAGTGTATACTTTTTATTTGAAATACTAACTGGTAGAGTAAAAGATTTACCTACCATAATTGGGAACATAGCTCTTATCATTCTATTTGCTTTAGTAGGTTTCTATTTCTATAAACTTAGTCAAAAATATCCTCAGGGATTTAAATGTAAAACAATAATTATTATCTTTTCTATATTAATGGTAATAGACCAGGGGATTAAATTAATAATAAAATTTTTCTTCTTTGAAGACTATATAGATATAATTAAAGGTTTTTTAAGCTTTAATCCTATTATTAATACAGATGGCTCTTGGCTTAATGCGAGATTTAGTACTGGCATAAGCTTTCCTTTACTTATTTTTGTAAACTTCATTGCTATCGTTTTATTCTTTGAACTATATAGATACTATCTTTCTAAGGGGAATAATAGTTTTTACGGAGATATGTGTTTTCTATTTATATTTAGCGGATCTTTATGTTCCTTAATAGATAAAATCTTCTATGGAGGAAGTTTAGACTTTATTGGTATTAGCAATTTATTTATTGCAGATATAAAAGATATTTATATTAATCTTGGTATACTATTCTTCATAATATCAATTGTAATAAGCGGGTACTTAACTGAAGATGATAATACTTCTTTTAAGGAAGACTTAGCTAGTATAAAGAAGTTTCTTATTTTCTCAAAAAATGATATTTTATCACTATTTAAAAATAATTAATAAAAAAAAGGATTTTACATTTGTAAAACCCTTTTTATATATAATGCTAAGCAAGTTCTTATTAGAGAATACTTCATCGTGAAGTGACCCTTTGGTGACCTACCGGGGAATCGAACCCCGGACACCTTGATTAAAAGTCAAGTGCTCTACCGACTGAGCTAGTAGATCATATTACCTGGCAACGTCCTACTCTCCCACACGGTTTCCCATGCAGTACCATTGGCGCTATAGAGCTTAACTTTCCTGTTCGGTATGGGAAGGAGTGTTTCCTCTATGCCATCATCACCAGATTTTTTTAAGCAATAATTCTTGCCTCAACAAGTCCTAATTATATATGGATTAGTTAAGTAAGTCAATAACTTTTTATATAAAATTTAAAAATAGTATAGTAATAACCCTAGTTATTACCATACTTTGTCTATTTATGGTTATTTTAGTTTAGAAATGTATTCTCTTATTACATCACATGAATCAGTAAATTTATCATATTCTCTATCTGTCATATCTATTTCTACAATTTCTTTTATTCCTGATTTATTTAATACAGCCGGTACCCCAGCATATATATCTTTCTGATTGTACTCTCCATCTAAAAAGGCTGATACAGGCATTATCTTATTCTCATCGTTTAATATAGCCTTTATAATAGCTACTATAGCCGTTGCAATTCCGTAATAGGTAGTGCCTTTTCTATTATATACTTCCCATCCTGCTTTTGCAGTATCTAAAACCAGCTTATCTAAGTCTATGTCTCCAAACCTTTGCTTATTATCTTCAACTACCTTTAAAAATGGTTTTCCTCCTATATATACATGAGACCAAGGTACCATTTGAGAATCTCCATGTTCCCCCATTGAATATGCTTGAACGCTTCTAGGATCTACATTAAATAAATCTCCAATGAAGTTTTTTAATCTTGCAGAATCTACAGATGTTCCAGTTCCTATAACATGACTTTTATCTAATCCAGATAATCTGTAAACATAATAAGCTATTATATCTGCTGGGTTTGATGCTACAACAAAGTGTCCCTTAAAACCACTCTTCATTATAGGGTTAACTATAGATTCTACTATTTTAGCTGAAAGTTCTAATGTGTCTAATCTTGTTTGACCCTTTTTAGGAGGTGCTCCTGCTGTTATTACCACAACATCAACATCGCTACACATATCATAACTGCCTACTTCAATCTTTGTATTCTTATTTAAGTATTCTATACAATGTTGTAGGTCCATTACTTCCCCTTTTGCTTTTTCTTCATTAATGTCTATCATTAAAATATTATCACACACACCTTGAGTTATGAGACTAAAAGCTGTACTTGACCCAACTAATCCAGTTCCAACAATTCCTACTTTCTTGTTTTTAAAAGACATGTTTATCCCTCACTTCTCATTTGTTATTTATTAATTTATTATACAAAAAAACCTTAGAATATTATTCTAAGGTTTTTGGTGCGCCATCAGGGATTCGAACCCGGGACACCCTGATTAAGAGTCAGGTGCTCTACCAACTGAGCTAATAGCGCATATTACTTGGCAACGTCCTACTCTCCCACACAGTCTCCCATGCAGTACCATCGGCGCTATAGAGCTTAACTTTCCTGTTCGGTATGGGAAGGA
>NZ_AUJC01000027.1:0-2767 GCF_000424025.1 Clostridium paraputrificum AGR2156
CTAACAGAAAAATTTGATTTAATTCATTCTGATGTTTCTGAAATAAAAAATAAATTAAACTTTTAATTTAGGTTTACATTTCTTCGCTTAAAATCCTTTAATTTATAGTTAGCTAACTTAAACAAAAACTATTTAATTAAAAAGGAGATGATTTTTATGGCTTATACTAGGCCTTTATATCTTACAAACCCTACTATGAAAGGTAATGACGTAAAAGAAGTACAAACAAGACTTTCTCAAATTGGATTCTATACTGGTTCTATAGACAGTTCTTTTGGTCCTGCTACTAAACAAGCTATTATAAAATTTCAAGCTGATACAGGTCTTTCACAAGATGGTTCTTGTGGCCCAGCTACTTGGAATAGATTATTTTATTTAAATAAGACAAATCCTATGAAACATGGTACTGATATTAGAAAAATGCAACAACGTTTGAAGGATTTAGGATATTTTACTGTAGCTGTTGATGGAGCTTTCGGAAATATATCACAAAATTCTGTAAAAGCATTTCAAGCTAAGAATGGTTTAACTCAAGATGGCTCTTGTGGACCTATAACTTGGAATAAATTATTCAGTTCTTCTGCCTTATCTTTAGCTAAAGCTAATAGAATTTTAAGTACAGCTGGTAACTCTGGTATGTTTGCCGGAAACACAGTAACATTTACAGAATTTGAGGCAGAAACATCTCCAATGTTAATTTCTTTATTTCCATCAATAACAGTAAAAGCTAAAATTTCTAGAAGTACTTATATAGGTATGACTGGAAAACAATTATCTGTAAATTCAAGTGACTTTAAGAGTCTTTCTGCAACTGCTATAAGCAAATTTGCAAGTGCAGGCGTAAAATTTAATTTCACACAACAAATGTTACTAAATACATTTTTATCAATGAACTTCAAACTTAATTCAAACGAATTATTAACATATAAAATCGAAGCTATTCCTAATACTAATACTACTATAATGACACTTGAGCATAAAAGAACTATTGAAAATACATCCGTTTATGTTTCTCTTATACTTACTATAGATATGAAATATGCTCTATCATCAGTAAAAGTTCCTGTTGTATCTAGTAGCCCTTCTACATCTAGAAAGATCTTTACAGCAGAGTCTATCATAACATTTGCATTAATAACTGCAGCTGTAGCTGGTGGTATATATTTTGGACAATGGTATGCCTTATCATTACTCCCAGCTATGGCCCAATAAAATAATTCATTTTTTTTAAAATATATTGTATAATCTTAGTAATAAACTATTATTACTGGGAGGTATACTATGGTCTATAAATACAGTTCAAATAATACACTATATCTAGATGATATTGATAATTTTATAAACAATAATCTAACTCTAAAAAAGATAGTAAATAAGAATAAAACTAATTTCATTTACTATCTTTTTATTCTTTTAGTAATTTGCTATTTATTATTGTTATTTTCCACAAAAATGCTATGGAAAGATTCATATATTAAACCTTTTTTAACTTGGGCTATTTTAACTATAACCTCGTTTTTTCTATTTCCAAAATTATCATTACATGGATTAAAAAAATCTATTATTTCAAATAGTGAACAAATTATTGAAAAAATAGATACCTCGTATTATTGGAATAATAATACGAAAAGTATACAACTAACAAAAAATCCTGATATAACAATACTAGAAATTGTAAAATTAAATAAAATAACTTTCATTTTAATATCGCCAAAAAAATCTCGTAAGTTTGTAAAAACTCTATATCCTATTCTGATCCCAAATAATATTTTCAATTCTGAAGAACAATATAAAAACTTTATTGAAAGTATTACTGATTAGATTTCAACTTCGCTAAATCGAATTTTTGCGAAGTCGAAGATCCTAACGGTTTTATGCCATTTGTAAGGCATGAAATTTTGTAAAATCAAAGAATTTAGTTTAGTATTTCTAAATAAAAAAAACAAAAAGTAATATTTCGCGTATCCCTACGCGAAATATTACTTTTTGTTTTTAATGATAAATAATTACTTATAACGAATTATAATGAACATTATAATTTATCTATTTAAAATACTTTACTTTATTAATCTTGTATAACGAAATTTAACGATAAATAACTAAAAAGGTCTTAGGAAACTTTCCTAACAATATGACTATGGTCGGCCAGTCCGACCATAGTCAATGCTTGCAAAATACACTTACTCCTCCAAATCAATAAAAAACTAGTATATAAATTCATTAAAATATAAAAATTTTTATTTTATTAAACTTTATAAATTTCCACTATAATTACAACCTATTTTTATAAAAAATTTCAGCAAGTTTTAACCCTAAATTTTAATATCTCCAATTTATATACGTTTGAAATATAAAAAAAGGAGATGTTAAATTTGAATTTAAAAAAGTTAAAACAAATACTATTACTTACATACTATTTATTAAAAATAATTCTAATTTTTCTTTAAAACTACAAGTTAATTTTCTTCTCTAATTTTTTTGAAGAGCATAAGGGATTTTTGCCCCCAAATCCTTTGTGGGGTTAGGCAACGCCTAACAAAATTACGCCCCCACTTTTTAAGTGACAAACCCATTAAAAACCCACCTTTTGACACACTCCAAACCCATCTTTTTTTATCACTTATCTTTAATAAATTCATCTTAATTTTTAAATAAAAAATCCTTATGAAGTCTATATTTTCAAAATAAAAAAACATGGATTCTGATAAGCACTTTTAGTTATTTTCACTTATCAAAATACATATACAACTCCCATATAATATAAAGT
>NZ_AUJC01000028.1:0-2796 GCF_000424025.1 Clostridium paraputrificum AGR2156
AGTGATGTTTTAGGTGCATTAATGAGATTTTGTCGTAATGATTGGGGCGAATTATCTAAAGAAGATAAAATATTTCAATATGAACTTCTTAAATCTGAAAACGCTAAAAAAAATGAACGATTTATGGGTGTATATAATTCATTTGATATTAAATTTTGGATTATGAGTGATTATGATTGCACTATTGGCACATTAATAATAACAGTATTACTTCCCGAGGAATATTAAAAAGTGTCCCCTGGGGCACTTTTACAAGAAATTTTACATAACGATAAACTATGAAAGAAGGTATAAACATGAATACTATTGTTAGATATAATGAATGTGGAAATTGGGGAAATAATAGATATATGGGAAATACAGGTGGAAAACTTATATTAATTTACACAAAGTTTAAAAATTTGATGAAGTAAGTGACTATATGAGCGGCTATTTTGCAACACCATAATATTCAATTTCTACAAAACACTTATGTCACACTTTCTTAGTATTGCGACATAAAAAATACCGCATATTCTTTTTGAATAATACGGTATTTTCATAATAATTTAATATTTAATTTATTTTATTAATTTTTTTTAATAAATCATAAAAAATATGAATAAATATATTATTTCTACTGTTCTTTCCATGGAAGTAAAAGTGCAAGTTCAAAGTATAACAAAATGACAGCAGTCAAAGTTATCGCACCTCTTATAATATTATTTATTAATGTAGTTGGATAATATATAGTTAAATAGCTTATAGTAATAGAACTTAAAATAATAAGAATTATCACAATAAAAAAATATCCTTTTACTTTAAATTTAGTACCACACTTATTACATTCTATTACTCCATCTCTTTTATAAGTTGATTTTAGTATGTTTTTAAAATTAATTTTAGCATTACACTTACTACAAACTTTCATACCCTACTCCTTTTTATTAAAAATAATATAGTTGCTATTTTTAATATAATTTCACTTCCTAAATTATAATTTAAAAACTTCTGAGATTTGCAACTTTGATTTATATTCCAAACTCCGTCTATGAATTTTACTTAATCTCTCTATTTAAGTAATATTATATTACAATTACGAATTAATTATAACATATTTTGTAAATACCGTACTATTTAATTTTCATTTACCGCACTATCACTACTTTGTATAGTTTCACTGAACAATCCATTTTATTACATTTTTTCTACTTCTATAGATTTTTTAATATTAAATTTCACAAAAAATAGTTCCAGTTTCCTGGAACTATTTCACCTTTTTTACTTCTTATATTTAATAATTCTGTTATTATATTAATCACTTTATTTTTTTGTACTTCCTAATATTTTGAATAAAAAATAAATAAGCATAATCAGCGCCTAATCCCAAGATCATTGCTAAACAAACAGTTATATACATATTAATGTTTGATAAAGTAATAAATATTATTACAGTACTTATATTTAAAATTAATCCAACAATAAAATCAAATATATTAAAATTACCATCTTTTTTAAATGTATTTTTACATCTAGAACAAACTATTCTTTGATTATTGGTAGCAGCTAATTTAAATCTTTCTGTAAAAGTAAACTTACTTTTACACTCTGGACATTTCATATATTCTCCCTCCCCCCATTTTTATTATATACTTAAAAATAAGCTCTTATTATAATGATAAAATTATAGATATTTTCAACTTAGAACATAGCCCCTTGATAACTATTTGGTGGATATGGATTATACTCTGTTACATATTTACCTGCCCATTTAACAGTTAACCAACCATAAATCACACCATCTTCAGCATCCAATTGTTTAGCTTTTTCTTTAATTAATGTGGTTGCCAATGTATTATAAATAGTAGTTGCCCATTTATTAAGTGATGCAGTTGCTGGAAGAAGTGCACTTGCAACTGTAGAAACAAGCGCTGATAAAATTCCATTTACAGCTGCTGCACAATCTGTAATATCATGTTGCTTAACTAAATAATTTTTTCTCATTCAAATACTTTCTCCTCCATATTAATAAGTAGTTATACTATTAAACACTACATTAATTATGGTTAAATTTTACATTAAAACATCTTACTTTTAAAGACTGTAATTTTTTCTATTTTTTGATATAATATTATTTCCCGTAAAAAAATTGATTTCCAATAACTAGTTTGAAATACTTTTTTATATTCTACTATTTATCTTCTTAGATTTAGTATAGTTCTGCTATATAACTGTTTTTTATTTATATTTTCTTTTAAGATAAAATTTAATAAAAAATAATATCAATTTCCAAAAATCTTTCTAACTGTTCTATTTTTCATTATAGATTCTTTTTATAAGTTCTTAGAATTATTTATCATATTTTTCGCTCTCTTATTTCTGTTTCTAGCCTATTAGCATTCACCTATCATATTCATAATCTAATTTTTCTACTTCTTTGAATAATCTAGTTATTCTCTTTTATTATCTTCTAAAAAAGTTATTAAAATATTTTTCACATCTAAATTTTCTATAATATATCATTTATCATAGTACTCTTCGTACATTTATAGCATCTATAAATTATTATTAAACTTATTTTAAAGTTACAAATGATGTAACGTTAAAATATGAAAATCACTCTTTGTTTCAGAGTATTAAATTTGTTTGGATATAATACAAATGATACAAAAATCTATTACTTTAGAAATTTCTTAAAATTTAAAACTGACAATTCTATTAATTGTACTATTACTTTAAAAATTTAAAGAATTAATTATATAGTTATCTTTATGGAAGCTATTCCAGCACCTAAAGCTAACGGTTCATAAAGTTAAG
>NZ_AUJC01000029.1:0-2657 GCF_000424025.1 Clostridium paraputrificum AGR2156
TTTTTTAGAATCATAAAAATCACCTCAATAAATATTATAATTTCACATATTTTTATTATAATATTTAGTTTTAATTTTCACTAAAGATACTTTTAGCGAAATTGTGTATAAAGAAATATTCAAAAGTAATTTTAGATTATAGAGATATGAATTGAAGGTGATTTTATGAAACAATGTAAGTGCACTAAAAGAAAACAAATAAATTATTTTATTTCGGTATGTATATGTTGTGGTAGAAGATTTATTACTAAGTGAATTAGTAAAAAAGGAATAGCATATTAATGCTATTCCTTTTTTATATAAATATATAGTTCTAATTTTCATTGAATTTACCTTTTATAAAATAATGCTATAATGTATTTATAAATTTTTAATTATATGAAGTTATATGGGTGTTTTAAATTACTAATATGAAGTGAGAAATGATGGCTAAATATAAAAGTGTATTGGAGGAAAATGCGTAATGTATAAAAACAAAAAAAAAGTACAGAAAAACGTGTTAGTAACAATGATAGTATTATTTTTTTTAATAATATTTTTTCCTTTATTTCCGTATAGACATCCATTATTTTTTTCGGAGCCAAATTATATAGAAATTAAAACTAAATATTCTTCTCAAGATGGATTAGTATTAACTGAAAGATGTGAAGAGCTAAATTTAGAGAAGGGAATGGAAGTTGGTAATCGGTTAATTGGACTTGATAAGATTACTAATGAAATTACCAGTATAAAATATGGATTGCCAGGAAATAAAATTAATATTTATGGAAGTGTAGTAGAAAGTGCTAATGGAAAAAGGATGTTTCAAATAGAAAATTGGTCATCATCAAATACCATGATAATTGAAACTTATATATGGGATGAAAAAATATCAAAATTATATGGAATAATTTTTGTTTTATCCATAATATCAATAATTATATGTGCTGTTAAATTAATTAAAATAAATAAAAAGAAAGTCTAAAAAGACTTTCTTTTTATTTATTTCCAATAAACCCATCTAGCATCTTCATCTGGAATAGGATATCTTTTAGATCCAGCTATACAGAATCCATAATCTTTTCTTAATTTTTTACTTTCAGCCCATTCCATAGGGTGTAATTCTTTTGGTTGTTTGACCATTATTTCATTATAATCAGTTCTGTTTACACATGCTTTAACAGAAGCATTTAAATGTTTATACCAGTTATATGCAAAACTATTTGTTTCTCCAGTACCTGTATTACAAGTATAAAATTGTGTTTTATAATCTACAGGAGAAAGCAAGAAATCTAATTTAAAGGAACTTTTATTTAACTTATTGATATCAGATAGTCTAAATCTATGATCTAAATTTGTATGGAAATCTTTACCAAAGGCTAAGAATGGTGTACTTTCTGCTATAGTATTATCATCATTAGATATTTCTGCAAAGCCATGTCCAAACCATGTAATTTCTGCTATTTGTTGTTTTCTTGTAGAATTACCAGATGGTGAGGCTGTATTAAAATAATTAATCAATTCATTTTTATCCTTTATAAATATAATCTTAGTATCTGCTATGGAAGATATGGCTGTTTTAAAGTTTTCTTTATCAGAGTCACTATAAGAGTTACTTTCGATTATCCATGAGATTGTGTCTTTTGAATATTTTGAATTGATAGGCAAACTTTTTTTCCAATTAGCAATATAATTAATTCTTTTTAAGGCAGTTTCAATAAAATTGTATTTAAAACGGTCTACATCTCCTTCATATCCAGATATAACAATATGCTCAAAGTTATAGTAATCTGATGATGGTAGTGATGGTTCTTTATTTGAATTATCTGGAGCAGGATAAGTATCTTCGATACCGTTAGCATTATTTCCAGGATTTATAGAAGCTACACCCATATCTTTACCTGAGCTTATATTGTTATCTATTTCTATTTGGCCTTCACCAGATCCTATAGTAATAGTTGATATTTGATCAATTGCCCAGTTCTTTGGTAATGGATATCCAAGGTTACCGCTAAATCCTGATGACATATCACATACAAAGCTACTACATGATATACCGGCTTCTGATACCCTACTACATACATGTCTAGGAGCATATATACCTATTTTATATTTAGTTTGAGTTCTTTTAAATACTTCAAAAATTTCACTAAAGTAAGGTAATATTGATGTGGTTATGTCAATATCTAATGCGTCAAAATCAACAGTAAAATATATTATTGTGTTGGCATCAAATCCAAAATCGTGAGCTGCTGCAATAGCTGCTTTAGCATCTACATTACCTTGATATGGAGTAAAATATGATAGTTGATATCCACCAGTTTCAAATATAGGGAATATTCTTAAACCATTTGATAAAATAGTTTGTATTTCAGTTTGGGACATTTTAAATTTTCCTGTTAAATATCTACCAACAGAGATATACCCATTGTTTTTTAACGTTTTAGCCTTAGCATCAGTAATTCTTGTAGCACAGTCACACATAGTTCCTTTTCTACTATTATCTCCTGTACTTACTAATAGTGATGCCCAAGTTTGCATTCCTGCAACCCCATCAACTGATAGGCAAGAAAAAGTTTGGAAGTTTGTCACAGCGCTTTTGGCACCATTTCCAAAAGAGCCATCAAAGCCATTAGGATCAAAGCCATTGCAATATAATGCATATTGCAATAAATATA
>NZ_AUJC01000030.1:0-2335 GCF_000424025.1 Clostridium paraputrificum AGR2156
TGTATCTTCTTTCACCACTAATTAATTCATAAGTACCATTTTCTGTAGGTCTAACAACTATGTTATGATTTAATCCATTAATTTTAATATCTTCTAAATTATTCAGTTAATCTTTTATATTGATATTTAACAATCTCTTGATTTAATATGGCATACGTTTCTGTAGTTTCTGGAGATTCGTTGCCTAGCAATTTTTGAACTGTTACCAAATCCATACCACTATTTAATAAGTTAGTGGCTTTAGTTAGTCTGAATTTATGTGGGGATATTTTTTTATATTTGTTATGGAAGTTTATATAGATTTAATTTTGTATTTAGTTACTTTAATCTTAAATTATTAGGGTATTTATTAATATATTTTTATTAAAGTTTAATTATATAGGAAGTAATTAACTTAAATTAATTATCAATTGCAAATAAAGGAAAAAATTATAATTTATTTATTGACAAGGTAAATTCTGTGAATTATAATTTGATTATTATAATATATTATCAAAAAGTACTTTTTTTAATTAAAAAGCGGTGTTTTGATAATTATTTATAAATAAAGAAAGGGGGACAAGAATGCATTTACAATTTTAATTATAAAAAATATGAAACCTATAAATTAATATTAAAATGGTAGCAATAATTATTCAATTTTTAGTAAACGATTACTTGAAGCGTTTTTGAAAAAGTTAAAAACTTTATGGAGAAAGATGGTGAATTTTTTTGAAAAAGCCCAATATTATTTTAATGATGGTTGATCAAATGAGATATGATTGTATAGGTGCTAATGGCAATGAAATTATTTCAACACCTAATTTAGATATGATGGTTAGAGATGGATATAATTTTAAAAATGCATATACAGCTGTACCAACATGTATTGCTTCAAGAGCAGCATTAATGACAGGATTAGCTCAAAAGCATCATGGAAGGATAGGGTATAAGGATGGAGTTCCTTGGACGTATAGAAATACTTTAGCTAGAGAATTTACTGACAGGGGATATCAAACAGAATGCATAGGTAAAATGCATGTATATCCTGAAAGAAATAGATTAGGTTTTGAACACATTGAATTACATGATGGGTATTTGCATTTTTCAAGAAAATATGATAAAGAATATGGGGCACAGTTTGAAAATGTAGATGATTATTTAACTTGGTTTAGAGAGAAAAAAGGTTCTTTTGTAGATTTAATGGATAATGGGCTAGACTGTAATTCGTGGGTAGCTAGACCTTGGCAATATGAAGAAGAACTACATCCAACGAATTGGGTAGTTACAAAAGGTATAGAGTTTTTAAAGAAAAGAGATAAAGATGTTCCATTTTTTTTGAAAATGTCTTTTGTAAGACCGCATTCACCTATAGACCCACCTCCATATTATTTTGATATGTATATGAATAATATTACTGAATTACCAGATGTAAAAATTGGTGATTGGGTGAAACAGATTATAGAAGATGTTCCAATATCTACGATAGCTACAAGAGGAAATCTTAAAAATATAGAGTTAAAGAGGTTAATAGCTGGTTATTATGGTTCTATTACTCATATAGATCATCAAATTGGTAGATTCCTAATTGCGTTAAAAGAACATAGACTTGATAAAAATACTATTATTTTATTTTTATCAGATCATGGGGATCAATTAGGTGAACATAATCTTTTTAGAAAGGCATATCCTTATCAAGGGAGTATACACATTCCATTTGTTTTATATGATCCATCCAATATTTTAAAAGGTGATATAAGAAATATTACATCATTAGTCGAATTAAGAGATGTTTTTCCTAGTTTGATAGATTTAAGTGAAAATGGAAGGGTATATAATATTGATGGCAAAAGTTTTAAAAAATGCTTATATGATTCTAATTACTCTATTAGAGATTACATTCACGGAGAACATAGTTTCGGGGAATATTCTAGTCAATTTATTGTTACTGAAGAGTGGAAATATATCTGGTTTCCTGTTAAAAATAAAGAACAGTTGTTCAATTTAAAGAATGATCCTAATGAACTTATTGATGAAAGCAATAATGCAAGGTATAAATATATTATAAATAAATTAAGAAATTTTTTAATTGAAGAATTAAAAGATAGAGAAGAAAAATTTGTAATAGATGGAAAGCTACAAAAAAAAGATAATATTGAACCGATTTTATCTTTTTTAAATAATGATTATAAGGAGATTTAAAATGAATAAAATTATGGAAAATGTCGAAAGATACTTATTACCAATTGCATCAAAATTGAGTAACCAAAAATTTTTAATAGCTCTTAGAGACTCATTTATAGGTACTATGCCTGTTGTTATGACAGGGTCTATTGCACTTTTGTTAAATGCATTT
>NZ_AUJC01000031.1:0-1241 GCF_000424025.1 Clostridium paraputrificum AGR2156
AAAATCAAAAACAAAATCTGTAATCAACTCATCTTCATTATAAACTAAAAATGATAAATTAGTTATGTTTTTTGTAGTGTCTATCTTTTCAATAGAATAAGTTTCTGGAACATAATAATAATTATTAAATTTAACAATATTATAATTGGTAAGCTTTAAATCTTGGTCAATAATATCAAATTTATAGACAACTGGTTTTTGAATTTTCCCTGCAAAAAAAGCTATACTACATAATACTATAACTACAGCAACAAGAATTATCTTATTAAACTTATTCATAGCATTACCTTACTGGGGTTGAAGCAATTGTGACTTTGCTATCTTTTATGCATAAGTATAGATTGCAAGTTCCACCAGGACTTATTGATCCACTTACGCCCCCCCAAGTTCCACTAACTGTTGCTTGAGTAAACCAGTACATTCTAAATGTTGCTGCTTGACCATAAGATTCACGTTCTCTTATCATTTCCATTGATGGATTTCCAGTAGCTCCGAATCCATAAACTGATCCACCGAAAGGACTATTATATACTCCGCCTGAATTTTCTTTAGTATAAATCATACTTGAGTTATAATCTGAAACAAAAAAAGTAGCATAAAAACTAGCAGTTGTTGTTCCGGCAGAACGGGATACGAGATGATTTTTATAATGAGTACCATATCCATAAGGTGTTATACCATCAGGTGAAGCAGTATTTTTTATAACTTGACCTTTATCACCTTTAGAAAAACTTATTTTTATAAAAGAACCATCTTCAAATCTAAAATATTTTTCTTTATCAATTCCATCTATATCAATAGTTGAAAAATCATCAGGAACTAATTTTAGTTTTTCATCATTATAACAATCCCATAAAATATTATTATCTAACTTCCAAATTAGTATTTCTTGTTTTTCTTTAGGAATATTATTTTCAGTAAAGAAATTTGTTAATTCTTCTGTTGTTAATAACTTTTCAGGTTGTACAAATTTTTGAGTATTTTCATAGGCAAAAACATTTGTAGCACCTAAGAAAATAAAGAAAATAGTACACAATGCTAAAGTAAACCTTTTCAAAAAATCATCTCCTTAATTTATATGCAGATTTATTACAGCTAATATTATACAATAACCACAATAAATTGTAAATAATATAAAAAATTCAATTTATTTGTAAATATGTAGAGAGGATTTAGAGCTTGTTATTTATAAAATTATATAAATATAAGGTTTCTCTTGCATTATGTAAAATAACCATTTA
>NZ_AUJC01000032.1:0-1088 GCF_000424025.1 Clostridium paraputrificum AGR2156
AAAATGGCTAATAAGGAGAATGTTTAATGGCTAAGTTTCAAATAAGAGAAGAATTTTATTTAGATGATGTTAAATTTAAAATTCTATCTGGCGCTGTTCATTATTTTAGAATACATTATTCTCAATGGGAAGATACATTATTTAACTTAAAAGCACTTGGATTTAATACAGTTGAAACGTACATTCCTTGGAATATTCATGAACCATATGAAGGAAAATTTGATTTTCAAGGAATTAAAGATATAGAGAAGTTTATACAAACTGCTGAAAAGATAGGCTTATATGTTATTTTAAGGCCTACGCCATATATATGTGCTGAATGGGAATTTGGTGGACTTCCAGCATGGCTTTTAAAGGATAAGGAAATAAAGCTTAGAAGTTCAGATGATAGGTTTATTAATAAAGTAAGAAATTATTATAATGAATTACTGCCTAGATTAGTTAAGTATCAAGTAACTAAAGGCGGCCCTGTTTTAATGATGCAAGTTGAAAATGAATATGGTTCTTATGGTAATGAAAAGGAATATTTAAGAATTATAGCATCAATTATGAGGGAAAATGGTATAGATGTTCCGCTTTTTACTTCTGATGGTACATGGATTGAGGCATTAGAATCTGGATCATTAATTGAAGATGATATTTTTGTATCTGGAAATTTTGGATCTAAATCAAAAGAGAACTGTGAAGTGCTAAAGGATTATATGAGAGAAAATGGCAAAAGATGGCCTGTAATGTGTATGGAATATTGGGATGGATGGTTTAATAGATGGGGAGAAGATATCATACGAAGAGATGCAATTGATCTAGCTGAGGATGTAAAGGAAATGCTTGAAATAGGAAGTATTAATCTTTACATGTTTAGAGGTGGGACAAACTTTGGATTTATGAACGGGTGTTCTGCAAGAGGAAATAATGATTTACCACAAGTTACTTCTTATGATTATGATGCTATATTAACAGAGTGGGGAAATCCAAGTGATAAGTATTATGAATTGCAAAAAGTTATGAAATCTATATATCCTAATATAGAACTATTACCTCCAAGGGAAAGAGCATTAAAGAATTTTGGTAGTTATAAAGTAGATGGG